>JAUWNS010000205.1 GCA_030612485.1 Candidatus Bipolaricaulota bacterium
CAATACTGCTCACTTAGGCTTTACTTCTGTCTGTGAATGCGCTATCTTTTCAAGAAAGGGGGCAACAGATGGCGCGCACAGCAGCAGAACTTCCAAAAGGGACACGGATAACAGACTACATCAGTTTAGGCGTTATCACCAGGACGTTTCCGATCGAGGAGATCGAGCGAGTACTGGAAGAGACAGGGAAAAGGAGCAAGAGGCAGCGAGATCTGCCAGCGCATGTGGTGGTTTACTATTGTGTCGCCTTGGCGTTGTACATGCAGGTTTCATGCAGAGAGGTATTGCGTTGCCTGCTGGAAGGGGTTCGCTGGCTGATGGGACCGGGAACACCGATCAAGGTGACGGGGCGGGCGGGGATCTCCCAGGCGCGGGCGCGAGTGGGCAGCGAGCCGGTGAAGCGGCTTCATGACAGGATAGTTGCTCCTATTGGAGTGCGTGGTCCGGAGAAGACGACGCAAGGGACTTGGTATCGGAAGTGGCGGGTTGTTTCGATCGATGGCAGTACGCTAGACATTGCCGACACAGAACAGAACGCAGATGCGTATGGCAGGCCCGGAGCCAGCCGTGGTGAAAGCGCCTTTCCGCAGATTCGATTTGTTTCGTTAGTGGAGAATGGAACCCATGTTCTATTTGGATCTCAAATGGCAGGATACCATACAGGAGAAGCTACCTTAAGCAAAGAGGTCGTACAACATTTGCGACCGGCAATGTTGTGTCTTGCTGACCGAAATTTCTTCAGCTATGGACTCTGGAAGAAGTCTAAAGAAACGGGAGCGGATCTTCTTTGGCGCGTGAAGAAGAACCTGATACTACCGTGTTTGAAACGTTTTCGCGACGGGTCCTACCTGAGCAAGATATACCCCTCGACCAAAGACCGTCGTCACGACACCAACGGAATTTCCGTGCGGGTTATCGAGTATACGCTCAAAGACGTACCGGATGCAGAACCTGTTTATCGACTCATTACCACCATCCTGGAGCCGCAAGAAGGGCCAGCAAAGGAGTTCGCCGCGCTCTATCACGATCGATGGGAGATCGAGAACGCCTTTGACGAGTTCAAAACACATCTGCGAGGGAAGCGAATTGTCTTACGCAGCAAGCGGCCCGACCTGGTCCGCCAGGAGTTCTATGGATTTATGATGGCGCATTTTGCAGTGCGCGGACTTATGCACGAAGCTGCACTGAAAGCCAGGGAGGATCCTGATCGATTATCTTATGTACATGCTGTACGAGTTATTCGACGAAAACTTGCCCCTTTCGTCGCTTTTCCCCCCTCAGGAGAGGGAAGCATTTCATGCAAGCGTTCTTGACGAGATACTGGAAGAACGGGTGGCACCACGACTGGGTCGGCGCAACCCGCGCGCGGTCAAACGAAAGGTCTTCAACGGATGTTCCCCTGAATGGGAGTATGGGTATACGGCTGGAACCCCGCATGGGTTACCGTTTCTTGCGACGCGAGGTCAGCTTCTTCCTAGTGGTCACAGTTACTCCTCTGCTAGGGAGCACCTCAGGCAGGGTGACCTGCGCGGCTTTGAGTAGCTGTTGGAGTAATGGCCGTGGTTGCGGGATCTGGTTGCAGCGAACCTGCCCCTTGACCAAGAACTGTGTAGCGCAGAGTGTATCAAGCTGACTGATCCCCTCATTGACCGTCACGTCCAGATCCTGCCAGCAGCGTGCCAACTCAGCGATGATCAGGTAGGAGAGCATCACCACAAATACATGTCCGCGTGTGTGCGACTCAGTCCGCACATGCACCGGCCTTACTTCCAGGGTAACGGTCTTGCTGATGCGGAACGCCCACTCCACCAGTGCCAGATCCTTGTACCTCTCGTGGATCGTCTCCTTGGATGCTACGTCCTTGTCGAGATCCGTCTTCAGAACATAGCACCCGTCCAACTTCGCCTCTTCTGCCAGGGCAGCACTGTCTTCGCTAAGCAAGATCACACGGTCAGTCACTCTCTCGCTCAGCCATCCCGAGAGTCTTACCCGCTCGATCTTCTTTCGTACCTTGCGCTGAGCCACTTTAACATGAGCCCGCGCGTGCTCCGCCAGGTACAGGTTCTGGTTGGCAACTTCTTTCTGCACCGCCTGCAGTTTGTCCTGTCGTGTCTGCCTCACTTCCATTGTCCGTATCGGATTACGGCGAAGGACATAGCGGATACCTTCGGTAGTCTCTACCTCTGCCAGCCGTTGATCGAAGAGAGACATCTGAATCACCCCGGTCTTCAACAGCTTCTTGATCTGCGGTTTGGTGATCGCGGTGATGTAGTGGAATCCCTTTTTGTTTAGATCCTCGATCTGCTCAGACTTGATCATCCCGCGATCGCCAACAAAGGTAACCTCACCCCCGCCAAACCGCTTCACCACCTTGCTCACCTGCGAACCAACGGTCTGCGGATCTTTCGTGTTCCCTTTGAATACCTCGATCGAAAGAGGAATCCCTGTCTCATCGCACAACAAGCCAATCACGATCTGTCGCTTCCCTTTCTTCTTGTCCCGGTCGTAGCCAAAGGCACCAAGCTCGTTCTTTGTCCCTTCCAAGTAGCTACTCGTTACGTCATAGAGGAACAGCTGCTGCTTGTTCTCATCACGCTTCCTCCCATTCCGCTGCGTAAACAGACGATCCTCGATCTTCGCCTGGTTATCTGCCAGCCAAGCGAGGTTGTCGTAGAGATCGTCTTCATTGAACTTCGTGAGGTTCAGAACGTCACAGGCAGCATGCGATCCTGCTAAGCGCACCGCGGCCAACCGTGAACCATGATTGATCACCCGTGCGATTACCTGCCACAACGCCAGCTTGCCGGCACGAGTTGATCCAAGGGCATCGACGACCCCCAATCGTCGCGCAACATCGAATACGGTCCACACTGCGCCCACGGACAATCCCTGTTCGAGGCGAAAATCATCTTTGAGACTGGCCAACGCTGTTAAGTTCTGCTTGTGGCGCAGTGCCAGCCGAATCGCCTCGATCTCCTCGGGGGTACAGGAAGAGAGATTGGCGATGGTCCGGTGCTTAACCTTTCCCTGTTCACGGTAGGACTTTCGCAACAGGTACCGGGTGTAACTCTTGCCTGTAGGTGTGCGAACAGTCGAAGCATCAACGTACATAGTGAGTACATTATACAGAGAGACTATCGATATGTCAAGGGGCCTACATCATTGATTAGTGGCTACAATGCAGCGGGAAACATACGAAAACTCCGTCTGGAACCGCCTTTCTTACTTCGCGAGGGGGGAACATCCGCTTCAAGTGGCCAACTCGATCACGCCAGCCACGGTCATCTGTACAAAAAGGCATCAAGTATGTAATTGAGATACTTAAGTGAGCAGTATTGTCGTTAGGCGTGTAGTTTCAAGGATGTACACTATGTTCTTGAGGTTTCGGGCGACGATGGTAGTTGTCCCGGATCGCGCTTCTTTAGTATAGTCCTGGCTTACAAAGGAGGAGGGTGATGAACGATATACGGGCGTTCAACCGCTGTGCATGGGATAAGGAAGTCGCGAAAGGGAACCAATGGACCGTTCCGGTCGGCCCGGAAGCGATCACAGCCGCACGACAAGGAGAGTGGGAGATCATCCTGACTCCCACGAAACCCGTGCCGAGATCCTGGTTCCCAAAGGAGCTTTCGGGGTGCGATGTCCTCTGCCTTGCTTCGGGCGGCGGACAGCAAGGTCCGATCCTTGCCGCAGCCGGAGCGAACGTCACCGTGTTCGATAACTCGCCGAAACAACTAGCGCAGGATCGACTCGTCGCGGAAAGGGATGATCTTGCCATAACCACCATCGAGGGTGACATGCGCAACCTATCCGTCTTTCCCGATGAATCGTTCGATCTAATCGTCCACCCCGTCTCCAACTGCTTCGGCCCCGAGATTCAACCTGTGTGGAACGAGGCGTTCCGCGTATTGCGACACGGTGGGATATTGTTGGCGGGATTCAATAATCCGCTCCTGTACCTATTCGACCCGGAGAAGGAGAAGGAAGGAATCCTACAAGTAAGGTTCACGCTCCCCTACTCCGATCTAACGAGTCTTACAGAGGAAGAACGGCAC
>JAUWNS010000078.1 GCA_030612485.1 Candidatus Bipolaricaulota bacterium
ATCTACTCCGCACCTCCTGCTGCCATGTGGATGTGGGAGAAACTAATCGAGGTCGGCACACCACTCGGCCTCCTCCCCTGCGGACTCGCCTCACGCGACTCCACACGCACCGAAGCAGGGCTGCCTCTCTACGGACACGAGCTGGCTGGGCATTACGCTGTTAATCCGTACGAGGCTGGGTTCGGCGCGTATGTCAAACTGCACAAGCCGTTCTTCATCGGTCGGGATACCTGCGTCACCGCGTACACGAAACCCAGAAGGGAGATCGCGCGCTTCCAGGTCAACGCAGTCGGTACGCGCCCGATCCACAGTGGCACGGCAGTGATCGATCGAAACGGCCTCTATCTCGGACGGGTGACGAGCTGCGTCAGCCTGGGGGAGACTCAGGTTGGCCTAGCCCTTCTGGAAAAACTCGATGTCACTCCTGGCACGCCGATCACCCTCCTCAACCCACCACGCAGTGAAGGAGCAAGAACGGTCACCGCCCTCGAAGCAGGTGATCGAGTCGCCATCCCGGTTCCAGGGACGACCATCTCTCGCTTCCCTGAGAAGGCTGCCCTCCCAAAGGCAGTCGGAGAGTAAGGATACTTATTTTACCACGAAGGACACGAAGAGCACGAAGGAGTGAAAGAACAAAGCGCTTGATCCCACCCTTAAGCTTGGTGACATTGAAGTTCATCAAGAACCCGGCCTTTACCCCCACTTCCATTCTTCGTGTCCTTCGTGGTGAATTCTCTTCGGCATCCGTCCCGTGCGAACGAAATGAGAAGGAACCAAAACCGCAGAATTGTCAGGTTTGCAGGCGTAATCTATACTAATCTCCATAATCAAGGTGACCTGCGGCAATGTTCGTACTGCGCCTGCAAGGAGGCAATCCATGTTTACCCAGAAGCACTCACCCAGATGGATTCTCACAGTTTTTTGTACGTCTATCATGGTAGCATTTATCGCATTGCTTGCTCTCTCTCAATCCCAGGAAGACTCAAACCTCAGCCTTCCACACGACGTCGATCGCCTGCCAAACGGGCACACCCTGATTACCACTGGAGGACCGCCGCCAGCCACTATGAGCGGAGGGAAGCGAACATCAGAGGGGAGTGCTAGCCAGATCATCGAGATTGACCGAGCAGGTCAAGTGGTCTGGTCGTTCTCGCAAGGTCTGCTCTTTGCTCACAACGCTGATCCTCTCTCCGATAATCACATGTTAATCTCCGACACAGGGAACGACCGCGTGATCGAGATCGATGCACAGGGAAAGATCGTATGGTCGAGCGACGAGGTTTCTCTTAGCGATGGCTCCGCACTGCACTACCCCAACGACGCTAATGGACTCCCAAAAGATCACCTATTGATCACCGATCGCGACAATCACCGCGTGATCGAGATCGACCGCGCAGGAACGATCGTCTGGCAGTTCGGCGAAACCGGAATTCTCGGGGGCGACAGGTATCACCTCAACGGTCCGCACAACGCAGACCGGCTGGAGAACGGAAACACCCTCCTTGCCGATTCCAACAACAACCGCATCCTTGAGGTCGCATCCGACGGATCTATCGTGTGGGAATACCGCCCGACTGGAACCGATACTCTCAATTGGCCCCGCGACGCCGATCGCCTCGATAACGGGAACACCTTGATCACCGACTCCCGGAACAATCGGATCATCGAGGTAACGCCGGGCGGTAACGTAGTATGGAAATGCACCAGGACGAGATCGCCTTACGACGCCGATCGCTTGCCGAATGGGAATACCCTCATCGCCGACTCGCTCAACCATCGGGTAATCGAGGTGGACCCCTCTGGCAATATCGTCTGGGAATATCCTACACAGAGTCAATCTGTCGCTGGGTCAACCGCAAACAAGCCGCAAAACCCGGCGAAGAACGAAGTGGTTACGTCCATCGATTCCTCGGGAATCGGGGAGATCGCGATACTTCTTAAGCTTCCGGATAGGCCTCGGTACCCAGAGGGAGCACCGGTGGTCGTAAATGTCTCCGGCTTCTTCATCGGCCAGGCAGGGTTTGATATCGAGCTGGACGCGGATCGAATCGGTGTGATCTACGTATCGTACCTGTGGCCCGGATTGAAAGACCGGCGAACCAATGCGCAGAGCGATGGCGTCTACGACTACGGCGGACCTGATTGTTTGGCGGCACTGCGCGATGTCATCCGCTTCGCGTCCGGGGAGATTACAAACGTTGATGGACTCACCATAGGCGAACTGATCGACATCACACCACTCACCGGCAACGTAGGTCTCTACGCATTCTCCCATTCGGGGATCGTCGCCACCAACGTCCTTGCGCTGCATGGGCAGGACCTTTCCCATGTGAAGTACTTCATCGGTCGCGAGAACCCGACGATCGACGCGATGTATCCACTCGAACCAGGTTACTACACCGACGATCGGACTCCCGTCTTCAATCCGTACTATTACCCTGAGGACTACACCCCAACGAAGATCCATATCGACTATTCGACAGCCGGCTGGCTGCAAGATGAGGAATACCCTGATGGGAGACCCTACTTCGCCGTACCTGACGGACCCGATTACATCCTCTCCTATAAGCACCCAAGGCTATGGGGGAAGGATTACTGGTCCGCAGCGCTCACACAGGCACTCCTCGACAACGGTGCGTTGACGCGTGAGACCTGGCCGCGGAACCTGGCAACCCCCGAGGAGGCCGCTGCCAACTGGCCGTTCCGCACCACTGTGCACAACTACCCACTCCTCGCCGACGTCCTTCCCGATCTCAAGGTAATGCTCGTCTTTGCGAGTATCGATCACGTCCAGGTTGCGGTGGACAAGCCGCACATTCACCAGGCGTACGACGGATTTCACCATACGGCTGGTCTATGGTGTCGACTTAATCCAGACCCTGTCTACGTGGAGAGCCTAGCCGGACCCAGCAATGCTTTCCCCGACAACGTGGCGAACACCGAGCCGAGCGACTGGATGAACGCCCGCGCGTGGGGCTATCGTGCATCGCAAGGCTCGCATCTGAACACTCTGGCTGCACTCGCCGCCGTCGCAGAGATGGTCGACCGTGTCAGGGCCGATAACTGGGAACCGAACCTGAGTGGTGCGCTGTTCGAGTACTAACCAGTCTTTGGGGTCGGATCTTGCTGGTTAGAAGCAGTCGATCGGTTGGCCCATCAGGGCTTATTGGTAGGGCAAATGATGACTCGGATCGAGGCCCTAGGAGAAAAACACCAAAAGCAAAGATCTGACCCCGGCCCTCCCGCTTTGCGAGCGTTCACGTTCATCGACTAGATTGCGCGTCTGCTTGCTTGCCACCGGTCTTTTCCAGATAAGCCAATATCTCCTGTTGCTTGTCTCCCCCCACCAACTTGAGGAACAGCTCCTCCAGGCTTGCCTCCCGGTGTTCGACGAGCAGTTCTTTCACCGGTCCCACCGCCACCAACTTCCCGCGGTCGATGATCCCCACCCGATCGCAGAACCGTTCCGCAATCTCCAGGATATGCGTGGAGAGGAATACCGTCTTACCACGGTCGGCAAGCTCGCGCAGCAGATCCCGCACCATCCGTGCCGCCGGCGGATCAAGCCCGTCGGTCGGCTCATCCAAGATCAGTACCTGGGGATCGTGGATCAGCGCCGCGGCGAGGGCGATCTTGCGCTTCATCCCCTTGGAGTAGGTGTTGATCAGATCGCCGCGTACATCGGCCAGGTCGAACAGCTCGAGCAGCCGTCTGGCCCGCTCCTCCCCTTCCCGGCGGTGGACAGACCACAGCGCACAGACCAGCTCCAAGAACTCGACCGCGTTCAGCTTGTCATACAGGAACGGATCATCGGCGACAAATCCGATACACGCCTTGGCTTGCCGCTCTTGCCCCTTGATGTCGTAACCGCAGACCTCCACCGTCCCCTGATCCGGTCGCAGGAGTCCCACCACCATCTTGAACGTCGTCGTCTTCCCGGCGCCGTTCGGGCCGAGGAAGCCGAAGATCTCCCCCGGCTGCAGTTCAAGGTCGAGGCTGTCTACCGCCAAGGTCGCGCCGTAGCGCCTGGTAAGCCCGCTCAGCTTGATCAATATTCCTCCTTTCGTTTATTTACAACCATTCGATCCGCGCGAGACGGCGGGCGACGAGACGGAGAAGAAAGTAAACACCGATCGCGCAAACCGCAGACAGACTAATGGTCACTCCCGCCAAAAGCAGCGGCCGATCGCGCAGGTAGTACACGTGGCGAAAAAGGCTGAGAAGGAGTGGTGGTGCTACAATCGCGGGCACCATTCTGCATACCCAGTCAAGAGTGGGCAGCATTGATGGATGCCGTCCTTTTGGGGAAAAGACAAGCGAATCACCCCAGAAACCAAGCGTGATCAAAGGAAATGCAGTACATGAAAGAATCATTGGAAAGAAGATTATCAATTCCCACCAAGAAGAACCCTTCCAGCAAAGAAGACCTATGTGTACTATCATAATAATCAAACTAAAGGCAGTGGCATAACTAAAGAGAACTAATACTTTGCTTTTTGCTAGTGAGAAGGTCGACAGCGGCGACAACCGCAACAGAAAGAAGGCCATTCTCTCACTCGAAAGGGTATCAGTCCCGATAAAGCCTATGCCGGTTATGCCAAACATTGCCAGTGTCAACAGCAAGACTCCTGCGGGAGGAGCTCGGTGGTCCAGAAAAAAAAAGAACACATAGGTCATTATCCCAGCTAAAGCCACCGGCTCAAGAAAGCAGCGCAAACAGAGGGAGAGGTCTTTTCGGAAAAGCGGCCAGCGGCGAAACCGAAGCGGCCCCGAAACAAAGCTGCTCTTACCAATGGAAGCCGCTTGGAAGGAAACTCCCCGGCAGATACGGCTGTAAACGGCGAGAAATAGCCCGACGAGTGCGGCTGTAGTCCCTATCAGGAGAAGGAGGTGGAAAATTACACTGCCCAGATAAGCAAATGGATCACTACTTGCAGCGATCACCAACGGTTCGGCCGCCCAAGACGCGAGGTGAAAGAGCCGTCGCGGGAGAAGAAAGGGCGGAAGCTGTGGTAACATAGACGTTGCTGCCAGGTAGGCGACGGCTATGAGGGGAAACATCCTGTCATACCTATGGCGTATCAGTATCCGCCACAAGGGAGGAATAAACTGCACCAGAAAGACCATCAACGCAGCCAGCAACGCTCCAACAATAGTAGCCGTCAAAGAGGTAAATATGGCTACTGTAGCAAGCAACCCAAAGTAGAAGAGTATTCCATTCCCCGACCAGACCCCAATCACCACAAGAGGGGGCAGCGAGATAGCAGAGAAGAGCACTAAATTAATCAGCAAAGCGTAAGTCAGCCGAGCTCCGTATAGTTTCCACCGCGGTACCGGAGAGGCAAGAAGAAAGAGAGTCTCAGGGGTAGGAAGCAAGAACCGGAGAAAATGAACCTTGGTAGTCGCAGTGAGGGCCGCTAATGCGATCAGCATGTACCATTCCAGATAACGGGCAAACCCAGGGATTTGCAAAAGAGTGGCAGGATCATCAATAAACTCTTTCCATTCTCCCAGAAGGCGAAGGCTTTGGTATGAGGAGTAACCGGCAAATAGGATCAGGACTGCTGCTGCCAGCCACAACTCATTGATCATCTGTAGTTGCCAAGGTAGCGGGCCGCGCATCTGGCGCAACTGTTCTTTGATCCAAGCGAACAAAGATATAATCAGCACCTGTCTTCTCCTCAAAAATCAGGATGGACGATCATCAGTCCACCCTGATTTAGTTGTGTTAGCCTGCTTGCACGTTCAGTTTTTCATCACCAGCATGACGCCGTACAACCTGCTGCAGCACCCGCCATGCACGCCCCCATGCACCATCCATATGTTGGGGGCCACCACATACAAGTCTCGTAACAGATAACGAACATGTGGAGCATGCAATCATAATAGCAGCCCCAATCCAGCCTCTCCAGCGCGACCTCCCCCGGATCCAATCCCCACTCCCCGCCAACGAACTCGGAGTAGTCAAGGACCGGGGGTGCTGCGTTGCTCGGCCACGCCACACTCCCATCGGCCGCTGGCTGCGCCGCCATGACTGCCCCCGCCATCAGGACCAATACCAACACCGCTAATAGACTGACTTTCTTTAGCATTGTAATTCCTCCTTTGGGTAGATTCAATCTTCTTCCGCTGCGATCGCGCGCAGCGCATCGCGTAGACTTTGTTCATCGATCTGCCCTTCTTTCATCCAGGCTATCACCCCCTTCCCGTCGATCAGGATCGTAGTTGGTGTCGCCGCCACCTTGTAGGCATCGAATGCCTGAAAATCCTCAAGGAGGAGGACCAACACCTGTCCGTCTCCCACCTCGGGCATCGACGTCAGATCTTTGTTTTTGGTGTTTCTGATACAAGAACCTGTCTGACAAATCATCCAGCAACTCTAGCGGGGGAGAGTCTTTTTCGCTCCCCGCTTCCGCAGCCCTCGTGCCCCCTCGAACAGGAAGGGGTAGTGATCTTTTCTCTTCTCAGTAGGCCACTCGTGTTCGCCACCGACGGCGCACTACTCGTCCTTAAGGCGCAGCTACCATCGCCACCTCATCCTCCACGACTTGCTCTGTTCGCCGTCCGCTCCGCCATAGTTTCAACAGGTTGTGCGTCGTACACCACAGAGACCACTCGGCACGCACCTTCTTTGACACGAACAGCCAACGCCAGATCTTTATTTTTGGTGTTTCTGGCTACAATAGGCGGCTAATTGCAGATGAATCCGAGTGCCTTGAGAGAGTGTGGTGCACTTGCTTAGCACACTGGGTTGTGGCTGCAGGATTGCTGGTTTACCTACTGAATGATGTTTTCTGCATCCGAATACTGCTTGAGCGGGCGGCTTATGAACGCGTGCACTCCAAGGGTTTGTTGTGTCAGTCCTTGAGCATCTTGAGGATGTGCTTGGCCAGGCCAGAAGCTGTTTGATTTCTCGATGGCGTGGGATAGGCTGGCAGACACCCGTTCTCGGATTCTGATACCAATCGTGCCGTCCACCGTGTCGAATGAGGATGCAGCCGTTCTTCTCGATTTGACCAATGAGGTCGCGCCGTTTCATGACACCTGCAGCTCGGCCACACGGCGGACTTCAAGGATGTTGCCGCTGGTGAGTTCCTGATACAGATCCTTCAGGTTCTCCTGCAGTTCGTCCAGCATCTCCCCCTGGGTTCAATAATCAGGGGACTCTTCGAGATAACCGAGCCACATGCCGTCATGCTGCCAGTAAACGTACCGCATCGTTTTCATAGTTACAGTATACGTCGGTGCAACCAAGTCCACGCTTGACGTGGTGGGACCTTGAAAAAGAGGAATCCTTTTATATAATAAAGCGATAAAAAGATCGTTTTATCTGGAGGATGTATGCTCTACTCGTTGACGACAAAGTACGCGGTGATCGCGCTCGTAGAGCTGGCCCGCCAGTCGAGCGATAAGCCGGTTCTGGTGAAGGATCTGGCAGCGAAAAAGGAGATCCCCGCGGCATTCCTCGCCAAGCTTGTACCGCCCCTTGTACGAGCGGGAATCCTCAGCTCTACGCGGGGGAAGAACGGGGGGATAAGTTTCGCCCGCTCGCCACACCAGACCAGCTTGGCGGATGTCGTGCGCACAATCGAGGGCGATAACTGGTTTCGAGAGTGTGTATTCGAGCTTTCCCCTTGTGATGGACGGCTGGATTGCGCACTGCACAGCGTGTGGGACCCGGTGCGCGATCAGATCATCGCCTTCCTCGAACAGACGACGATAGGGACCGTGGCAAATAAGCTAGCAAACACTAACCAGGAGGCATAATGAGTGAATTGATCGGAGAAAGGAAGGAAGCCCTGCGGGGGATGATCGCTCGTCTACATGCGGGAGAAAGTCCGGCAAATCTCAAACAGGAGTTCGAGCAGCTCTTGGGAACGGTGACGCCACTCGAGATCTCCCAATTGGAGGCGCAGTTGATCAAGGAGGGAGTCCCGCGCGAGCAAATGGAGAAGCTGTGCGATGTCCACATGGAGCTGTTCCGCGCGACAACACACGCGGATCATCCTACCCCTACTTGGCATCCGATCCACATCCTGATGGAAGAGCATGCGAAGATGCTCAAGATCGCACGCCGGTTGGAGGAGATCTCCCGTCACCCCGAAAGGACCAGTGAGGACAAGCAAGAGATGGATCTCCTCGCACAACAGCTCATCGAATCAGAGTCCCACTACCTGCGCGAGGAGAACGTCCTCTTCCCGTACCTGGAGAAACACGGGATAACTGAACCACCGGCAATCATGTGGATGGAGCACGACCGCATCCGCGCGGCACGCAAAGAGGTGGTCGATCTGGTGAACGATGACCCGGGAGGGAGGCTCACCGCAAGCGCAAACGACCTAGCAGAGCTGTTCGCCGGGCACTTCGAAAAGGAGAACAGTATCCTCTACCCAAGCGCACTCGAGGTGATCGCCGAGCAGGAATGGCACTCGATACGATTCCAGTTCGATGAGATCGGCTACACGTCGTTCACTCCCGATACCCCTCCTCCACCCGCAGGCAAGGAAAAGACACACCATGGGAATGAGCAGGGTAAATTGATGTTCAGTGCAGGTGCGCTCTCCATAAACGAGATCGAAGCGATCTTTGACAACCTCCCAGTGGATATCACGTTTATCGACAACGAAGACACTGTGCGCTACTTCAACCAAGCGCCAGGCCGCATCTTCGTGCGCAGTGAGGCGATCATCGGCCGCAAGGTGCAGAATTGTCACCCGCAAAAGAGCGTGCATGTGGTCAATCGGATCTTAGATGACTTTAAGTCCGGGAAGCGCGATGAGGCGTCATTCTGGATCGATCTGTCGGGAAAGACAGCCTACATCCGCTACTTCCCGGTGAAAGACAAGGACGGGTCGTACCTGGGGACGATCGAGGTGACCCAGGATATCAAACAGATCAGAGAGCTCGACGGAGAGAAACGCCTCCTTGACGGTAACCCAAAGAAAGATTAACGAGATGAGTCTCTCGCCGAGCCGCAGAGACCTGTATGCCGTCGTATTCTGACAGGCGGGGGGAAGGGGGGATTCGGGGACACGGAGACACGAAGAGTGAAAACAAATATTCCTTGGCAATCTTGTGTCTAGACACTTGGTGTCGTGACACCTTTGCGGCTTGAGTAAGCGTAGTGAGCAGACGAGAGAAAAGGCTTATGACCCTCGCAAAGACGCAAAGAACGCCAAGGAAAGAATTACATACGGAAAAGAACTAGAACCGAAGGCATCTCTTGGCGATCTTTGCGGCTTGAGTGAGTGTAACGAACGGGTGAGAGAAAAAGGATTGTATCTCGCAAAGACGCTAAGAACGCAGATAAGAGCGGTAGATAGGTAGAAGCAAGGCTGGACGAAGACCGGTAATCCTGACGTATTAGCGAGAGAAAGGGAATCCGGCTTTCTTGCAAGGAAGGAGTGAGAAATGCTTGACGTGATATGGCAGATCCTCTTGGCCAGCTGGCAGATGCTCGGACAGATGGCTCCATTCCTCCTGCTCGGGTTTCTCATCGCCGGCGCGCTGTCTGTCGGTATGTCGGCGGAATGGCTGCAACGGCATCTGGGTCGGGGAGGGATCAAGCCGGTGATCAAGGCGACGCTCCTCGGTGTTCCTCTCCCCCTCTGCTCCTGTGGGGTGATACCTGTGGCGGCTTCGATGCGTCGCCATGGGGCAAGCCGCGCAGCAACGACGGCGTTCCTTCTCTCCACCCCACAGACGGGGATCGATTCGATCCTTGTCACCTACTCACTCCTCGGCGGTGCGTTCGCCATATTCCGGCCGCTGGCCGCCCTTGTCACCGGGATCATCGGTGTCATCATGGTGATGCTTATGGGCAAGAATCATGCGGAAGCAAACCCTCCCCAAAACCGGATACCAACACCGCGAGCAGGAGCACGTACAGACCGGTCGATCCCAATACAGATCCTGCATTACGGATTTATCACCCTTCCGAGAGAGATCGGCCCGGCGTTGATCATTGGGATACTGATCGCCGGGGCGATTAGTGCTCTCGCACCCGTAGGAGGGGTCTCGGCGTACATCGGTGGAGGGATCGTGTCGATCCTTATCATGATGGCGGCGGGAGTCCCGATGTATGTCTGCGCCACCGCGTCCGTCCCTATTGCGGCGGGGCTGCTACACGTCGGAGTATCGTTC
>JAUWNS010000182.1 GCA_030612485.1 Candidatus Bipolaricaulota bacterium
TTCTGTCCAACTGAAGTCCCTGTGTGTCTTGAATCGGTTCGGCATCGTATCCTCCTTGTCGAAAGAATGGTTCACCACCTGAACTATCATCGACTGATTAATCCAATATGTCAAGCCGCACGAGAAGATCCGAGGATCTCGGCGATCCGTTCGGCAAGGGTTTTGGGGATCTCAGGGAGGGCGGCGATCTCCTCGACGCGAACATGACGCAGAAGCAACAGGGCTTGGCTCCCTGCAGGGAGCAGGGTTGGGTCTGACTTTCCGGGCTGAAAAACCTCCTCGTATTTCTTGGCAAGGTCGATCGTCTCGATCCCGTCGATCAGCAGGAGATCGGAAAAGGGACTCCGGGGTCAGACCTTCATTCTTAGGGTTTCTCCGTTACACCCGCTCTTCGGGCCAGGTGAGGATTGAAACGAGGATGCGACGAGAGGGCAAAGGAAGGTGAGATCATGTTCGCAGCCTGCTTATGAGGGAACTCGATGATCGAGCAGGCGTGCAATTCGCTCTTTGACCACCGCTACATCGGCTCCTTCTATCCTACAGAGCACTATAACTCCGGTTGCGTCATCCTCAGGCAGGTTGTGAGCACTACCTCGATCAGACACAGCGAATTGCACTCGACTCCTGCTTTGTGGTCGGTGTCGTGGAGAACATGAAGCGAGTCCTTTATTACTACCTCCATCGCGGGGGTTGGATTTGCAAGGTGTGCTCGATGCCATTGAGGAAGCAAGTGCCTCGCTCAGACAGCAGACCTTTACCCGAAGCACTGATGGCAATCGGGGGGCAACATCCGCGAGGTCTATTACACAACCCCGATCTTGGCCTTCAGCATGAACGAAGTCTCTTGGTTCGAACTTGCGCCGCCTTATTATTCCAGCTAAAATTGTGCTATGGGGAAAAATAGCAGGGATAAAATTTACATACCCAGAATTTTAGAGGGCAAACTCAGGAAGTTCCTTTCTGCACCCGAGATAATAGTGATCGTCGGTGCCCGTCAGGTTGGTAAAACAACCTTAATGAACCGCCTGTACAAAGGCCTTCCAGGACCCAAGGCCTTCTTGGATTTTGAGGATCCGGAACTGGTGGCCCTCTTCGATGAAGACATCAAGGCATTCGCGCAACTTTATGTCAAGGGCAAGCGGTACCTTTTCATCGATGAATTCCAGCACACCAAGCAAGGGGGTAAGCTCCTAAAATACCTCTATGATCATTCCAATACGAAGTTTGTTATCTCTGGCTCTTCCAGTTTGGATTTAACCGTGAGCGCTGCGTATCTGGTGGGAAGGATCTTTGTTTTCGAGCTCTTTCCGCTCTCCTTTGCGGAGTTTTTGTCATATAAATCACCAGAACTCCTACCCCTCCTAAAAGAGCGGATCGCGCACGGCACTCCAATCTCCGCCTCGCTGCACCGTCGACTTCTTCCTTACTTCGAAGAGTTTTCTATATGGGGGGGATACCCCAGGGTGACAATCGCGCAGAATGAAGAGGAAAAAGCCGAAGTCCTGAAGAACATCTTTGTCACATATCTTCTCAAGGACATCCGCGGTTTCTTTCGGCTGGCATCAGAGTCCGGCCTTCAGAAGTTGGTCAAAGCATTAGCGCTTCAGATTGGCAGTCTGATTCAGTACTCCGAACTTTCACAGGTATCAGGTCTTAGGTATGCTTCTTTAAAAGAGTACCTCTCAATCCTAGAGGAGACATACATACTTAAACTCGTGCGCCCCTTCTTCACTAACAAACGGTTAGAGATCACGAAAAACCCAAAGGTCTACTTCCTTGATACGGGATTGCGAAACTACCTCAGTCAGGACTTTAGAGGATGGAACCATAGAACTGATATGGGTCATCTCATTGAGAATGTCATAGCTACAGAACTGGTGAAAAGGGAAATCCCTTTAAACTTCTGGCGCACCAAGTCCAAGGGTGAAGTTGACTTTATCGTACCAGCTCGTGATCATGTGATCCCGCTTGAGGTGAAATCAGGTGTGGTGAAGGGTGTTGGGAAGTCCTTCCTAAGCTTTATCGAGAAGTATCAACCTGTGAAAGGATACATACTTCACGCAGGCCTGCCCCAAGAAAGGATCGTCAATGGCATAAAAGTGCAGTTTGTCCCTTTATACGGGTTGTTTGCCCTGGATCTCCAAACTGAGGATAGAAAAGAATGAAGCAGCCGATCTACATCTTTGATTCCTCACGCTCTAGGCAAGGTACGGGACAGAGAGATCTCGTTTCCCGTCAATTTTCCTGTCTTCTGCTTTTCTTGGCGTTATCGAAGAGTCCTGCCGGTACATTCATCTGATCCCGAAGCGCTTGAAGCATGAATGTGACGGTATGTCCCACAAAGATGTGGTTCCTCACGGTTAAGGCAAGGTAACCCAGAGAAAGACTCAAGCGATGAGCGTAGCAAGAGAGAAAAAGCTTGTATCTCTCGCACGTTCCCCGTTCCGCCTTCCCGAGCGCTTGCAAGCGAGCGCTTGGTGTCAGACCTTGTTTCTTGCATGGCTCAATCCTCTCCAGAAGAAGAGGCCTGTGTCCTCCACGCAAGAAACAACGTCAGACCCCACGCTCTCTCCGCGTTCCGTATTCCCCCACGCGCTACCCCAACGGCTTAGAGAGAGGAGCACCTACAGAGTTCTACACCGAACAGGAGGCCAATGATGCCATCCGTTATTCAGAAGCGATCATACAGTTCTGTAACGGTCTACTCCATCGATGAACAGGCCATCTGGACTGCCCTGGAACGATTTGCCGGTGAAGCGAAGCGACGACCGGAGG
Source organism: Candidatus Bipolaricaulota bacterium (assembly GCA_030612485.1). The sequence goes on from JAUWNS010000182.1 coordinate 2,776, forward strand.
TGTTGGCCGTTGTCGTCTTCGGTTCCCTGATCGATGGACGCCTGGGTGTGGGGAGCGATGTAGACGTCTTACTGATCCTCGCTCACAGCGATCGTCCCTTCCTCGATCGTCTTCCCCTTTACTCTCCGGACCGTTTCCCCGTGGACATCGACGTCTTCCCTTACACCCTGGCGGAGGTTAAAGCCGGGCACCCCGTCGCCCGAGAGGCATTAACACATGGACAAGTTCTGTGGAGCCAAAGGCCTCTCGATCTCCTTTTCTCCGGGGTGGAGGAGACGGCGACAAAATAAGAGATGAGGTTCGCAGCCCTCTTATGAGAGAACTCGATGATCGAGCAGGCGTGCAATTCGCTCTTTGACCGCTGCTACATCGGCGGGGAGTTCGAGCGGTGGGTTGGCATGATTAGGGGTGATACCTTCAAGCGTTCCCTCATGATAGCCGACCTTCATCTCGGTGAACTTCAATCCGTGGGCGGTCGATATGACGACGACGCGCTCTCTCTTCTTGATATCCCCGCGTGAGACGAGCTTTGTAAGTGCGGCAAGGGCAACGCCGGTCTGGGGGCAGGCGTAGAGTCCGGCGCGATCGGCGCGTGCAGCGGCATCAGCCAGTTCGTCCTCGCTTGCCTGTTCGACGATCCCTTCGAAGGCCTTGAGAACCTTCACCGCCCGCTCGTAGCTTACCGGGGCACCGATCTGGATTGCTGAGGCCAGGGTCCTCTTCGCCGCGACTTTTCGATACCCCTTGAACCCGGAGAGGTAGCTCAGGTAGAGCGGGTTGGCGTTCTCTGCCTGGGCAGCGACGATGCGCGGGAGTCTCTCTATAAGCCCCAGTCCCTTCATCATCGAGAGGCCGCGTCCCAGGGCGCTGATGTTTCCGAGATTCCCGGCGGGGATGACGATCCAATCGGGGACTTTCCACCCAAGCTGCTGGGTGATTTCGATCCCGACCGTCTTCTGCCCCTCGATGCGGAGCGCGTTCATCGAGTTAGCGAGGTAGATCGTCTTATCTTCGGTCAACTCCTGCACGATCTTCATGCACCCGTCAAAGTCGGTGTCGAGTGCGAGGACGTGCGCTCCGTGTGCGATCGGTTGGGCAAGTTGAGCTACAGAGACCTTGCCATAGGGGAGGAAGACGATCGCCGGGATCCCGGCGGCGGCGCAATAGGCGGCCATCGCCGCGGAGGTATCCCCGGTCGAGGCGCAGGCAACCGCGCGGATCTGCTTCCCATCGGCGATCATCTGCTTGACCGCCGAGACGAGGACCGTCATCCCAAGGTCCTTGAACGAACCGGTGTGGCTGATTCCACACTCCTTCACCCATAGACCCGGGATTCCGATCTCTCGACCCAGTTGCTCGACACGTAAGAGAGGTGTGTTCCCTTCACCCAGGGAGACGATGTTGTCAGGCTCTATCCCAGGAGCGACCCACTCTTTCTTTCCCCACACGCCGCTCGTGTACGGCCATCCACTAGAGCAGATCCGCTCTTCGAACAACTCCTTCCATTCTTTTGCACTTCGCTCTTCGAGCGCTTGCATGTCGTGTTCCACATCGAGAAGACCGCCACAGTCCCCACAGCGGGTGACGACACCATCGATTGAATAACGACGGCCACAGCGAATGCACTCAAACCAAGATTGGTAAGCCATCCCCTAACCCCCCTCAGTGTCGCTTCCAACAGCGTGGGTCTTCACAGAATGG
>JAUWNS010000251.1 GCA_030612485.1 Candidatus Bipolaricaulota bacterium
GGCGTGCCGCAGGATCGCGGAGGGGGCGGCGATGATCCGCACCAAGGGCGAACCTGGAACAGGGAATGTCATCGAGGCGGTGAAGCACATGCGCCTGATGAACGAGCAGATCCGCGAGGTCCTCGCCGCTCCGGAGGAGGAGCTGATGGTGATGGCCAAGGAGATGGGTGCCCCCTACACCATCCTCCGCCTGATCCGCGAGACGGGAGGGCTTCCGGTCGTGAACTTTGCCGCTGGCGGAATCGCCACCCCGGCCGATGCGGCGATGATGATGCAGCTTGGGTGCGATGGAATCTTCGTTGGGAGCGGCGTTTTCAAGTCCGGTGACCCGGAGAAGAGAGCGCTCGCGATCGTGCAAGCGACGCCCCATTTCAACGACTCCAAGGTTCTTGCCGAGGTCTCCGCGGAACTTGGGGAGGCGATGGTCGGAATCTCGATCGAGGAGATTCCCCCGCACGAGATGATGCAGGTCCGCTAGATGAGAATCGGGGTCCTTGGCCTGCAGGGTGCAGTGCGGGAGCACCTTCGAAGCCTCGCGCAGCTAGGAATCGATGGAAAAATCGTCAAGAAACAGGAGGACCTTTCAGGCTTTTCGGGACTGATCCTTCCTGGTGGGGAATCGACGGCAATCTCGCTCCTGGCAACAGGATCGTTCCTCGAAGAGCTTCGCCGCCTGGCAAGGGAAGGCCTCCCCCTCTTCGGAACCTGCGCGGGGATGATCCTCCTTGCACACGAGGTAGAGGGACGAGAGGATCCAGTAATCGACGCGATCGACATTACGGTTGCGCGTAACGCATCGGGAAGACAGGTGGATAGCTTTGAGACGGTCCTTGCGGTGGAGGGGATCGGAGATAACGTTCCAGCAGTCTTCATCCGGGCCCCCTACGTGACGCGATTGGGCGAAGGTGTGGTCTCTCTCGCTCAGCACGAAGGAGCGGTGGTGATGGCGCAACAGGGGAATGTCCTTGTGTCGAGCTTTCATCCGGAGCTGACCGGTGATCCGCGAATCCATAGGTACTTCGTGGGTATGGTCGAAGAATACATCCGGTTGGCGCCCAAGGCTGGAGTGAATCACTGATGGCACGAATGACGCACACGAAATTAAGCGATCTACCCGTGCGAAACAAGTAGATAAGAACATGTAAAGGAGGATTTGAGATGAAGAAGGTGGCAATCAACGGGTTTGGACGGATCGGGCGGGCGTTCTTCAGGATCGCATTCGAACGCGAGGATATGCAGATCGTGGCGATCAATGACCCATTTATCACCCCGGATGTGGCGCGGTACCTCCTTGTCCACGATTCGGTCTATCACCGCTATGGACGAGAGGTAACCTCGGACGAGAAAGGGATTACCATTGACAAAACCTTCATTCCTATCCTCGCCGAGAAGAACCCGAAGGACCTTCCGTGGGGGAAAATGGAGATAGATCTCGTGGTCGAATCGACTGGGGTCTTCCTCTCCCCGGAGAAGGCGGCCCTCCACCTCGAAGGTGGGGCGAAGCGCGTCCTCCTATCCGCTCCCCCAAAAGGTGAAGGGATCCCGCAGATCGTCTACGGAGTGAACGATAAAGAAGTCGATCTGAAAGAGCACAAGATCGTTTCGGCCGCCTCCTGCACCACCAACTCGCTCGTACCTGTCGCCCATGTACTGGAACGTGAGTTTGGAATCGTCCACGCCTTTCTGACGACGGTGCACGGGTACACCGGCGATCAGCGGTTGGTCGACGCGCCGCACAAGAAGATCAGCCGCCGCCGCGCCGCCGCGATCAACATCATCCCCACGACGACCGGTGCGGCTGTGGCGACCGGGAAGGTGATCCCTGCCCTCGTCGGAAAGATGGACGGTATCGCGTTCCGCGTCCCTGTCCCCACCGGCTCGGTGAGTGACTTTACCGTGGAGATGAAGAGGGATGTTTCCGTGGCTGAGATAAACGATGCCTTTCGTAGTTACGCGAAGAAGGATGAGCTTGTCGGCATCCTCGGTGTGAGTGAGGAGCCGATCGTATCTACCGATATCATCGGGGAATCCCGGGCGAGCATCGTCGACCTCACTATGACCAAGGTTGTCGATGATCGCCTCGTCAAGGTCGTGACCTTCTATGACAACGAGTGGGGATACACAAACCAGCTCGTACGTGTGGCATTCATCCTCTGAGCCACACCTTGTGACGAGGGTCGCCGAAGGCTTGGCTTCCGTCCTCTTTCCGCCACGATGCCTTCTGTGCGGAGAGAGGACGGAGAGGCTCGCCCTCCTGTGCGAGCGGTGTACCCAGGAACTTCCCTCGCTTGACGGGGCCCGCTGTCACCGGTGCCAGGAGCCCCTTGCAGAAGAGGGCCTCGATCTTTGTCGCGCGTGCGGAACGCGTGATCGAGGCTTCGACCTCGCGCGATCGCTCGGTCCCTACGCAAGCGGTTGGGGAAGACTCGTTCGTGCCCTCAAGTTCGACCACGAACGGATGGTTGCACGGTTCCTCCCTTCCTGTCTAGCCGGGTACATTACCCATGCGAGGCCGTTCGGTCACTTTGATGTGGTCAGCTACGTGCCGATGAGCCGTGTCGATCGACGTGCACGAGGGTTCAACCAGGCGCA
>JAUWNS010000164.1 GCA_030612485.1 Candidatus Bipolaricaulota bacterium
TTCATAAACAGATACTTCGGACATATTTTCCTCCTAATATAGTTGTGTCCTCCACGGCGACCGCAGCCGACACATACCTTCTACTGGTGTAAAACATCTTGCCTTAGGGAAAAACATTCCCACCTCAATTTCATCCTTGAGGCACCGCCCTAGATCCCGGCCTAATCGCGTCGTCCACGGCGCTGTTAGGACAGCAGCGGACGGAAAACAAGAGTTACCCCTCGAAGCCCCACGTACTGGGATCAAAGCTGGCCAGGTTATTCGGATCGAAGACCGAGTCGGGGATCTCTCCGTCAGGGCGGCGACGGTCGAGGAAGCTGATCGTCGTAGAGCTACCTTTGAGAATGTCTCGGGCGATGATCTGGTCAGCAGTGAGGCGCCCTTCGAATTTTCCAAGCATCGGGACGCCCATGATCTGTTCCAGCTTGCCCAGCTCGTTGGTGGCTTCGCTCTTTAGGACGATGAAATACTCCTTGTCTACCCATGTTTTAACTGTCAGGTAAGCGACATTGGCTTGCGGCTTGGCTATCTGCATTATGATGTAGACCGGCCGAGACAGCTCACCGATAGTCAGCGTATCCTCCCCCACCAAATCTGCGTCGTAGTCGGCGTTGCGGTTATCTCCACCTAGATCCTCATAGGACAGAGCGCTCCCCGCGAAACTGCTCCCACGAGCCTCCTCCGAGATCAACTCCTTCGGAAGTCCAAGAAGCGGCAGGTAGAGCCACAGGCGGCTATCCTCCTCCTCGTTCTCACGATCGACGGTGAGAAAGAGCGTTCCCTGAACGTCCTCGGGTTCCTGGAAGTAGACAAGCGATTTGCCGGTCTTGCTTAAGCTCCCAAATAGGTTGTAGGCCGTCGTCCCATCGGAGAACGTGTTATCGAAGCGGATGACAGAAATAAGATCTCCTTCGGCGAGGAGATCCCCTTCCTCTTCCACCTTGTCCAGGATCTCATCGGCGGTCAGATCGCCTAGAGCTACCACCCCGGAAAACACAGCCACCAACACCGCCAACAGTGAAATTAAACCAAGCTCCCGAAACGTCATCGTTACCTCCTTATAGTTTTTTTGAGCTAGTCTCTTCAAGTCTGCTTACATCTCTCGCCGGTTCTGGCTTGGCCCCACAGTGCGCCGTTCTTATAATGTAGGTCTCCCGTTTTCCCCAGGCACTTCTGAGTAGGAACTTCGGCCGCCAATGGATGAGGATGGCCGGGATCACAGTGATCGCGGAGAGCGCGCTGACCACCATCGTCACCGCGATCAGCGAGCCGAAGCTCCGCACTCCTTTGAATGAGGCGAAGAGCAAGATGACAAATCCCAACGCCACGGTGAGTGCGTTGTAGGTAATCCCTCGTCCAGTGGTTTGAATTGTGGTTTGTAATGACTTCTCAGCATGGCGATGGGTTCGATACTCGCGCCGGAACCGCGAGAGAAAGTGGATCGAGTAGTCGACGCCAATCCCGATGGCGATAGATGAGACCATCAGCGTGCTGATGTCAAGCGCCGTCCCCGAGTAGGCCATAATCCCGAAATTGACGGCCATGGTCAGCACAAGGGGGATCAGGCCGATGAGACCAGCGACGACCGATCCCATCAACAGCATCACGATGAGGCCAACCGCCCCCATCGACGTCACCAGACTGAGCAACTGGCTGTTGGTGAGACGGGACATCAGGTGAGACATCAGCATGGTCATCCCAACCAGGTTGGTCTGAGCAGAGTCACCGAAATGGGTATTTAGGTAAGCTTCGACGTTGTTGGCCAAGCGCGTGGCTTCCGACGTTCCCTCCATCTTGTAGAGGCCCATCACCGTACCGGCGGAGAAATCACCGAGCGCCATGTTACCAAGGTCTCCGCCCTGGAAGGTGAACAGGAGGAGGAGCTGCGAAACCAGCCCCCGTTTCTCGGGAATCACGTAGTAGGCGGGGTCATCGGCGTGGAACTTCTGGTTCATGTCGCGCACCAAACCAGCGAGCGATAACGTCTTGCGAATGCCTTGGGTCTTAAGGAACTCCTCTAATTCGACCATCTTTGTAAGCAACTCCGGGTCTTTCAGACCATCCCGGGTGTTGGTATCGATCTCGATCATGATCTGAGCCGAGCCGGAGAAGTTGCGGTCTATAGAGTCCAGGATTGCGATGACCGGATGGTCTTTCCCAAGGAACTCTTCGTTGGATGTCTCCACGCGCAACAACGGCAAGCCAGCGAGCATCGCGACGGAGATTACCACAGCACCGATAAGGACGCCCCGCCGGTAGCGGATGACCAATCGCTCGAAACCGACCAGGACACGGGACAGGGGACCGCTCTTCTTATCGAGTCGTTTCCCCCTTGGGACCTTAAGCAAGGCGAGGACGGCCGGAATAAGAACCAGCGACAGGACCATCGCCACAAGCACGCCGAGAGCCGCGATCACGCCGAAGTGCTTCTGCGGGATAAAGACCGAGCTTAGAAGCGACAGGAAACCGGCCGCAGTCGTAAGCGACGTCATGACAACCGGAGAGGTCATCTCTTTCATGGTATTGATGATCGTTTCGCGCTTGGGCAGCCCCTTGGCGGCTTCTTCATGGTACCGGTTCAAGACATGGATTCCGTCAGCGACGCCGATGGCCAACAACAACACCGGCAGGATAAACGAGATCATGGTGACCGGAAAGCCAAGGAGCACCATCGCGCCCAGAGCGATCAACACCGACAGCACCACCACAGACAGGGGGAGTAGCACGCCATATAGACACCGGAAGCTGATGAAGAGCACGCCGATGATCATCACAATGGCGAGTGGAAGTAGGATCCCAAAATCTCGATTCATTTCCTCGGCCACGATGGCATCGGCGTAGGCGTCCCCGTACATCGTGATCCGATCGGGCGGCGCGTCGTTCTCCTCGATGATCCGCTCGATCTCTCGCGTCACGGCGAGCTCGTCCGCGCCGACCACCAGATCGATCGAAATAGCTCCCGCTTTTCCGTTGGAGGAGACAATGTAATCCCGAACCAAGCGGCTTCCCAGCGCGCGGTCACGGAAAGCAGCCATTTCTTCTGCTGTTTCAGGCACCTTCCCATCGGGCGCAGCCGCCCCAACACTGAGGGAGGTCTGTGTTCCGGTGATCACCTGAGCGGTTAGGGGACTGGTGACCTCCTCAACTTCAGGGAGCCTTTCGATGGCCTCCTCCATCCGCTGGATCTTGGACAGGGTAGCAGTGTTGAAAATACCCTCATCGTTCTCTACCATTACGGCGATGCCAAGCGTTCGCCCGTAGCGCTCTTCTGCCCGATCCATCGCCTGCATCACGGGATCGTCTTTGCTGATGAACTCCTGGAAATCGGTTTCCGTCTGAAGCCGTGGAATCAGGGCGGACAATCCGGCGGTGATGAGCAACACGATAGCGATCGAGATGTAGGGATGATCAACGATCCATTCAAAGAGCCTGTTCATTCGAGCCATCCTTTCTGCATGTACCAGGCGGCAAAGAACCCTGGCAAGAGATCCTCTATTACGTCGACCGCCTCGCCTACCCCCTGAAAGACCTGATCGACGATGTAAGAAAGAGCCTCGATCGCAGCGATCAAGGGTGGAGACAGCTCACCGAATGGCCGGGTGACAAGCCAGATCTGTCCGATGGTCCCGTCATCGAGTCCTTTAGGGAGAATTAAGATCGCTTGGTAGGGGCTTCCATCATCGCCAGTTTGCTGCCCAGCGAGCGGGTCATCGAAGCTCGAGTCGACATCGACCAACTTGACCGTGAGGTCGAACATCCCAGTCTCCTTGATGATCCTGGCTAGCACCCCCACCCGCATGGTGGAGGCGAAGGTCTTCGTCTCATCGATCAGGAGCAACCGAAACTGAGGTCCCGTACCGGGACTTCTGCTGCTTCCCTGTCCAAACCCCATCGCTCCGAGAAGCAAAAGACCAACCGTCACGGTGGCTGCGATCATTACATATCTTTTATTTCTGTGCAACATTTTACCTTCCTTCCCCATTCGCCACCACGTGTAGCGCTTTTTCTAAAAGCTGAGACCTGCCTTCCTGAAAAAGAAAGACTGCTGTTGACGACCACTGCTTCCGGCTTTGTAGCGGTTAAACTTCAAGGTAGCCTGACTTTGTTCTGCTTCTGCGCCAGAGAGAACGGCCGCCCAGGGTGGGCTGGGCGGTTCTCCGTTCTTGGGGTGAGAGGGGGTGAGCGGGCTTACGCCCTTTGTACGCCACGTCACCCATGTCTGAATTTTGTGTTTTCACCGTCCAAAGGCCCCGAATTCGGAAAATAAGACCGATCCACTCCATGTGCGGTGCATTCTGTCCCTTCTACCCTATTTGCTGACCAAACAGCTCTTTATATCGTAAACAAGAAGCAAGTAGTTCTTGGTGCGTTCCCTCACCGCAAATCCGGCTATTTTCCAGAAATACAATCCGAGGGAAATTTCGTACCGATGACAAGCGGTGCGAAATCACGACGACGGACTTGTCCGCCATGCCGTGCAGCACCTTTTCCAGAATTTCCTCTTCGCGAATCGAATCAATATTGGCCGTTACTTCGTCCAGCAGTAGCACAGGGCGTTCCATCAACAATGCCCGCACTAGACAAACACGTGCCTTTTCGCCACCAGAGATGGCAAACCCGTTGGGACCAAACCGGGTGGACATGCCTTCTGGTAATCTGGCAACGAATTCCTCCAGCCCAACCACTCGCAGGACCTTACGTATCTCCTCCTCGCTCCGCTCTTGCCCCAGGGTGAGATTAAATGTGAGGTCGGCATCAAACATATATGCCGCCTGGCTTACCGAAGCAATCTGCTCACGCAACGAGGGGGAGTTATCTTGGCTCACCAGCGTACCATCAACTCGCACCTGACCACGTTGGGGGAACTGCATCCCACGCAGTAGCGCAAAGATGGTGCTCTTGCCCGTCCCCGACGGTCCCACAATAGCAACCTTCGCACCAGGCTGAATAATAAGTGAAAAATCCTCTAAAATTTGCCGCTCGTTGCGGTAAGAAAAAGTGACTTTTTCCATAGCCACCTGTCCCTGTTTAAAAGGGAAGGACTGCTCCCCTTCTGTCTCGTGGTCCAAAAACTTCAGGATGTTATTGAGCTGCCCACCGTAATTAAGCGAGTAGCCCAAGGAGAAACCAGCCGCCATGAGCGACTCGTTGACCAGGGTCACCAGTAGATACAGCAACACTAACTCGACAACACCAACCATGCCTTGTAGGACCAAGTAGCCGCCGAGGACTAGAA
>JAUWNS010000067.1 GCA_030612485.1 Candidatus Bipolaricaulota bacterium
TGCAGGGAGGACCTGACCGCTGGTATTCAGGATGAGGCTCATCTCTTCGATCGCCCGATCGAACCCTCCGGTTGCCTGTTCCAACCCCACGAGAAGAAGGTTCCCCAAGGAGTGGCCTTTGAGATCGGCTCCACCCCAGAAGCGATGCTGAAAGAGGCGTGCCATCCGTTCCTCATCCTCAGCAAGGGCAAGAATACAGTTGCGCACATCTCCCGGCGGGAGGACATCGAGTTCGCTCCGCAGGCGGCCGGAGCTCCCCCCGTCATCCATCACCGTGACTACCGCCGTGATGTTGGCAGTCTCCTCCTTCAGTCCGCGCAACAGTGTCGAGAGACCCGTCCCTCCTCCTATGGCGACCACCCGCGGTCCCCGCTCCAGGACACGCGTGCGATAGATGATCTCCGACGGCTTCTCGACGCGCCCGGGAGCGACTCCGCGCGCCACCGAGCGGACAAGATGGAAAAGACCGAGGAGGAACCCGGCCATTCCCAAAATAAGGAATAACCCGATCACTAGGTACCGTTGTGGGCCGGAGATCGGGAGGAGGCGGTAGATCTCCCCCACCCGATCCTTCCCAAGTACCTCCAGGAGCGCGAGGACGATGAGGCCGGTCGAAAGGAGGGAGAGGAGAGTCCAGCGCTTTATCCTCATCCCTGGGTAGAGCCAGCGTAGCCCCCCTCTCAGACGGATACGCATCAGGTATTCCCAGCGCGGAAACTGATCCGACCCTTACCGAGAAGAGCCTCTAGCCCTTTGCGCAGATCGCCCGACGGACCTACACAGAACCCCTGGCCCGCTCGCACTTCTACACCACCAAGGTTATCCTCCACGCGTACGAGAACCGGGGCCGTCCCTGGATATTCCCGTATCAAGTTGCGGAGCGTTGCAAGCCTTTCTTGCTCGACTTCCTCTTCCTTCAGAGTTAGGGTCACCGAGAGCGACACCCGTGAAGGAAGTTGGTCAAGGGGGAATGCCTCGTCGATAACGAGGTTGAGATCACCGTTTCTTTCTCCTGCAGTGACACGGAGTCCGATAAGCTGGTCCTCAGAGAGGAGGGCAGAGGCCCCTTCGAGGATGCGTGGGAAGACCGTCACCTCAACCTCGGATATCCCGTCCTCAAGAGTAAGGAACGCCATCTGGTCCCCCTTTCGCGTGGTAATCCGTCGCACTTTCTTCACCCGTCCGCCGATCGTGGCCCGCTGGCCAATGTTAAGGGACCGTACCTGTGATAAGGGAGGGCAGTAGATCTCCAAGATTCCACGATGGGTATCGAGTGGGTGAGAACTGACGTAAAGGCCAAGGAGTTCCTTCTCGAAACCCAAGAGTTCACTCTGTGGGAACTCCTCCTCTGTGATCTCCGGGTCGGTGGCGCTTGTTTCAAGGTCATCGAAGAACGATTGCTGCCCGCTCTCCCGCTCCTTACGGGCGACCTGCATCACCTCGATTCCTCCGGAAAGGTGTCGCAGCAGCCCGCGGCGCGATGCGCCAAACCGGTCGAAGGCTCCCGTTTTGATCAATGCTTCCAGCGTATCGCGATCGACCCCGTTTTCCTCGATCCGCCGGCAGAGGTCGAAGAAGGAGCTAAAGCCATCACTACGTACAGCAAGGATTGACTCGACCGCCCCGCTCCCCACATGCTTGATCGCGGCCAACCCGAAACGGATGCGGTCATTCGCTATCGGGGCAAACGTCGATTCGCTCTCGTTGATATCGGGCGGGAGAACCTCGATCCCCATCTTCTGGCACTGCCCGATGTAGGAAGCTACCTTATCCAAGTCCCCTTGCACACTCGCGAGCAGGCACGCCATGAAGTAGGTCGGGTAGTTCGCCTTGAGGTAGGCAGTCCAGTAGGAGATGAAGGCATAAGCGGTCGTGTGCGACTTGTTGAACCCGTAGCGAGAGAACTTCTCCATATCGTTGAAGCTATGCGTGGCAAGCTCATCGGAGATCCCGTTTTCACGGCACCCGTCGATGAACTTCTCGCGCAGACTTGCCATGATCTCTTTATTCTTCTTCCCCATTGCCTTGCGGAGGATGTCGGCCTCGGCAAGCGAGAACCCGGCGAGCTTCTGCGCCATCTGCATCACCTGATCCTGATAGATCGGGAGACCGTACGTCTCCTCGAGGACCTCTTGCAGGTTCGGATGCGGGTAGTTGATCTTCTGGCGGCCGCTGCGTCGCTCCACGTAGTCGTTAGTCATCCCACTCTCCAGCGGGCCAGGACGATACAGGGCAAGGAGAGCGATCAGGTCCTCGAACCGGTCCGGCTGCACGCGGCGGATGAGGGCAGTCATCCCCGAACTTTCGAGCTGGAAGATCCCCGCGGTCTGCCCCTCGCGGATCATCCGGAAGGTCTTCTCGTCGTCGAGTGGAACAGATTCGATGTCGATGTCGATCCCGGCCCGCTCGTGCAGGGCCGCACATGTCTCATCGATCAAGGTGAGGTTCCGCAGCCCCAGGAAGTCGAACTTCAAGAGGCCGATCGCCGCAACATCGTTCATGTCAAACTGGGTGACGATCTCGCCTTCGCTCACGCGCAAGAGAGGGACATGGTTGAGGAGTGGATCGGCAGATATCACCACCCCGGCAGCGTGGGTGGAGGTGTTACGAGTCAATCCCTCGAGACGCCGGCCGATATCGATTACCTCCTTGACCGATTCATCCGTCTCATAGAGGGTTTTGAGCTCTGCCACCCGTTCGAGGGCGGTCTTCAGATTGTTCCCGTACGGGATCAGCTTGGCAAGCTGGTCGGTCGTCCCGTAGGGAACGCCGAGGACGCGCCCCACGTCACGTACAACACTGCGCGCGGCCATGCGATCATAGGTCGCAATCTGCGCCGTCTTATCGCGCCCATACTTCTCCTGCACGTAAGCGATCACGCGATCGCGCCCCTTCACGCAGAAGTCGATGTCAAAGTCCGGCATACTGATGCGCTCCGGGTTGAGGAACCGCTCGAAGATCAGGTTGTACTTCAATGGATCGACACGCGTGATTCCAACGCAGTAGGAGACCAGGCTCCCCGCCGCCGAACCGCGCCCCGGGCCGACAGGAATGTTCTGGCTGCGGGCAAACCGGATGAAGTCCCACACGATGAGGAAATAGGTCGCGTATCGCATCCTCTCGATAACATCGAGTTCGTAATCAAGGCGATCTTTCACCTCTTGCGATAAGGTTTCGAAGAGCTCCTCGGCCCCACTGTAGGCGAGGGTGCGCAAGTACGTATCGGCATTCTCCACTCCGGAAGGAAGATCGAATGGCGGGATCACGGTCTGGCCGAACGCTATCTCCAGGTTGCAGCGATCGGCGATCAGGCGTGTATTTTCGATCGCTTCCGGGATATCACTGAAGAGTTCCTCCATCTCCGCTGCGGTCCGAAAGTGGAACCCCTCTCCATCGAACCGCATCCTATCCGGATCGGTGATCTTCTTGTTAGCGCGAATGTTCAACAGGACCTCGTGCGCCAGCCGATCCTCCGGGGCGAGGTAGTGGATGTCGTTCGTCGCTACAAGGGGAAGATCGAGGGAGCGGCCAAGCCGGATCATGCTCTCATGCAGGCGCTTGTCCCGCTCTGTTCCGTGATCTTGAAGCTCCAAGTAGAAGTTTCCCTTCCCAAAGATCTCGCCGTACTCTTCAGCCGCCTTCGCCGCTTCATCGTCACGCCCCGCGAGGAGGAGGCGTGGGATCTCTCCGCTCTCGCAGGCAGAGAGGGCGATCAATCCTTCATGGTGGCGGCGCAGGATCTCCTTGTCGGCGCGCGGCTTGTAGTAGAAGCCTTCGGTATGGGCAAGGCTGACGATCGTGAGGAGGTTCCTATAACCTGTCTCATCGGTGGCGAGCAAGACAAGGTGGTAATATTTCGTCCCGCGATTGGCCTTCCGCTCGCGCCGATCACCCGGGGCGATGTAGACCTCACAGCCGATGATCGGCTTGATCCCCCGCCGTTTCGCCTCGCGGTAGAACTTGATCGCCCCAGCCATCCCCCCATGATCGGTGAGGGCAAGGGCATCCATCCCGCACGTTGCCGCGCGATCGAGTAGCGCGGGAATCTTACAGGAAGAATCGAGAATACTGTACTCGGAATGGGTATGTAGATGAACGAACCGCTCTGTCAACGCCCTCAATCCCCTTCGATGAAGATGATCTTCTCCTCTCCCGGTTTGACCAGTCCAAGCTCTGCGCGGGCCACCTCTTCGATCGCTTGGGGATCATCGCGGAGAGCCAGTCGTGCCCGCAGATCCGCTTGCACGGCAAGCGCTACCCGCTCCTGCTCCACGAGATCGCTGAGTTGGGTCTGCAACCGCCTGATTGTAAGGAAACGGCCGATATAGAGGGATGCGATCAGACCAACCAGAACGATCAATACTCCCAACAGGACAAGTCTACGCCCTTGTCTGGGTGATCGATCGATCGAGGAGACCCTTGTCGCATCCATCCCCACCGCCCCCATCTGTAACCCGGTAAACCGCACCTATCCTCGGTTGAAACTATCTACGGTTGAAACTGTTCCGGCCAACGGGCGAGTTCCAGTCCGTATTCCTCCTCAATCCGCAGGAGACGGTTGTACTTTGCCACGCGCTCGCTACGCGAGATCGATCCGCTCTTCAGCTGCCCACACGCTGTCCCAGTGGCGAAATCTGCGATCGAGGTATCCTCAGTCTCACCGGAGCGGTGCGAGACGACGCAGGTGTAGCCGGCAAAGTGTGCCATATCCATCGTCATAAGCGTCTCCGAGACGGTTCCAATCTGGTTCAATTTTATCAGGATCGAGTTCGCGATCCCAGACTCGATTCCGTGGCGAAGCTTCTCCGGATTCGTCACGAAGTTATCGTCGCCCACGATCTGAATCTTCCCTCCGAGTTCCGCGGTGAGAACCTTCCAACCCTCATCGTCGTCCTCGGCAAGACCATCCTCGATCGAGACGATCGGGTAGTTCGAGATCCAATCCTTGTACACTGACACCAAGTCCGCCGCCGCCAGCTGCTGCACCACTCCATCGATCGTAAAGCTATAGGCCTCCTTGTAGAAGCTCGTTGCCGCGGCGTCGATAGCAAGGGAGATGTCCTCTCCAGGACGATATCCGCTCTTCTCGATCGCCGTCACAAGTAGGGTGAGCGCCTGTTCGTTGTCCCCGAGGTTGGGGGCGAACCCGCCCTCGTCACCGACCGCGGTCGATAGGCCCATCTCCTTCAGCAGCCCCTTCAGCGTGTGAAAGACCTCGGAACAGTAGCGCACTGCCTCGTGAATCGTCGCCGCTCCAATCGGGACGATCATGAACTCCTGAATGTCCACATTGTTGTCCGCGTGTGCCCCCCCATTCAATACGTTCATCATCGGGAGTGGAAGGCGTGGCTCACGAGCGCCGGAAATATAGCGGAAGAGAGGGAGGCCAAGGCTCTCTGCCGCCGCCCTCGCAGTCGCAAGCGAAACGCCAAGAATCGCGTTCGCGCCCAGGCGCCCCTTGTTTTCGGTCCCGTCGAGATCGATCATCAACCGGTCGATCTTCTCCTGTGCCAGGGCATCCTGCCCGACCATCATCGGGGCGATCTCCTGGAGCACATTGCTGACAGCCTGGCTCACTCCACGCCCATGCAGCCTCTGAGGATCATTGTCGCGCAATTCCACGGCCTCATATGTTCCCTTGGATGCACCCGAGGGGATCCCAGCCCGTCCGAAGGAACCATCTTCGAGAAAGACGTCAACCTCAACCGTCGGATTCCCCCGTGAATCGAATATCTCACGTGCTTCGATATCTTCAATCAGTATCATCTAATCCTCCCTTCATCGTTCTACAGGAACGAGTATAATCATCCTCCTGCCACCGGGCAACAGCAAGGACATTCGCCCCGTCAGCGAAGAAAGAATACCGCCGCAAAAAGGAGGCTCTTTGTCGTTTCAAGTGGGTAGCGGCTTCTAATTTCGGTTCGCACGGGACGGATGCCGGTTGCAAAACAGAACCGGAGGTCGAAGAGAATTCACCACGAAGAGCACGAAGGACACGAAGAATGGAAGTTGGTTCAAGCGCACATCCGCAATCGGTCGAGTACAAAAGCGGAAAAAGATAGTCGTGAGTCTAAATGAAGCCCATAGTCCAAAGCTCAACGTGGCAGACAAGCTGCTCACCGCTACAAAAGAACAGGCTTTGGGGTAGCGTCGGGAGCTCGCCATGCATGGCGAGCCTCCGACGTTGCGCTTGTTCTTTGAACCCTTCGTGCTCTTCGTGTCCTTCGTGGTAAAATGAGTCCATTACACCATTCTGTACCTCTGCGAGAATCTTGGCGCTACACCCTTTCTCTTCAATTACCCACTCGAAACGACAAGGAAGCAAAAAGAAGAGACGGGCGGCCGTTTGGACCGCCCGTCGGGCACATACTGATCAATACGTCCTATTTAATTAGCGGAGAACGATGGCATCCCCACAGACGGGGACTCTGATCCTCCCTTCCCCATAGCCGCTGACGTTCCCGGATAACGTGAGTGAGCCCACACCGTACGAAGGATAGAGGCGATAGATGATCGTCCACATCTCCCCCGCATATATGGGGTTCATCCAGAGGAACTGGAGATTCTCGCCCTCTTTCTTGCTGATCGTGTTTCCGGGGTCGATCACCTCAACCTGCCACCCGCGTGGGATGATCTCCTCCAGACCGACCGCGCGGACCTCCGCTTGGGCACCGAGGGTAACGCGAACGA
The DNA here is from genome assembly GCA_030612485.1 of Candidatus Bipolaricaulota bacterium. Next base: position 6,691 of record JAUWNS010000067.1, read on the forward strand.
GTATCATCCCATCCCCCTCGGTTATTGCCTCCCGCACAGCAAAGAGCGGGGACTCCCCAATAAGGATCCCCTTGCTGTGCGTCAGCTCACGCCCATGCGTGTCGACGACCCGCAACGAGATCACGATGTAACCAGGTTCAGTAAATGTCTGCGTGATCCTCACCATATCGGTTGTAACCTCATAGAGGCCGTCCCCGTTGAAGTCCCATTCGTAGTAATCGACTTCGCTTGCGAGACCGGTCTGGCAGACCTCAAACGTCACACCCTCTCCCACAGCCGGGTTGTAGGTCGATGGGACGAAGTTCGCCTCATCCCCCAACACGCTGACTCCAAACAGCAAAATAAGAGTGCTCAAGCATAAGATAATCGTTAATTGTTCTTTCATTCCCCCTCCTAATCGACCGACCGGGGGTACGATCCGCTCCCCTTTAGGGAAGCGGATCGTGAACCGATGTATCGGTCAGCCAATACGCGATCAGATCCCGAATGACATCGAGGTTGATCGCCTGATTTCCGGTATAGGGAACCGTTCCGCCACTCAACCAGAGAGAGATGGCGTACTGGATCTGATCGAAGGCAACCTGCTCCGGTAGACACAGGTCGATCCGTCCGTTCTCGGTCTCCCACCGGGAGATGACTACCGCGACAGGGAGGGTCGGAGAGAGAAGGACCTTATCATCACCAAGGACCATCCGTGACAACCGCGGAGAGGAACTCTGTATGAGTCCCTTGAACGAGACCGTCACTGCCTCCGAGTTCGGACAGGTTGCTGGAGCGGTGAGGGTATAGCGGATGGCCCGCGTATCCCCATCGCACAGCGTCTCCAAGAAAAGCCAGTCGTTCGTATCCTTGCGGAAAGTGGCGCTGCTGTTATCGACCGTGGTGAAGACCCACCCATCCGGAACCTCCTCATGGAGGGTCAGTCCGTGGATGTCGGCATTCGACTCGATCGTGATCGTGACATTGACGATCGCGCTTGTGATCGTTTCATCCCCTGGAAGGCAGGTCTCGATGGTGCGAGCCACATCTACGCTAGAGAGGATCTCCACGGTCTTTTGGATCGAGGCGATCCCACCTTCATCGTCGGTCACCACGAGCGTGACCGTGACTTCACCAGCTTCGAAGAAGGTGTGCATGGCTTCGGAGGAGGCGGCCGTAAGATCGAAAAGGCCATCTCCATCGAAGTCCCACGCGTAAGAAACGATCTTCCCGTCTGCATCGTACGATTTGCTCGCGTCGAACACTGCCTCCACCGCGACTCGCGGCCTATCGGGTACGGCATCGAACAAGACGATCGGCTCTGTGTTCCGGATCGTGATCTCCTGGGTCACCGCTCCCGAGGTGTACTCAGCATCGTCGTCCACCATCAGAGTGACAGAGTAAGTTCCGCTGTGAGAGTAGCTGTGGGCGGGGTTCTGTTCCGTACTCGTCTCTCCATCGCCGAAGTCCCACGCCCAAGCGACAACCTCGCCGTCGGGATCGTCCGACCGGTCGGTGAACGTCACTGCCGCCATTGTACTCGGCAAGGCCGGATCGTAGTCGAACGCGGCAGTAGGAGGAGCTGGCGGCGCGGGCGGCGCGATCACAGAGAGGAGCCTGCCGGAGAGCACAACCTGATTTGCAAGCCCTCGGAAATCGCGAAACTCGACCGTCGAACCCAGATCAGTCTCCCAGGCCCCTTTCTTGGTTGCACCGATCGTGACACGAGTCTGCCACGATGCCCCGAGTGCTAAGTCACCGATCGACCAGATCAGGGCGGTCGTACCATCGGTCTTCTCCAGGATCTGCGTCGGGGCAGGGCTCGCTCCGAGGTATCGCAGCTCGGGCGGGAGGACCTTCGTGATCCGAATACTGTGTGCCGCAGTCGTGACAGAAACGAGCTTCTCAATCTGTCCTATGGTTGTATCAACCGGCCGCTTGAAGAAATCGCCACCGGTCTTCGTCGCGAACTCCTCGAGCAGGCCGCGGTTGATCAGGTTCCCGATCCCAACGGAGACGATCTTTATCCCCGCCTCTTTCGCCACTTCCGCCTCTCCTTGCGGGTCGCGTCCGATATTGTTCTGACCATCGGTCAGGAGGATCTCGACCAAGATCGCATCACGGCGCCCATTCGCGATAAGTTCCTGGCGGGCCAGTCGCAACGCGTCACCAAAGGCCGATTTTCCACCGGTCACCAAGTCGGAGAGTGCCATCTTCATGGCAAAGCGATCCCCAAATAGGGGAACGTCAAGGCACGCTGTCGTGGCAAAGGAGACGAGCCCAACCTGGTCCTGCGCTGAAAAGATGCTGATTAGGTCAAGGGCGAATCTCTTCGCTTCAGCAAGGTTTGCGGTTGCGGAAACATCAATCACAAACATACAATCGATCGGGAATCGTCCCGTGGGCCCGATACCTTCCAGCATCAGGTCGAGGATCGCTTGATCCGGTATCCCTGTACTTCCCACATAGATCTCCTGTGGGACGAGGACCTGATGCACCTGCAAGTAGGTTGTCTCTTCGGCCAATAAAGGGACCGCTGTGAGCAACACTACGAGGAAAAGGAGGGCGAGGGGTCTCCCCCTCGCCAAAATTCCGTTTATTCTCATTAATACCATCTCCTCAGTCTGGCTAAATCACCCACCGGATCAGTGGCTACCGCACGGCAGAAGATCTGGGCTGCAAAATGGAGCGACTGAACCCGGTAACGGATTACAGATATCGGTATTAGTGAGCCAATAGGCGATGATCGTCTTCAGGGTCTCGTAGTCAACCGTATATCCACAGGTCCGTGGGACCTCTTCGTCCTCCAGCCAAAAAGCGATCGCTCGCTGTACCTGCTGGAACGAGATCTTATTCGACAGAGTGATATCGATCCTGTCGTTCTCCACATCCCAGCGGGAGATCGCCACGATCACTGAGAGGCAATCGCTCACAGCTACCGCACTATCTCCAGTCACCAGCGTATCCAGGCATGGGAGAGCCACATCGACTATACCATAGATGTCGCTCGTGCTGATGTAACAGGGGTCGCTCGACATCATCTCAATAGTCGCGGTTTGCGGAACCTCGACCTGATAGATGATCGTCTTCATCGTCCCTGCCGGGACCTTACTCGGGAAGATCCACTCAATCCGGGAACGCTTGTAGAGGAACCCGTTGTTCTCCACCGGGATGACACGCCACCCTGTGGGAAGTTCTTCCTCAAGCCCGACCCCGTACAGATCCTCATCCGCCACAATTTCGACCTTGACTGTAAACGTGTTCCCAGCCTGGTCTCCACCTGGTCCGTAGTAGTTCAACAGGATGTTACCACACGGGACCGGCGTAGCGATCGTTCGCACGGCGATCACATCGGCCATTGGTATGAGCGGAAGCGAGAAATCGACCGGCGTGCAGGTATAAGCGTACGCCGACAGCTCCTTCATCGTCTCCAAGTCGATCATCGCACCCTGCGTCCACGGGACCGTCTCATCGTTCTCCCACATCTCCAATGCGCGGCTGAGTTGATTCGGGGTGATCTTCTGCGACAGGCGCAGGTCGATCGCATCCTCCATATCATCTCCAACACGCGGAACGAGGTGGGCAACCGCCGTCTTGATACTCAACGCATCGGTGATCTCGATCTGCGAATCCCCCTCGACCGGAAGCTCGAACGCGGGGGTCCTCGCCTGGAAGGTTCCGGAGATGGTGAAGCATACCGGAAGCGTCGTCGCGATCAGTTCCTCACTCGACGGGACCGTCACCTCGTAGGAGATGACCTTGGTCGTCCCGGCCTTAATCTGATCGATGAACACCCACTGCACGGAGGAGCGCTTGAAAGCAGCACCTGCGTTCTCCAGCGGCTTGATCTTCCAGCCTACAGGGAGGTTCTCCTCCAGGCCAACGCCGGCAAGATCCATCTCGGGTTCTATGCGCACGACAACCAGGAGCGTGCTCCCAGGGAGGGCCGACATCGTGGATATCGTCCGTATTAGCTTGACCGCAAGGGCAGAGACATCGAGCGCGTACGTCATGCGTTCACTCGCCCCTTCCGAATCGGTCGCTTTCAGTGTCACACTCTTCAGGCCGCTCACGGCATAGCTGTAAGTCGTGACGGGATCCGTCGTTGTACGGTCGAATAGTCCATCGCCATCGAAATCCCAATCGTAACTCGCGATCGTTCCGTCCGGATCGAACGATCCGCTCGCATCGAAGGTGATCGGCTCGTTTATATGCGGTGCACCAGGGGTCACGATGAACGAGACCTCAGGCGGCATGTTCGGCGTCCCTTTGATAGTAAACGCATCGATCAAGTTGAGCGAGATCTCCGTTGGTGCCATGGCATTTCCGGATAGGAACTTGACCATCGTAATCCCTGTGGTGAACTGAGGGAAGAGACTAATCTCAAAATCGCGTCCCAAGGGTCCGAGGACCATTCCGTCCGAATTTGTATCGTCCCATGCCCAAGTGACGTTCCCTGCTGGTGGATTCAACTCCCAAACATCGCGGAAGTCCAACTCATCATCCTTAACCGTGAAACCGGCACCTGCCGGTACACCTGAGAGGACAACCTTCGCTGTCCCAGCTGTACCGTTCGCTCCACTCAGCAGAACGAACAGTGATGTCGTTCCTAAAGTGGGATCCTGATAAAGGAAGAACACCGCAGTGTTAGCCTCTTCAAGTCCGGTATTCGACTTATTGTCCGTGAAGTTGTAGTAGTCGATCGCACTCCCCGGACCCTCAAGCGGTGTAATCTGTACCTTCATCTCCCCTTGGCTGACCGTGTAGTACCCCGCCCCTTGGGCGAACACGGTCGCCGGTATGAGAAGGGTCGCGAGCACCAAGAGGAGGAAAGGGCCATAAAAACTGACCTTATCGAGCTTCATCGTTACC
>JAUWNS010000141.1 GCA_030612485.1 Candidatus Bipolaricaulota bacterium
CATTCCACAGGAAAAGGAAGAGATCGTCAAGAGCTCCTACGCCGCGGTTCGACGGATCAACAAGATGCACAGCATGGGTTTGGCTACGGAGCAGGAACGATCCCAGGCGGTGATCAAGATATGGCGCAGAACGGTCGACGATGTGGAGGACGCGACGATGGAGAACCTGCGCCAGCACAAGTACAACTCTGTATACGGGATTGTGACATCCGGCGCGCGCGGCGGGCCGGACCAGGTGAAGCAGCTCTGCGGAATGCGCGGGCCAATGGCCGCGCCGTCGGGGGAGATCATCGAGATGCCGGTCATCTCCAACTTCCGCGAGGGGTTGGACATGATGGAGTACTTCATCTCCACGCACGGGGGGCGGAAAGGGGCTGCCGATACCGCGTTAAAGACAGCCGACTCCGGGTATCTCACCCGCCGACTGGTCGATGCCTCCTCGGATACGATCGTCCACGAGATCGACTGTGGGACGACTCAGGGGGTGGAGATCGATCCGTTGCGGTTCAGTAAGCATGAGGTGATGGAATCGATCGAGGAGCGGATCTACGGGAGGGTGGCGGCACGCCCGATCATCGATCCATCGACCGGCGAGGTGTTAGTGGAGGCGGATGGGTGGATCTCACGCCCTCTCGCCGAACACATCGGCCACTTGGAGGTCGCCCTCTCGGTCAAGGATGAGGCTCACCTCGTGGGAACGAAGAGCGTAGAAGACGTTTCCGACCCGGCGACCGGCCGGGTCATCCTGCGTGCGGATGAGTTCGTCACCCCGCGTCTGATCGAGGCGTTGCGTAGCGCCAAAGTCTCCACGATCAAGGTGCGGCCACAGATTGTGATCCGCTCCCCCATGACCTGCGAGACAGTCAGTGGTGTCTGTCAACTCTGCTATGGTTACGACATGAGCAATCACCGGCCGGTGGAGTTGGGGACGGCGATCGGGGTGATCGCGGCGCAATCTGTCGGCGAACCAGGGACCCAGCTTACGATGCGAACCTTCCACACTGGCGGCGTGGCGGGGGAGGATATCACACAGGGACTCCCGCGGGCCGAGGAGCTGTTTGAGGCTCGCAAGGCGCTGAAGAGCGCTCAGGCGGGGATCTCCCCGTTGGATGGGTACATTTCTGCGGTGACCTCCCTCGAAACAGGGCGTGATAGGGTAGATATCGTTGGTGATCCGTTCGTGATGACCATTCCCACTGTCCTGGTGCGGGTAGAGGAGGGAGAGGAGACGGACGCCCTCAGCCTGATTGGTTCGAGGAGCCCGTGTGAGGGTGAGGTCTATATCCTGAACAGGGATGAGCGCAAGGAGATGTTGGTGATCGACACGGCCGGCGGGGATCGAGCCTACCGCCTCCCCCCGGGTGCTGTCCCGCGGGTCAAGGACGAGGACGTGATCGATACAGGGGACGCGCTCACCGAGCGGTTCAACATCGAACCGTTTGTGGCGGATGGAAAAGGGACAGTACGCCTCTCCGAGGAGAGAGAGAGGACCTTCCAAATAGTCACGGAGGACGGGACGGTCAAGGAGTATGAGATCCCATACGGGGCGCGCATGATGGTTGAGCCTGGGGCGGCGGTCGTGGAGGGAACGCAGCTTACATCGCGCTCAAAGCCAATATTCATCGCAGCCGAAGCGCCAGGAACCGTGATGTTGCTTGCGGATCGGATCGTCGTTTACAACCCCGAAGGGCGCGCGATGCACTTCCCGTTGACCCGGGATATCTCGCCCCTTCAAGGGGACGGTGAGAAGGTGAGTGAGGGTGGGAAGCTGGTTCGGTTGGAGTGCGACCATACTGGAGCTGTAAAGGTCGAGAAGGTAAAAGGGAGTGGAGAAACTGTCGATCTTTTCGTTCGTCCAAAGGGCGAAGTGGAGATCGATCAGATGGCACTGGTACGCGTAGGGGACAAGGTGAAGAAGGGAGAACTCCTCTCGAAAGGTGTCGTTGCTCCTCACACACTTCTCGACATGGCCGGCGTCCAGAATACGCGTGAGTACCTGCTGACGGAGATTCACAAGGTCTATAGGGCTCAAGGTGTGGATATCAACGATAAACACCTCGAGGTGATCATCCGGCAGATTTTGAACAACGTCCGGATCGTGAACCACGGGGATTCGCGCTTCTTATTGAGCGACTTGGTGATGTTGGAGGAGTTCCAGAAAGAGGTGCGGACGCTCTCCCTCTGGAACCAGGAAGCAGAGAGGGTCCGCAGAGCAGCAATTGGGGAGACACTCGCCGAGGACCTTGTCTCCAAGGGGCACCTGATTGCTTCGAGGGGAGATGTTCTCACTGCAGGAATTCTGACCGCGGCACGACGAGCTGGTCTGAGTACACTCCGCATCCTGCAGGGGGAGGAGACTGTGGAGGTTTCTCTTGTCGAGAAGCGCCTGCCAGTTGGTGAACGCGAGCTTCTTCGTATTTCCAAGGCGGCGCTACAGACGAAGGGGTGGCTCTCCGCTGCATCCTTCCAGCGGACAACGAAAGTCCTCTCTGAAGCGGCCCTGCGTGGGGAAGTCGATGAGCTGAACGGACTGAAGCCGAGCGTCATTGTTGGGAAAAGGATCCCTGCAGGGACCGGATTTCCCCGCGAGATCCCCGTAGAAAAACCGGGGGAAGAGGTGGAGCTGGACCAGGTTGCAGAAGAGAGTTGAAAGGTTATAAGGACCGTTCTATAATTTGCTATAATTTGGAGAGTGATTATGCCGACGATTAACCAACTGATTCGAATGGGGCGTAAACCAAAGGAGAAGAAGAGCAAGGCTCCGGCGCTCGGTTCCTGCCCACTGAAACGCGGTGTTTGTACGCGCGTCTATACCCGTACCCCGAAGAAGCCAAACTCGGCGTTGCGTAAGGTGGCCCGTGTGCGCCTGAGTAATGAGAAAGAGGTTACCGCGTACATCGGAGGGGAAGGACATAACCTTCAGGAGCACTCGATGGTGATGGTGCGTGGTGGGCGTGTTAAGGACCTTCCTGGTGTCCGCTACCACATCGTCCGCGGTCCCTTGGATGCGGAAGGGGTCGAGGGGCGACGCCAAGGGCGCTCGAAATATGGGGTAAAGAGGGAGAGCTAGGAGGACGGGATGCAGATGCCAGGTCGTGATGTAAAACCAGATATCAAGTACAACAGTAAACTCCTTGCTAAGCTGATTAACTACGTGATGCAGGAGGGGAAGAAGTCGACCGCAGAGCGGAGTGTCTACGCGGCGTTCGATCGGGTCAATGAGCGGAGCGATGCTCCCGCCCTCGAAGTCTTCAATACCGCAATTACTAATTGCTCCCCTCGACTGGAGGTTCGCACCCGCCGTGTCGGTGGTGCGAACTACCAGGTACCGTACGAGGTTCCACAAGATCGCCAGATCTCCCTTGCCCTGCGCTGGATCGTCCGTGCCGCTCGTGAACGGAGTGGGCATACGATGGGCGGACGTCTCGCCGCGGAGATCATGGATGCGGCACGCAAGGAAGGGAAGGCCTATAACAAGCGTCTCGATATTCACCGTATGGCAGAGGCGAACCGCGCCTTCGCGCACTATCGCTGGTAGCTTCCTTTAACTTGAAATTCCCTGTGGTCTTGCTGCGGGGTTTCCTTATGTTCCCTCTCCTTGCAGGAGAGGGTTGAGGTGAGGTGAATAATGAAAACCCGGTTTTGACCTTCAGGCCAAAACGAAATTGGTCGAACACCATGCAACTTTATTGCGTAAGTAGTCAATTTTAAGAGATTTCATTGTTTTATAGATTTTATCAGCATTAAGAAGGCCTCTCGATGTCCAGTGATGACCCCGTAGCGATAGAGAAAGTCCGTAACATCGGTATCATGGCCCACATCGATGCCGGGAAGACGACGACCACGGAGCGGATCCTCTACTATACCGGCCGTACCCACAAGATGGGTGAGGTGCATGAAGGGGATACTGAGATGGACTGGATGGAGCAGGAACGGGAGCGGGGGATCACCATCACCTCGGCAGCGACAACCTGTTTTTGGTCCGATCACCGGATCAACATCATCGACACCCCGGGGCACGTCGATTTCACTGCCGAGGTAGAGCGAGCGTTACGGATCCTTGACGGGGGAGTGGTCATCTTTTCTGGGGTGGAGATGGTCGAATCCCAGTCGGAGACCGTCTGGCGACAGGCCGATCGTTACCACATCCCGCGCCTTGCGTTTGTGAACAAGCTCGACCGGGTGGAGTCGAGTTTCACAAAAACCTTAAAGATGATCGAGGAACGGCTGGGAGTCGTTGTCGTTCCGCTACAACTTCCCTACCGTGATGAGGATCGGCACCTGCTCGGGATGATTGACCTCTTTCATCGGCGGCTGATCGTTTGGGATAAGGAGAGTAAGGGAGAGCGCTATGAGTCCCTTCCCGTTCCCGCTGCGATGCACGATGAGGTCGAACACTACCGCGAGATGGCCCTCGAACGGGTCGCCGAGAGCGACGATCGAGTGATGGAGTCCTACCTCGTAGGGGAAGAGGTAACAGAGTCGGCGTTCCATGCGGGACTTCGCCGGGGGTGTATCGAACACGGCTTCGTCCCTGTCCTTGGGGGCGCAGCCTTCCAGAACGAGGGAGTCCAACCCCTTCTTGACGCGGTAGTACGGTACCTCCCTTCGCCGGTCGATGTTCCGCCTGTGCACGATGTGGTGAGCGACGAGGTGCGGGAGGCAAGCGCGATGGAACCGTTTTCGGCGTTGGCGTTCAAGATTGTCACCGACCGCTATGCCGGGCGAGTGATCTTTGTCCGTGTCTATTCAGGGCGGGTAAAGGTTGGAGGGCACGCGTTCAATATGTCGACTGGGAAGGGACTTCGTGTTATGAAGATCTTCCGCATGCATGCTAATCAGCGCACGCCGCTCGAAGCAATGGAGGCGGGGGACATCGTGGCGTTGGTCGGCTCGACGACGATCTCTACAGGGGATACGCTCTGCGCCAAGTCTTCCCCGATCCTCTTAGAGAAGATTGAGTTTCCGGAGCCTGTGGTCTTCATTGCGGTCGAGCCGCGCACCGAGGCTGAACAAGGAGCCCTTAGTGAGGGGTTGGAGAAGCTCGCCACTGAGGATCCGACCTTTCATGTGCGTTTCGATGAGGCGACGAACCAAACTATTGTCTCGGGGATGGGAGAACTCCACCTTGAGGTCCTTGTGCGCCGGTTGCGTGAGGAGTTCGGGATCATCGCCCATGTGGGGAAACCTCAGGTTGCCTACCTGGAAACGCTCCATGAACCGATTGAGGTAGAGGAGGAGTTCACCGCGCAGGTGGGAGGGCGGGGGCAATACGCCCACGTGATCATCCGCTTCGAGCCCCTCCCGCGTGGAAGTGGGTTCCAATTTAAAGATGTGACCAAGGAAGGCGATCTCCCGCGTGAGTACCGCGTCGTGGTTGAGGATGGATTGCGGGAGACGTTGACAAATGGCCCCCTTGCCGGTTATCCTTTGGTCGATACTGGAGCCACCTTGACCGGTGGGTCTTTTTATCCAGCGGATTCATCTGTGCTGGCCTTTCGTGCGGCTGCGGGTATTGCGCTTCATAAGGCATATAGCAACGGGAATTTCGACCTTCTCGAACCGATCATGGAAGGGGAAATCATCGTTCCTGGGGAGTACCTAGGAGAGGTGTTGGAGGATCTAGCGCGTCGACGTGGAGAGATCCGAGAGCTGCAGTCGCGGGAAACGGTGCAGATTGCCTACGTCTCTGTCCCCTTGGGGGAGACGTTTGGTTATGCTACACGTCTGCGGTCGTTGACCCGAGGTCGGGGTACCTACACGTTGCAGGTGACGCGTTACAATGTGGTGTCGGAAGGGTTGAGAGAGAAGATCATCAGAAGCAGAGGTTATTAGCCATGGCAAGAGAGAAGATCAGAATCAAGTTACGGGGCTACGATCATGAACTGGTCGATAGTTCGGTTAAGAAGATTGTGGACTCGGCTAAGGAGACTCGGGCCAAGATCGCCGGACCCATCCCTCTTCCAACAGAGAGGCGGATCTACACGGTCCTCCGTTCTCCTCATATTGACAAGCGGTCTATGGAGCACTTCGAGCGGCGTCTCCATACGCGGCTGATCGATATCAAGGAACCAACTTCAGAGACGATCAATGCCCTGATGGACATTGAGCTCCCCACGGGGATCGATATTGAGATCAAGCTGTAAATACGGAGGTTCGGGCGGATGGCTCTAGGGATCTTAGCGCGAAAGATAGGGATGACACAGTTGTTTGTCGAGGGCTCTGCCGTCGGGACAACAGTGATAGAGACGCAGCCGTGCACCGTGGTGCAGGTGAAGACTGTTGAGACGGATGGGTATAACG
>JAUWNS010000232.1 GCA_030612485.1 Candidatus Bipolaricaulota bacterium
GCACATACTGCCGCTGCTCGGAGGTCAATGGAACAGTGAACTGCCACTCTCCACCCACCTCGGCTACCAGCACTCCCTTGAACTTCGTTGTCATCATGAATGATGTTGGCGTCTGCGTAGGCTTCCTGTCCCAGCCGGGGATGGTCGAATCAGTGCGCTTCAAGTACTGACGCATCACATGCTCCATGAGATTCCAGACCAAGAGAGAAGTCAGCAGAATGAAGCCCAGCACTTCAATGCGATCCGGTCTCTTCAGGAAGATATCGTTGACGAACAGAGGATCTTTCAGGAAGCCAAAGTTGCGCTCGATCCCATGTTGTTCCTTGTAGGCGGTAAGCACACCTTCAGGTGAATGGGCCATCTCTCCCTCAGGAGGAGTGTTGGTGAGAAGGACGAAGCACCCTGAGGCCTCCCTAATTTGTTCGACCTCGTCCGAGCGCTCAACAACCTCTCCCGTAAGGATGTATCTGACCTTCGATACTTTGCGCGCTCCGTTCTTCGGAGGCCTGCCGCGGGCGTATGTTATCTTCTCTTCCACCCTGCATTGGCAGGAATGGTAGAGCGACTTCTCGCTGCGAAGTTTCTCCGCAGCTGCTTCGGCATCCTCACGGCAGAAGTACTCCACCTTGCCGGCTTTGTTCAGCATCCCCTTAGCCTTCTCCCGCGATTCGGCCAGCCTGCGGTCAAGTTTCTTTTGCCTGCGCTTGTCATGGGCATCGGAGTGTACCACTACCGCCCGGTAGCTCTTCTCTGCAACGGTGACGGTCATATCACAGACACGATACTTTGCCGCCTTACGTGTTCTCGATGACCGCACTCCCGTCTCCACTCCGGTCCACTCCCCCTTCCTCACTGCCTCCAGGACTACCCACTCCGCCTCTTTGTAACTGAATGGCAGCCGGGTGATGAACAGATTGTTGCCGAGTGCTTCCAGGTTCTTCGGCGTAACCATTGCCGAATCAGCGATGTAGACGAATGCTCCCTCGCCAAGACCATGCTTAGCCATGTACTTCGACAGGTTCGTCAGCACGGCGTTGTTGATCGTCTTGTCCGATGCGTTCCCGCTCTCACACCCTCCCACGATCGGGATGTTGTGATGGATGCACAGCATCTTTACCAGGAACTGCTTCAGATCAGGTCGGTGATCCTTGCTGTACCCCTCTGTCACCTGAAGCTGGTCCTCCTCATTATACTGCACAGGAGGTAATCCCCCCACACGCTCACCGAGGTCGTGTCAAAGTGTACATGCCGCATATCCTTGGGAGGTGTAGTAAGTCCCTCTCCGGTTACTACACCTCCCAGGTCCAACGGGAAAGCCCTTGCCGCACAAAACGCAATCTGGGAGAAGAGCTGTTCCGTTCCCACGTCGTAGATAGCATCCATTGCCCGCCCCAACGTAGTGTCGTTGAACGCCTCCGCATGGATCTTCCTTCCTAGAAGCAACCCCGTGTCCACTGATTCCGCAAACCTCTCTAATCGATACAGAGGACTCCTTCCCGAGAGGGTGTCCAACACCATGAACTGAACCACAGTGCCCACATCAACAACCATCTCCGTCGGAACAGCTTTGTTGACTGTGTCCGCAAGCCCAATCCTTCTGCAGAACTCCGCTACAACTGGCAGGTGCCCCGCTTGACTGATGTTCATGCCCTTCAGCATTGTCCTGATATCACTCATCGATCACATCTCCTCTGAACAACAGTTGTTGACACTTTGTTCGATCTCTAGTATGATACAATGATGAACAAAGGTCAAGTCACAATCGAAACGGAAATTGCCAAGATCAAGAAGGCGCTGCTGGAACTTGGGCGCATGCATCCCGGTTCCCTGTCGCAGCAGAAGCGATCACGTGGGGACTCGTCCCGTGGGGACTCGTCCCGTGGGGGTGTCTACTACCAGCTAAGCTACAGTCATGCAGGCAAAGGTCACACCAAGTACGTTCGGTCTGAGGATGTTCCTGAAGTCACACAGGAGATCGAGAACTACCGGAGATTCCGAGGACTCACCACGAAATGGGTCGAGCTTGCGATTGAGTTGGCGAAGCTCAGGCGTGATGAAGGCAGATTGAAGCGGAGGATTACGGGAAAGGAGTAACGGTGCACGCGGTGAACTACTACAGGCAACCGCCCATGCTAAGGTCGATTCCGCGGGTCAGGAAAATACTGGAAAGCAGCGCCTACGGGTGGGAAATGTGAGCAATGTGATTGACTCTTCCCGGTTTGAGCGTGACCTTACGGAAGGCTTTAGAGGCTTTATGGAGTGGATAGGATCAAAACTGATTAGCAAAGAAGGGGATGAGCAACGGTGAAAAAAACACTGATCACCGGTATCACGGGCCAGGATGGTTCCTATCTAGCCGTGCTGTTGCTGCTAAAGGCTACGATGTGCACGGGCTCACCCGGAGGCACGCACGTTCAATACCGACCGGATCGATCATATCTCTCGACATCCCCATGATCCCAATGCACGGCTCGATACCACTGTTATCTGCGCAGTTGCCCGGATCTTTGTCTTTTGCCATAATGGCGCAAAAGGATTGCGCCACCCCTTGAGGAAAGGAGAATTGTCATGGCTGCAAAGGCCTTAAAGGAGCGACTGATCGAGGAACTAGAGAAGCTTCCGGAAGATCGCCTTCAAGAGATTCTTAGTTTTGTGGACTGTCTCAGAGCGAAAGAAACAAGGGAAGCCGCGACAAAGTTACCGGAGAACCTCGACTCTCAAAAGGATCCGCTGCTGAAGTTCATTGGGGGAGTATCCCATGGGTCCCTAGCTAAGGAAATCGATGAGGAGTTGTATGGATCGTGAAGCTCTTTATCGATACCTGGGGATGGCTTACCCTTCGCGATAAGCGGGAAGTGCGACATCGAGAGACCCAAGTTTTCTATCACGGGTTGCGAGATCAGAATGGGAGGTTCTTCACTACGGATTACGTCTTGGATGAAGCCTTCACTTCACCTTGCTTTTCAGAAGGTTACCCTTCCCCGAAGCTCGGGAATCGCTTGAAATGATAGAGCAGGCCATCCAGGATGGCTATCTCTACCTAGAGCGGATCATGCCTGAGCGCTTCGAGCAGGCCAAGAGATTACGGTTGAGGTTTCAGGACAAGCCACGGATCTCGTTTACCGATCTTACCTCCATGGTGGTAATGAATGAACTTGGCATTACCGATATCCTTACCGAAGACACTCACTTCGTTCAGGTGGGGATGGGCTTTCAACTCGTTCCCTAGCGTGACTTTCCTAGTTAGCGAAGGGTTAGAGGCCAGCTGGCGCGATCAGTCATGGCAACCCAGTGCCTTCAATCCCAGATCGTATGCGCCTTCTAAGATGGCAATGCCTTTCGCAGCAGCGGTGGTGGAGATCAAA
>JAUWNS010000054.1 GCA_030612485.1 Candidatus Bipolaricaulota bacterium
TACGGGGTATTCCGCCAATTTCATTTTGACCTGAAGGTCAGAACCGGGATTTCATTATTTCACCTCACCCCGACCCTCTCCTATCAAGGAGAGGGGGATAAGGAAACCCTGTGGCAAGACCACAGGGAATCTCAAGTTGAACCTCCTAATCTTCCGAGATCTCCGTACCAACGGTAATATAGAATCGGGTTGAAGAAACGGTTCCGATGGGTCTAGAATGCTATCGAAAGAGACCGTAAGGAGAAGACAGTATGGCGCTAAACTGTGGGCTTGTTGGCCTTCCTAGTTGTGGAAAAACCACGATCTATAACGCAATCACCGCTGCCGGAGCAGGGAGTTACGACGGTGCGGAGATGAACCGCTCCGTAATAAACGTTCCGGATTCGCGTATCCAGCCGCTCGTTGACATGTACAACGCCCCCAAGATGGTCCCCACAACACTGGAAATAGTTGATATCCCCGGCTTGAAAGAGGGGTCCACCGCCAGTGAGGGTCATGGGATGAAACTCCTCTCCCACATAAAAGAGGTCGATGCGGTCTTGCACGTGGTGCGCTGTTTCGTGGATGAGAACATCCCGTTCGAGTATGAGACGATCGATCCATCGCGCGATGTGGAGACTGTGGACCTCGAATTGATGGTCGCCGACAGCCAGACCTTGGAGAACAAGATCAACCGGCTCGCAAAGAGGGTTCGTGCGGAGGATAAGGATGCGGTCCGTGAGGTTGCCGATTGCGAGAAGGTCCTCTCTGCGCTGAATGAGGGCGTTCCCGCTCGCCGCCAGGGTCTGAGCGACCACGAGATTCAAAGCATCTACGATTGTCACCTTGTCTCCCTAAAGCCAGTCCTATATATCGCTAACATCAAAGCCATCTCCGAGATGAAGAACGAGCATGTGAAGTCGCTGCAGGCTATTGCCGATGCTGAAGGAGCCGAGATGATCGCCGTCTGCGGCCAGGACGAGGCCGACATCAGCCAGCTCGATCCCGAGGATCAACTGGAGTTCCTCACCGAACTCGGCCTCGAAGAGTCGTCCATGGAGCGGCTGATCCATGCTGCCTATCGGATGCTCGGCCTGGTCATTTTTTTCACCGCTGCAGAAAAGGAAGTCCACGTCTGGACCTGCCGGAGAGGGGACACGGCCCCCATAGCTGCGGGGAAGATCCACACTGACATGGAAAAGGGATTCATCCGTATGGAAGTGATCCACTACGAGGACCTGATCGAGCTGGGGAGTGAATCCGCGGTGGCGAAGGCCGGTAAACAGCACGTCGAGGGGAAGACCTACGAAGTGCAAGACGGAGACATCGTGTTCATACGGTTCAGCCCAGCGAAGTGACTGCTTTTCCCAAAAATAGGCTCTTTATCGTTTCAAGCGAGTAACTTAAAGGGAAAGGGTGAAGCGCCAAGACCCTCGCAGAGGTACAGGATTGTTTCACCACGAAGGACGCGAAGAGCACGAAGAGGTCAAAGGCACTGCTCATAGGTCGACTCCAACCATCTTGGGCCCAGTTCCCGGTGCACTTTAATCGTACATCCCATTGTCCGATTCGATAGCTCATCGAATTTCATTCTTCGTGTCCTTCGTGCTCTTCGTGGTGAGTTCTCTTTGGCATTCGTCCCGTGCAAACCGAAACTAGATGTCACTACCCACTCGAAACGACAATGAACCAATAAAGTACCCAGATCGCGGGATCGCTTTCTTCTGATCCTGGCATTTAGGGTGGTTCGTGAATGCGCGCTAGGCTTATCGCTTCTCCTTCGATTCCCGCCGTGCGGTGACGATCTCCTCGGAAAGGGCGTACGGGACGGCCTCGTAGTGCTCAAAGTGCATGGTGAAGTTCCCGCGGCCGCTCGTGATGTTTCGCAGCTCGGAGGCGTAGCCGAACATCTCCGCTAATGGAACTAAAGCACGCAGAATCGTTGCGTTACCCTTCGTATCCATCGCGAGGATCTTCCCGCGTTTCCCAGCTAGACTTCCAGTAACCGCTCCGGTGTAATCCTCAGGCGCGGTCACCTCGACACTCATCGTCGGTTCGAGAAGCTGAAGGCCGGCCTTTTTGCATGCCTCGCGGAATCCATTCGCCCCACAGGTGTGGAACGCCTGTTCTGAAGAATCCACTTCGTGCATCGACCCATCGTACACTACGGCCTTAATGTCGACCATTGGGAACCCCGCGTATGGCCCCTTGGCCATCGCATCTATGATCCCCCGTTCGATCGCGCGCAGGTACTCACGAGTGATCTTCCCTCCCTTAATCTCATCCTCGAACTGCAAACCAGCGCCTGGCTTGCTCGGCTCGATACGGAACTTCATGTGTGCGTACTGACCGCGCCCCCCGGTCTGCTTAACGTGGCGATACTCGTGGTCGATCGAGCCGATGATCGTCTCCCGATACGCTACCTGAGGCGTGCCAACCGATGCTTCCACGTTGAACTCGCGGCGCAGACGATCGATGATGATCTCCAAGTGCAGCTCTCCCATCCCCGAGATGATGACTTCACGGGTCTCAATGTTCGAACGTACCACAAACGTTGGGTCCTCTTCGGCGAGACGATGAAGAGCCTTAGCCAGTTTATCTCGATCCTCCCGGCTCGTCGGCGCCACGGACACGCCGATTACCGGTGATGGGAACTCGATCGACTCCAACACGATAGGGTGATCTGGGCTGCAAATCGTATCGCCGGTGCTGGTATCGGCGAGCCCTACTACCGCGCCAACCTCACCCGTATGCATCTCCTCGACCGCCTCCCGATGGTTGGCGTGCATCTCGAACAGCCGGCCAATGCGTTGTTTCTTCTGCCGACTGGAGTTCAGCACGAACTCCCCTGCTTTCAAGACCCCGGAGTAGACACGAACATAGGTCAGTTTCCCCATGTGTTTGTCGGCTTGAACCTTGAACGCGAGCGCAGCAAGCGGTGCATCATCGCTCGGATTTCTAACGATTTCCTCGTTCTCTTTCCGACACGTCCCGATGATTGGGGGAAGATCGATCGGCGAGGGGAGGTAATCGACAATCGCGTCGAGCAGGCGGCGCACTCCCTTGTTCTTGAACGCTGCTCCGCAGAGAACCGGGACGAACCGTCCCTTGATCGTCGCTGTCCGAATGGCGCGTACGACATCCTCCCGCGCAGGCGTCTCTCCATTAAGGAACTGTTCCATTAGGTGGTCGTCCTGCTCGCTGATCCGCTCGATCAGCTCCTCTTCCGCTCGGCGCGCTTTCGATAACAGCTCCGCGGGAATCTCCTCCTCGCGAATCACAGCCCCCTTCGGCGTATCGTCGTAGTAGACCGCTTTCATGTCCACGAGGTCGATCAACCCCTGAAAATCGGCCTCTGCTCCGATTGGGATGACGACTGGGACCGCGTTAGCACCAAGTTCCTTCTTGATTTCCTCCACCACACCCTCGAAATCAGCGCCAGTGCGGTCCATCTTGTTGATAAAGGCGATGCGGGGAACGCGATACTTCTCGGCCTGGCGCCACACAGTCTCCGACTGGGGCTGCACCCCTCCCACGGCACAAAAGAGGACCACTCCTCCATCGAGCACACGCAAGGAACGCTCCACCTCTGCCGTAAAATCGACGTGTCCCGGCGTATCGATGATGTTTACGCGATGATCCTTCCAATAGGTCGTCGTTGCCGCAGAGGTGATTGTGATCCCCCGCTCTTGCTCCTGGATCATCCAGTCCATAGTCGCCTCGCCATCGTGTACCTCGCCGATCTTGTGGCTCTTGCCGGTGAAGAAGAGAATCCGCTCTGTCACCGTAGTCTTACCCGCATCAATATGAGCCATTACCCCAATGTTGCGAATCTTAGCAATATCCGTTGCCTTGCTCATCATTCCTCCGTTTTCCTGTCCTTTGCATTGTCAAGCACCACTCTACAAGGATCTGTCCCAGGAGCCAAGAGCAAATTGCCCTTGCTCCAATGCAAAGGAAACGCGATCTATCCGCGATACACTCTTCGTTAGGGAAATGTGCGTGCGTGACCTACCAATGCTCGTTAGCTATTGAAGACGAAAGTTTACCCGCCCTTCTCTGGAACGCAACCTTTTTCGTGGTACGATGATCGTTTGGTCTTGTAAAGGAGGGATAGAGGGCGGCGAAGAGAGAGGCAGATGAGCAGTCCTCTGCCACGAGCCAAAAAATCCGACTGATGCAAAAGGAGTTTGCCCCTCCTGATCTCAGCACAACGATGATTTATACCCACATCTTCGACGAAGAGGTGGAGACGGGACTCCAATCCTTTTGGACAGGAACGATGACGGTCTAGCAGCATAGGACAACTTCTGGTGTAGCGAGGTTGATAGAGCATCGGTAAGTACTGATCTGCTACACCTAGTCCACGCTTAGGATCAAGCTCGGTAGGAGTTCGACGCAATGGCATTTGTGTTGAGTAGATGCCATGGCGGTTCAAGTCCTCTCTCTCAAGCGCGCATTGACGATACCTATTAAACTGTGCTCAACTCTTGTTGGCACCCAGTCCTTCATGGTAGAATGCAGTAGCCACAGGGAAGGAGGTCCAGATGAAACGTTATACCGTTTGTTTGGTGATGTTGGCGGCTGTTCTGACGCTCACCGTGTCTGCAGCGGCGGGTCAAGAGGTTTCGGGGACGCTGCATCGTGATAAGACCTGGTCTGGGACGATTCGGGTTACGGGAGACGTATACGTCCCGCCGGGGCGCACACTGACAATTCTCCCCGGGACAAATGTTCTCTTTGCTCCTAAGCAGGATACGGCTCCCCACTCGCAGGGAATATACAACTGCCCGGCTCCCAAGGCAGAGCTGATCGTGGAGGGAACACTGCGTGCGCAAGGGACCGAAGATCAACCGATCCTGTTCACGAGTGATTCCGCGACGCCCTCGCCTGGCGACTGGGGAGGGATCGTCCTTCACGGTTGTGCCACTCCGGTCACTCTATCTTATCTGGTGATCGAGTACGCGGACGTAAATCTTACGGCATTCAACTCGGTCACCATCGAGCACTGTGTGATTCGCAACGCCTATGGTGGCCTCGATGACTGTCCATCTGCTCAGCACTGGGACGTTCGAACTGGGCTCACCCTGGGTGGTGAAGGCATTGTGGTGCGAGACTGCGAGATCGTCGACAACACCTGGGGCTGCACCATCAACCAAGGTGAAGACAGGCCAGCCGGGACCGCCACTCAGATTCTGGGTTGCGCTATCTACAATAACAACGTGACAAGCCCTGGGTTTGACGTTCCCAACGGGATTCACGTATTTCAGTCGAACGCTCACATCGAAGGTAACACGATCATGAACAACACGTGGGGGATCGAGATCGGGATCAGCAATGTCGTGATCATCGACAACGCGTTCATCAGCAACGACTTCGGTGTCGTCATCTACTCGCCGGACGGGCCCAGCAAGGGATACGTGTACGAGAACGATGCCTTCGGCAATGGAATGGACTACGTACGAATGACCCCCGCAGGACCCGAGCCAATGTCCGAGGATTGGTTCCAGGATCCATACAACACTTCCGGCGACTCCCCGAACGGAACGAACGGTGACATAGCGTTCACTCGGATCGTCATAGACGGACAGGCGGATGACTGGTCCGACTACCCGACTCTGTGTCTTGATAAACAGGGAGACACCCGCGATGGTGGATTCGATCTCAAGTCTGTCCAGGCCTTTACCAACGATCAGTATCTTTACCTGTTGCTCCATGCGTACGGCGATATCGGCGAGTATGTTCAGATAGATCTTGATATTGACATTAATGGCGATGGAGACAGGGAGTACATGGCCACCTTCGGACCGCGAACCGGCCGACGGGACTTCGGCGATTTCACCTCCGGCCAAGGAATCTGGAACTCTATGGCAGGCGGTAATGCGGCAGAAGGGGAAGTCGTGGAACTCAAGATGCCGCTGTCACTCATCGGAGGGCACGAGTCCTTCTTACTGAGAATTCGGGTGATGAACGGTGTCTGCTGCGGGGAGCAGTGGTATACTGCTGATCACATGGCGTGTGGACAGGTTGCCCGAGCTGATGAGATTGAGTTGCCAGGTTCGGCGTTGGCAGCCACTTTCAGCCTGCCTCCTGGCTACGCTGCTGACAAGATCTACGTCCCGCCGCTGCAGGCTCCAAATCATGTGGCCGTTAGTCCTTCGGGGGTGATTGCCATAACCGATTGGGGAGTGTGTGACCGGGTCTTTCAGCTGCACGAAGATGGCTCGCTGAGCACCTACGCGTCTCCATCATCCGGTGATCATTTTGATGTTGTCTTTGACTCCACCAACAACCTCTACGTTGCCGACAACTCTGGAATTCTATGGAAAGTCACACCTGAAGGGGACGTGTCTGAGTTCGCGCATGGCGTTCTTGGATTTCAAATGGACATTGCCCCCAATGGTGACATCTTTGCCACAGGTGGCGATAGCAACCCCCCAATCCAGCGAATTACGCCAGACGGCCAGGTTTCTGTCTACGCGGATGGTCTGATTGGCCCCTGTGACCTCGCCGTGAGTCCAGTTACAGGAGATGTGTACGTCTTGGATTTTGGTACGGGCACATTATCCAGAGCGAATCCCGACGGCACACTGACGACGGTCATCTCCGATCTGATTCATGAATGGAGCTATATCGCTTGCTCGCCAGACGGAGACCTCTACTACTGGCCTCACATCGGCAATCTATTCCTCGTCTCGACGTTTGATGGAAGCAGAACCGAGCTCGCCTGGGTGAAAGATAACATTGCCGATCTGCACCCCAAGGACTTCGCATTTGACAGCCAGGGGCGGATTGTCACTGTGGACGTTACCTGCAACCACGTTGTTCGCTTTGACCTGGAAGCGCAAACCGGAGAGGCGCTGTGGACGGGCATGGGAAACGCGGCGGGACTAGCTGTAGCTCCCGGCGGAGGTGGCCTGTACATGACGTTTGGTCATCCGCTTTCCGATGGGCATGGAGGTGTAGTACGAATCGAAGCGGATGGGAGTACGACGCTCATCGTAAATGGTCTGGGTCCAGATGTAGGTGGTTTGGTCTTTGATGTAGATGGCACGGGGTATGCCATCTCTACGGGACTGATCGGCAGTGAGTGGAGAAGCTCTGTCTACTCCTTTGACCCGAGTGGAATCAAGATGACTCGTGCCACCTTTCCGTACCCCGGTCGCAACCTGGCTGTCGATCCTTCAACAGGATACGTGTGGGGGCTCAGTTATGGCGAGATCTGGTACTTCGATAGCGCGTGGACCCGCCATGTGATTTCAACCTCTTCCGTAGGGGAGCACGTGGAAAGCCTTGCTCTCACCCCCGACGGCACGCCATATGTGATCATCAATACTACGGACCCGTTGTCTATTCCGGTCGGAATTGGCCTCTATCGAGTAGACCCAGCTGATCCGACATTTACACTGGTTGCCGACCTATCAACCGTCAACATGTGCTGCCCTTTGGGACGCATCGGAGCGGGTCAAGATGGGAACATATATTGGGTCGGTCACGGTGATCGGTATACCCCCAACAACGAGCACGACATGCATATGCTGTGTATCACACCGTCTGGCGAGGTTACGCTGTTTGGAGAACACCTGCCGATGGATCCAACTGCCGTAACTGGTGATCCGGACTCCACAGACCTTTACTTCACAAGCGGATGTGGAGTGTACCGCGTATACAGGCCGTAATCTGTGAAACGGAACACCTTGGTACGTGAGCTGATTATGGTTATTGGAGAGGCAGAGGGGAAGAGGTAAGAGAGTGAAAATCGCGAAGTTCGACATCCATAAAGAGAGACCATCGCAGGAACACTCTCTTTCCTGCGCGATCCCCTGGAAACCTTAAGGAGGTGAAGTATGAAACCGCGGTATATGCTGTGCGTGGCGTTGGCTGCAGTGCTGGGCCTAGTAGCAGGCGTGTTGTGCTGTTATGGGGAGGGTAATGCTGATGAGGCACCGTTTACACAGATAGTCATAGACGGTCAACCAGATGACTGGGATGGGCGATCCGTGCTGCTTAGCGACCCAGCTGGGGATGCACAAGCCGGGTTCGTGGACATGACTACCGGCTACGGATTCGTCAACCAACACGCCGTTTACTTGTTGGTAGAGGTGGTTGATGCCAATGCACAAGTCACGCAGTTCATGGTCTGGTTTAAGGCGGATTCCAGAGCACTGGTGTTCGAGTGGTCCGTGCATGATGCATTCGGTGTCGTCAGCGAGGAAATGCCTAACGGCGACTTGATATTGATTGGTCGAGCGATCCACTCCACTATTGCCTTCGGGCCGGCATTGGAAATGCGCATTGACCTACGTGATCTAGAGTTGCCAGAGGCTCTTTTCTTGGAAAGCATCAACGCACACGCCGGACGTGGACGTCCCGTTGATGTCTGGGGACCGATGGTTGCCCCTCCACGTGTTAACGAAGCAGATCCAGAGCATTTGCTCGTGCCTGCTGGTAAAATCAATGAAATCGAGTCCCCCACCCCGGATTTAGCTGACTTCTTCCTCCCGTCAGGCTACATAGCGCAGAGGATTTTCAAACCGCCATTGCAAGCGCCCAATCATATTGCCATTAGCCCCTCTGATGTGATTGTCGTGACGGACTGGGGCGCGAGTGACCGGGTCATCCAGATTCACGAAGATGGTACGCTGAGCACCTATGCCTCTCCATCACCGTCTGGTGCCCACTTTGGTATCGTTTTCGACTCCGCTGGCAACCTATACGTCGGGGATGGACCTGGAGACCTATGGAAGGTCACACCGAATGGGGTTGTTACTGAATTCGCTACCGGCGTCTGGGGATATCAGATGGACATAGCTCCCTCGGGCGATATTTTCGCCATTGGTGGTGACTCCACGTTTGTGCAACGAATCACACCCGATGGTCGGGTGTCAGTATACGCCACTGGCCTGACTAGAGTGTGCGACCTGGCCGTGAGTCCTGTCACTGGCGATGTGTATGTTTATGACATCGCCGCTGGCGGCATTTACAAAGCTAACCCAGATGGCACTGTGAGACTACTTACCTCCGGCCTCATGCACGACTGGACCTATATTGCCTTTTCGCCTGATGGGAAGCTCTATCACATGGCCATTGACACGGGTCTTTCGATCATCTCGACAGTGGATGGGAGCCGCACCGAGCTAACCTGGTTAAAAGAGGGTTGGGCCAACCTCCATCCGTCCGACTTCGCATTCGATAGCCAAGGCCGGTTGGTCGCCGTGGACATCACCTATAACCATGTCGGTCGGTTCGATTTAGGTGCAAAAACCATGGAAATGCTATGGCAAGGTATGGGAAACACCGAAGCGCTGGCAGTAGCCCCTGGAGGAGGGGGCGTATATATGGGATTCAGCCATCCATGGGCGAATGGTCATGGAGGCGTGGTAAAGATCGAAGCGGATGGTAGCACGACGCCCTTTGTGAACGGTCTCCCTCCGGAGGTATGTGGACTGGCCTTTGATGCAACGGGTATGGGGTATGTCATCGCTACGGGGCCTGATGGCGGTGAGTGGAAGAGCACCATCTATTCCATCACCCCGGCTGGGATCAAGACAGCACTAGCCACATTTCCCTCTTATGGCGGCAGCCTGGATGTGGACCCTATCACTGGTTACCTCTGGGGACTAAGCTATGGGGAGTTATGGTATCTGGACGGTGCCGGTACACGCCATACCATCTCGACTGCTTCCATTGGAGAGATGGTTGAGAGCCTTACCTTCACGCCTGAGGGCACCTTGTACGTTATGATTAATACTGCTAATTTCTGGACTACCTCTGTCGAGCGAGCTATATATCGAGTCGATCCAAGCGGTCCTGCTTTCACCCTCATTGCCGATTTGTCGACTATTAACACCTGTTGCCCCATGGGACGCATCGGCGCCGGTCAGGATGGGAATATCTACTGGGTTGGCCTTGGCGATCGACATACACCGAATAACGAGCGGGATATGCATATGCTGCGGATCACACCCGCCGGAGAGGTGACCCTCTTCGGCCGCAAACTACCGATGGATCCATCCGCCATAACCGGTGATCCCGACTCTACTGATCTCTACTTGTGCGGTGGGAACGGAGTGTACCGTGTGTATAAGCCATGACCTGCAGAATGGGTCATATCGGTACATGATGTCAGTTATGGTTATTGGGAGAGGCGGCGGGGTAGAGGTAAGAGCATGGAACTCACGAAGTTCGGCGCTCATGAAGAGGAACCACCCTAGGAAGATTTCCATTCCCGCCGGAAGCAGTTGAGAACCTCAAGGAGGTGAAGCATGAAACTGCGGTTTGTACTGTGCGTTGCGTTGACTGTGATGCTAGGACTGGTGGTAGGTGCTTTGAGCGGCTACAGCGACGGTAATGATAGTGATGTACCCGTTACTCAGATAATCATCGACGGACAACCGGATGACTGGTCCGGCTATCGCATCCTGAAGTACGATCAAAATGGAGATATTTCTGAAGGCGGTTTCGATCTCAAGTCTGTGCGCGCTTTCACCAATGACCACTACTTTTACCTGATGATCGAGGCCCATGGCAACATCGGTGAGTACGTACAGATAGACCTTGATATTGACATTGATGGCGATGGCAACCAGGATTACATGGCCACTTTCAGACCGCGCACCGGACGGCGCGATTTCGGCGATTTCACTTCAGGTCAAAGGAATTGGGAATCTATGGAAGGGGGCTCGGCAGCAGAAGGGAAAGTAGTCGAAATCAAGATGCCGCTGGGGCTCATTGGAAGCTGCGAGTGGTTCACCCTGATGAACATCCGTGTGATGAACGGCACCTGCTGCGGGGAGCAGTGGTATATGGTTGACAATATGGGGCCTGCCTATGTTGCCCGATCCAATGAGATCGAGGCTCCGCCAACTCAGCGAGTCGAGCGTCCAGGCCATGTGTTCATGGCTGCCGGAGGGGCCAAAGCAGACTACCTTTACCGGGGCTTTGTTCAGGTTCCGGGGGGCATAGCCTGGGGCCCAGATGGACATCTCTACGTTGCTGATCAGTTGGGCCGCCATGTGGTGCGTCTTGCCCCTGATGGAAGTATGGATGATCTGGGCATTTGGAGAAATCCTGGCATGTGGAACGAAGATGGGCCTAGGGACCTGACTTTCGACTCAGTTGGCAATCTCTTTGTAAGTGATCACAGAGGGGGTATCTATGCCATTGGCCTGGATGGTAGCGTGGAAGTACTGCCGGGTATTCGTGGGCAACCAGTAGGCGGCATCACCTTCAGCTTAGACGACGAGCTTTACTACACCGATATGGGTGGAGGCAGAGTATTGAAGATAGGGGCGGATGGCAAATCCCAAGTCGTCGCTCGTGGGATAGAGAATGCCTTTGACCTGGTATTTGGGTCCGATGGTGCGCTTTATGTAAGTCAGAATAGCCTAGACCGAGTGGTGAGGGTGAACGTCACAACAGGGGAGGTCAATGAGTTCTTCTCCGCTCCTATAAGCGGAGCTCAGATTTACTTGGCGATAGATGAGGACGGTGATCTGTGGATCCGGGGATGCAACACACTCTACCAATTCGCGTCAGATGGCACCCAGAAGCCGTTTTATGTCAATGGTAAAAGATACTTCGGTCATACGAATGAGTTGGACATACAAACGGCGGGAGGGATTACCTTCGATGACGAAGGGCGTCTATGGATCGCCTCTTACAACTCTAGTATCCGATATCTGGAGCCACTACTGCCAGGCGAGGACATCCTAGGGATGACTATGACAGTGATAGCGCCCGGCTTCGTGCCAGGGTTTGTCGCAGCGGACCTGGAAGTCAGCTGTGATGGATATGTCTACGTCTACAACTACAACCCAACACCAGGAGAACTGTGGCAAGTCAGCCCAGAAGGAGAGATTGAAGTCTTACTCCACCTCCGGGAGCGAGGAAACGTAGGCATGGCGTTGGATGATCAAGGGAAACTCTATCTGGGGCTGCCAAATGGAGAGATAGCCTGGCTCGACACTAATGGAAAACTTCGACACTATGCCTGGTTACATTCATGGAGCATGACCTTCGCTGCCGATGGATACCTCTACGCTGTTGTCGGAACTGGTGGTGAACCGAGATCCGTTGTGCGCATCGCAGGCAGAGATAACTATAGGACACTCATCACCCAAATCGACGGCAAACCCTTAGGAGGTCACACTGGATATGGGCCTGGTAGCGTACATATTGATCCTGCACCTGGTGAAGGATTGTATATCTACGACGAGTCTCACAAGAGGGTTTACTACGTTGACTTTGACGGCCAAGCGAGCGTTGTGGCAGATCTTCCGGGGATAGGGGCACCGGCAGCAATGGCAGTGTCACCTGAAGGAGACGTTTTTGTTATTCCCCACAGCTCGCTTTCATATGGGTACGCACTCCACCGGATTGATCCCGATGGAAACATCAAAATCTACGCCAGGGAAATCTATGGTGATCCACTGGGGGCGGTCGTCAGCTCAGATGGACGGTGGCTGTACATAACGGAAAACGGAGCGATTGACAGGATTTACATTACGAGGAGGAACTGACAAGGTTTCCAAGCTAGCGAGTTTTAAGCCAGTAGTGTCCTAGCATTCCTGGCACACAAGGGTAACAGATCTCTTCTTGTCGGAGTTAGGTGCCAATATGACTGAGACACCTACCCCCCATAGAATTACTGTAGAGGGTGGAAGGGAGAGAGGACAATGATCATCAACACGACCACGGGAGTCTCAGTGACGGAAGCTAAGCAGAGGGCCATCTTCCAGCAGTGTCGACACCGGTGTCTACCATTGAATTTTACAGGTGACGGGCCCCATGAAGTAGGGGGATTGGACTTACTTCACGGGGCGGGCCTGCCGTTGTCAAGTAGAATGTCTACTTGACGGGCCTGCCGGTGCGTCGCACGCAGACAGGGGTGTGGCTCACGGGGTCCGCAGACCTGTAAAGGTACTGCTCGGTTCTGAACTGCCGCCCCCGTCATCTTCTCCATCCAGTGTGTCTGTTGGAATGATGCGCATCCGTGAGGATGGTCGCTTGAGCGCAGTAGACGAGAACAACTGGATGAGCTTTATTGATGTTGGCTGTAAGGCCCATCGCGTAGGTATTGCAGATCCTAAAGGCTCAATCCCTTGGGGGATGTAGTATCCGGAGAGGGTCTTACTACATCCCCTAAAAAGAGTTCGACATCTCCCACACAGGTGCCGGCTTCCGGGATTTCTTCCGCCGGATCGAGCACCACAAACAGAAGTTAGACCTGCCGGTGACAGTGGCCATGGAAGGGTTCAATGGGTATGCCCGTCCCTTGGATCGACTGATCCAGGAGCGTGGTATACCCTGTACAACGTGAACAACCTGAAGCCTGCCCCGTGGAATAAGTCCATCCCATGTATTCCACGGGGTAAACCCGGTTCAAGGAAGTGTTTCCTGGAGCGGCGAAGACCGATCCGCTTGACACCCGGAAGATCCTTGATCTGTTTCACCTCAAAGACCACTTGCCATTGGCTAAAGACGCGCTCCAGAAGGTGGTATCAGCTCCAGCGGTCAACGACAAGTTGAAGCGGCTCAGGCGCCGCCGCCAGTTGGTGAATGAGAAGATTCGTGTGGCCAACCGGCTGCGGTCCGATATGCAAGCCGTCTGCCCGGAACTACTCGCCATCACTAACAACGTGAGCAACCTCAGGTTCCTCCGGTTTCTCACGTGCCGTGAGGACCTGACACAGTTGCCTCGCTTGCGGCGCACCACTCTGCTTAAGATCCCGAGTGTTGGGCAGAAATACGCT
>JAUWNS010000227.1 GCA_030612485.1 Candidatus Bipolaricaulota bacterium
CCGGAACTACTCGCCATCACTAACAACGTGAGCAACCTCAGGTTCCTCCGGTTTCTCACGTGCCGTGAGGACCTGACACAGTTGCCTCGCTTGCGGCGCACCACTCTGCTTAAGATCCCGAGTGTTGGGCAGAAATACGCTCGCATCATCCAGGAATGGCAGAGGAAGGCAAGCTTCTCAGCTGAGGTGGAGTATGTAGGGCCGATGATCATTCAGGATGCCAGGCGGATCCTTGAGCTTCGCGAGCAGATCCACACGTTGGATGAAGTGATGGCTGAATTAGCCGATCATTCAGAGCTTGCTTGCCGGATCGGTTCCATACAGGGTTTTGGCAAGACCTGCGTTGCTGAACTCGCTGGCGAGGTTGGAACTACGGAGCGCTTTGCCGGTGAAAGAAGTCTTTCCCGCTACGTAGGGATGAGCCCTCTTTCCAAAGACTCAGGACAACATCACGGCAGTAAGTGTCCACGCCAGGTCAATCACCGGGCCAAGGCAGCGATGATGACAGCCGTAGCACGTCATATCAATTGTGTTCCTGAGTCCAGGGCGTATTACGAGAAGAAACGAGCAGAGGGCAAGAGTCACAATCAAGCGGTCCGTGCTCTCGGTCGGCATCTCGTACGAGTGATCTGGTCAATGCTCAAGAACGAAAGGGACTACGAACTCCGGGAGGTGATCCCCAGTGTGACTTGAAAATCCAAGTGGAATGTTCAGACCTTGTTTCTTGTGTTCTTTCCCTTCCCGATGCGTTTTACGATACGACTCAGGGTAGAAGGGTGTAGCCCCAGATGCTTCTGAAGTGCTGTCAATGTATAGCCGTGCTCCATCACCGCTTCGTGCATCCTCTCGTTGCGGATAGCCTGCTCTCCCTCAACACCATCGAAAAGGTCTTCTAACGAGCGGCGATCTGCAAAGCGCTGGTGCTTCGAAATCTCATTTGCCGCTTCAACCACTTTAACAGAGCGCTAGCCATGATACTGTTTATCCCGCTGGAAGGAGTATGACGCATTGAGGCAGTACAAGTATTTCCTTCCTTGCAATTTTGCATTTAGAATGCATAATTGCAAGGTAAGGGGTGGCGCATGCCAAAGAAGTACATCCGAAGATCTCTGGAGTCGGTACTGAAACGTGCGGTGCGGGAGTTTCCCGTCGTCATCGTCACCGGGCCGCGTCAGTCCGGGAAGACGACGCTTCTCAATCACCTGTTCGCCGGAAGCTACACTTACGTCTCACTCGAACCGCCGGATGTTCGGGCGGCGGCGGGCGAGGATCCGCGCGGGTTTCTGGCGATGTATCCGTCGCCGTGCATCCTGGACGAGGTGCAATACGCACCTGATCTCCTCCCATACATCAAGGAACGCGTCGACGCCGATCGTTCCGAGCCCGGACAATACCTGCTCACTGGATCACAGAACCTGCTTCTCATGGAACGGGTTACGGAATCGCTCGCTGGCCGGGCAGCGGTGTTACGCCTTCTTCCCCTTTCTCAGCGAGAGATTCTTGCCACCCCGCAGGCACCGTTTCCTTGGGAGTCAGAGGAGAAACGTCCTCTGCACCGGGAATCAGCGTACGACAAACTGTGGGAGGGCCTCCTTCGTGGAAGCTACCCTGAACTGATCGCTGATCGCACAAAGAATAGTACGCTGTGGTACGCAAGCTACATTCAGACTTACCTGGAGCGGGACGTGCGCTTGCTCCGCCAGGTGGGAGACCTCACTACGTTTCAGAGCTTCCTGCGAGCGATCGCGGCGAGAAGCGGTGGGCTCCTCAATTTGACTGAGGTCTCTCGCGATGTCGGAGTGGCAGTCAACACCGCGAAGGCGTGGCTGTCGATCCTTGAGGCCACGTACCAGGTGGTAATCCTCCGTCCATATTTCGCCAACATCGGAAAGCGCCTGGTGAAGAGCCCCAAGCTCTACTTCACCGACGTTGGAATGCTCTGCTATCTCGCCGGACTCAGAGATCCTGCGCATGCTGCTTCCGGTCCAATGGGAGGAGCGATCTTTGAGACAGCTGTGCTGACAGAGATCGTCAAGACGTATCTCCACCGCGGAGAGGAGCCGCGGGTCTACTTCTGGCGCACAGCGACTGGAACAGAGGTGGATATCCTTGTTGAGACGCGCGGCAGCATCGTTCCGATTGAGGTCAAGCTCTCCGCTACCCCGCGCCCGGCCATGGCGAAAGGGGTCGTCGCCCTGCGAGCGGATTTAGGAGAGCGAGCCTTACCGGGATATGTGGTTCACCCCGGAGATATCCGCCTTCCTCTTGCCCCAGGAGTAATTGCTTTGCCGTTTGCAGAACTTTGAGGGAACTTGCTAGGTTCCCGATCAAATACGGGTCTTGTCAAGGTGCTGAGCGATCAGCATCTTGATTAAGGATTGCCTGGGCACACCCAGTCGCTCGGCTTCCTTATCCAGCAGGGCAATCATCCACACCGGAAAGTCCACATTGACGCGCCTCTGCTCTTGCCTGGGGCGGCGAGCCTTGGATAGATCAAGGTGCTTTGTGATGTCCTCGTCGGCATCAAATTTCTTGTCCAGATCCCTAGCTTTCATAGATCTCCCGCTCCTCCTTACGAGATCGCCGAATCGAGATGATTCGTAAGCGTTCTTCGCGGTAGGTGATGATCCCCGACCAGTGCTTGCCCTCTATCATTCCGATGACCAAGTATCTTGGTTCGTCAACAGTGACAAGGGGAATTTCGATAAGGTCAAGGTCACCCCACAACGCCTGCGCCTCAACAAAGTCAATCCCGTGTTTCTTCCTGTTTGAGGTGCTCTTTTCCGGGTCAAACTCGAATTCCATGGTATAAATAATATACCTTATAGACCCCGTTTGTCAACCCAGAGAAGCCCGTAACTACGGACGCGCCCGTGGCACCATTGTGGATACAGTCACCTGGGAGGGAGCTATTCTGAATGAAGTGTCATTCCTACCATCAAGCTCATCGCTTCTCGCAATACATTACACGGTTCCTTATCATGTTGAGTAAGTAACTGAAAATATGGTATGTAATAAAGTGCCTCTCGCAAAGACGTGAAACGGTGATATGTAATGAGTGACGAGTCATTAGAGAGCAAGAGCATTCTCTCGCAGAGACGCAGAGAACGCCAAGGGAAGCACTACAATAAACTACCCCGCCGCAAGCGGTCGGAGTATTAATAGCATCACGTCACACCGGCGAAGGCCGGTGCCCACGAACGAACCACTGGATTCCGGCATGCGCCGGAATGACGACATTCGCAGCAAGCTGCCGGGAATCCAACCCGCAGAGATTGAGAAGAGAACAAGAAGAAAGGGCAGTTCTTGGCGATCTTGGCGTCTTGAGCGAGTGAGAACGAGCGGGCGAGAGGACAGTATTCTATCGTTTGCGGTCAAGAGCTCGCTACCCACTCTAAACAGCAAACAGCCCATTACACAATGGGAAGCGTGAAGTGGAAGCAGGCCCCGCCTGTGGGAGCGTTCTCGGCCCAGATCT
>JAUWNS010000175.1 GCA_030612485.1 Candidatus Bipolaricaulota bacterium
CCACAGCGTCTCGATCATCCCGGCGAGGCCGGCGTAGTTCCCGAAGAAGATCAACCTCCGGCCATCCTCATCGGTCACCTTCTCGTAGTCGATCAAGGTGCAGCCCATGTCGAGGATCTTCCGTAGCATCGGCATATTGTAGACCTGCCCCTTGATCGTGTGCGAGAAGAAGACGTACGTCTTCCCGCGCTCCAAGATAGGGATTGGGATCTCCTTGATCCCGAAGATGACCAGGCAGGAAGCGAGGTCATCTGAGACCTCGATCCCCGCCTGGCGATAGTCCGCATTGGTGAAGACACGCCTATCAGACGATTGAACAATGACCTCAAGCCCGTCTTCTTCGACCAACCTTCTGATATCCTGCGGGGTTAACGGAGCGCGGCGCTCCCACGCGTACATATCCTCACGACGGATTCCGATTCTGTGTGCCAATCGATACCAGGCCTCCTCTCTCATTACCCCACCCCAAGCGATTGCCCCTTAAGAAACACGCGCTATTATCCGCGGCAATGCGGACGAAGACAAGCGATGAGTGATGGGATGAAGAACACGCGAATAAACATGAAAAAAGGGCCCTGGCGAACCAGGGCCCATGAAAAGCCTTTTTATCTAACTACTTACTACCAGCTGACGTCGAAGCAGAAGCTCAACTCGGTGAAGCCATCCACGTCGACGACGAGGCCGAAGGTCACGTCGAAGTTCGAACCCATACCAATCGTCACTTCGATCTCGGTCATACCCCAGTCGAAGAGGAGTTCGCTGTCGCACGCGAAGTACGTGGAGACGTCGAAGTCGAACCCGCCACCGCAGCAGGAGTCGGCCGCACTGGAGATCGTGAAGACCTCCCAGTAGAGCTCACTGGCGTGGACTAGATCGTAATAGTCCACATCGAACATCGACAGGCTGGAGAAGTCCACACCGTTCCAGCTGTAGTCGAGGCCGATCCCGTAGAAGTAGATCCCATCAAACTTTGCGGGCTTTGGCACACCACAACCACTCGTCGATGCCCATCCCTGGTACTCGTAGTAGAGGACGATGCAGACGAAGTCGCCGAGGTCGATCGCCGGGGTAAGAACCATCTCCTTCCCATCCTCGCCAATGTCGAAGGTGAGGGCAAGATCGAAGGTCAGCCACGGAAGGGCTGGAACCGCGATCCCGCTGACGGAGAAGGTTACTCCGTCAAAGCCATTCGCGGCCGAGAAGCCGATCGTCATATCGACCAGGTCGATGCAGGCGAACGGGAAGCTGATGTCGAAGTCGACGCCGGTGAAGCAGAAGCAGTAGTCTGTCTGGACCAAGTTGCCAGCTGCGTCCATGTTGAAGTAGACGACTGCTCCGAAATCACAGTCGCCCATGGCACTGCTGGCACCGAACGTCCAACCAGCACCATCATCCTCAAGCAGGAACTCGGCGTCGAAGGCGACACCGGCGATGGAGACGCTACCGGTCGAATCCCACGAGGTGAACGCGGCAGTAGCCGGAGCGAAGACGAGCGCCGAGCCGATGCTGAACGCACCGAGGACGCCATCAGCCGAGAAGGACTGCGCGGTCCAGCCGGTCATGTCAAACTTGGTGATAGAGCCGAAGACCCATCCGCAGACCGTGTAGTCGACGGTAAGGGTGGAACTAAACGCCGTAAACTCAGGTGTCTGTGGAGCAATGGTCATACAGGTCGACCATGTACCCGACAGTGGGGCTGCAAACGCAGCGATCCCCAATCCGAATGTAAATACTAAGGCAAGTACGAGAGCCTTTTTCATAACGTTGTTACCTCCTTACAGGTTTTAACTTTTCACAAGAAGCGCGCTTCAAGAAGCATGCTCGTTCGACAGTTGATTTGTAAGCGCCGATCGATCACCTCCCACCTATCTATTTCCGCCTCTCCACTAGATCTTGTCACCATCATAGTACGCAAAAGGGACAAAGTCAAGTGATCCGTGTCACTTTCGACAGTCCCTTACTACACTACTACCTGAAGGTGGCCAGTGCCACCCCGATAATTCCCACCAACAGGGCGGTCAATGAGATGATGAAGTTGGCGTTCACCCGGCTGGCGAGTTGCGTGGAATCGGTCCCGGTTCCTCCCCCTACCTGCGTGCGCAACTGGGAGATCGCCTGCTCGTTCTGCGAGACGCGGAACTCCAGCGCCGAGGTGTCCCCACCCTGCATGGAGCCGATCTGCGATTGCAACGTAGCAAGGTTGTCGGAGACCTTGAAGATCAGGCTCCTCAACACATCGATGTCCTCCGGGGTGACGCTCTCCGGGTTGTTCTGCATGTACTTGATTGCCCGCGAGATCAGCGCCGCTGCAGAGTAGCGATCGAGCGCCTGTTCCCCGTTGTATTGCCCGCCGGGAAGGCCGGTTATGATCCCCCGTTCGGCTAGGTACTCGAGATCGTTGTACGCCCAGTGATCCTTCGGAACATCGGAGAAGAGACCACCCATATTCGGTGGTTCGGTATGGCCATTCCCAGTCTGCGCCAGGACAGCGCCCCCAAACGTAAGCGACAGAAGCACGACAAACAGGATGAACAACAGACTATTTTTCACCATTGTAACCCCCTCTTCTTGAATAAACTGTAGAAGCAGTATAGGACTTGTTTCCCAGCGAGTCAATAAGCAAGCGATTCTTCACCTTAAAGCTGCGGCGATGGATCGCAGAGGGACCGTTGTCACGCAGGGCAGCGAGGTGCGTTGGGGTTCCGTATCCCTTGTTCGTGGCGAACCCGTAGACAGGGAAGCGCTGGTGCAGGTTTGACATCATCCGATCGCGGGAGACTTTGGCTAGTATAGAAGCAGCCGCGATGTGGAACGAACGAGAATCCCCTTTGGTGAACGAAAGCTCGGGAGATTGAGAGATTGGATGGTTGGGAGTTCTAAGTTGTAAATGATTCAATGACTCAATCGCTAAATCACTCAATAAGCTGAGCCCACGGTCGCAGAGAAGGAGGTCGACCCTTTGTCCCATCGTGGTGTATGCGCGCCGCGCGGCAAGGGAGACGGCGGGAACGATCCCCAATCGGTCGATCTCCTGTGCACTCGCCCAGCCAACCCCCCAGGAGGCGACCTCTGTGATCCGACGGAACATCTCCTCGCGTCTTACCGGGGAGAGACGCTTCGAGTCATCTACGCCGGCAAGGGAATGAAGGATTGAGTGATTCAGTGATTGAGTGATGGGGCCGCTTGGGGTCAGGTCTTGTTTCTTGCGTGGCGTAACTTTCTCCAGAGGCGGAGTCCCGCTGGTCTCCATGCAAGAAACAAGACCTGACCCCAAGCTCTCAAAGTGAACACAGCCAACAGCGACCGGGCCGGCCAGTGCTCCTCGGCCTGCCTCGTCGAATCCGGCAAGGTCTGACCCCAAGTTTTCGTCAAAGGTGTAGAGTTCGCGCACGCGGGCGAAACGGTCCTTCTTGCTTCGCCTCGGCATGTGCTCCTCTCTACAAGTGGAAGTAGCCGTTCATCGGGCCGAAGCGGGAGAACGGCCACACGCGGAAGTACGGTTCTCCTATAAAATCACGCTGGTCGACAAATCCCCAGAAGCGGGAATCCAACGAGTTGTCGGAGTTGTCGCCGAGGACGAGCCACTTCCCCTCGGGGACTAGGGTTGGGCTCACCCCATAGCGCATACGGGGGTCGTTCGATGTATAGTAGCGGTCAAATCGCTCTCCATCGAGCTTCATCCCATCGATATAGACATCTCCGGCCTTAATCTCCACGGTCTGTCCACCGATCGCGATCAGGCGCTTCACGTAGCGTACCCGTTTCTCGCGCAGGTCGATTCCGAAGTCGGCGATGGTCTCCATCCCGGCCTGTTTGGTCCCCAGATCGAGCTGAGGGAGACCGGCAAGGCCGAGGACGACCATCGTTCCCGTAGGAAGGCTAGCAATGATCGCATCGGCCCCTGACTTATTGAAGACCGGCTCCCGGTTGATAGAGATCAACCGCTCGTCATCCGGAACCAGTGCCCGATCGGCGAGGGAGCCACCCTTAATATCCTTTATCAGCACCGCGTCGGTATGCCAGAAGACGACGATATCACCCGGCTTGGGGGCGCGGAAGTGGTATGAGATCATGTCGACGAAAAAGCTATCGGCTTTTAGCCAGCTAGGGTCCCCATCGATCGCGGGGAACATCGAGTCGGTAGGGACGTGCATCCGCACGGTGACGAAGCTCATCACAAGGATAGCAAGAGCCAGAGCAACGATGGTCACTTCGACCCACTCGAGGATCTCAGACATCACGCGCCCGGGATTCCACCCGAAGTGACGCGCCAGGCGCAGGATCCAGGCAGGCCTCTTCTCCTTCTTGCGCCGTCCCATCTAGCGAATGCGGCGCAGCCGTCGCAGGAAATAGGGCCTTGCCTGGCGTGACCGGTTCTTCTTCACAATCTCGATCTTCTCGATCTTGGGGGAGTGCACCGGATAGGTCTTCTCCACACCGATCCCCGAGGAGATCTTCCTCACGGTGACCATCTCGCGCGTCCCCGCTCCGCTCCGCTTAAGAACGATCCCCTCGAAGACCTGGATCCTCTCCTTGGCCCCCTCGGATATCCGCTCGTGGATCTTCACGATATCCCCAGGGGAGAACTCCCCCCGGTCCTTCAAGTGTTCCTTCTCCACAGCCCTTAGGATGTCATCCATTCCCTTCCTCCCTTCTTGGGGTCAGGTCTTGTTTTTTGACCTTTGCTCTCCGGTTCTTGGGGTCAGGTCTTGTTTTTTGCATTGCACCGTTGCACAGTACCTTAAGATCCGTGTGGGCGCAACGCAAAAAACAAGACCTGAC
>JAUWNS010000118.1 GCA_030612485.1 Candidatus Bipolaricaulota bacterium
CTACGCCCTCTTCCCGCACATGACCGTGGCAAGGAACATCGCTTACGGGGTACGCTTCGATCGGAGGATCGACACGAAGCGTCGCGTCGAAGAGCTCCTCGACCTCGTGGACCTACGGGGATTCGAGCGTCGGCGCCCGGCTGAACTCTCTTCTGGACAGAGCCAGCGGGTAGCCCTGGCACGCGCCCTCGCTCCTAAACCTGAGCTTCTCCTCCTAGATGAGCCACTCTCCGCGCTCGACGCCAAACTGCGTGAATCCCTGCGGGGCGAAATCCGTCGCATTCAACAGGAGATCGGTCTCTCCGCGATCTACGTCACCCACGATCAAGAGGAGGCGCTCGCCCTCTCCGATCGAATTGGGGTGATGAACGAGGGGAGAATCGAGCAGATCGGGACCCCGAAGGCGATCTACCGCGATCCTGAGACAACGTTCGTCGCCTCGTTCATCGGCCATACGAATCGGTTAGAAGGGATTGTGATCGACTACGTAGATGGGCGCATGCAGGTGCGAATTGGCGAGGTTATCGTCGCAGCAGTTGCGGGCAATGCAGCCCCCGGAACGCGAGTCACCCTATTCATCAAGGAGGAGGACCTTCACCTCGATGGAAGCGGGGAGAAGACCCTCATCGCTCAGGTTAAGAGGATCGAGTACCGTGGAGACGCAACCGTGATCGCCCTGGCAAGCTCGCTCGGAAGCTTGCGTGCGCGTGTCGCGGGCATGAAAGAGGATCTGCCGGGAATTGGAGGCCGAGTGACCGTCGGGTTCGAAGAGAAAGACGTGATCCTCATCGCCGGCTCTTGACCGGCTACGAAGCAGCTCGTTCGATCAGTCGGCGGCTGGTGATCCGTACCCGTTCGAGAAGCGTTTCCTCGTCGATCCCTCCTCCCTGCAGGTAGGGTGCCACTAGGTGGCGAGCCACCTGTGGATCATCCTTCAACGCATCGACGAGAGAAGTCTTCTCACAGATCGCGCGCGGCGCCGCTGCCTTGATCGCCTCGTGGGCCGTGCTCCGCGCCATTCCGCACTCGATGAGCTCGATGAGGAGAATTTGCGAGTAGATCGCTCCCCTTGTCAGCGAAAGGTTCTTCGCGATTCGCTCCTCGTGGACGATGAGTCCCTCAATAATCCCGCATACCTTAACGAGCATGTAGTGGATGAGGAGGAAGCTATCGGGGAGGATGACCCGTTCTACGCATGAGTGCGACATATCTCTCTCGTGCCACAAGGCGATGTTCTCCAAGCCTGCTTGTAGGTTCCCCCGCAGGATCCTTGCGAGCCCGCAGATCCGCTCAGAGGTGATCGGGTTGCGCTTGTGCGGCATCGAGGAGGATCCCTCAGGGCGCGGTTCCTCCACCTCGCCGACTTCGGTGCGGGAGAGGTGGCGGATCTCGAGGGCGATCTTCTCCAGGCTCGCCCCGGTGATTGCGATTGCGGCGAGGACCTCAGCATGGCGATCGCGCTGCAGAACTTGGTTTGCGACCTTTGCTGGACGAAGCCCAAGTTTCTCGCAGGCTATCTCCTCCACCGCAGGGGCGACACACGAGTACGTCCCTACTGGGCCTGAGAGCTTCCCTACACATATTGACGCGCGCGCCTGCCCCAGGCGAGAGAGGTCACGCCCGAGCTCTTCATGCCACAAGAGGAACTTCAAGCCGAGAGTCGTCGGTTCGGCGTGCATCCCGTGCGTGCGCCCGCCGATCACCAGATCCTGGTACTGACGGGCTTTCTCGAAGAGAAGCGTCCGTAGCTTCTCGGCCTCGTGCACGATCAGGTCGAACCCATCACGCATCTGAAGCGATAGAGTCGTGTCCTTGACATCCGAGGAGGTGAGGCCCTGATGGATAAACCTCCCAGCTTCCCCGGCCTGCTCCTCTAGCGTGCGGATGAAGGCGAGGAGGTCGTGCCGGATCTCTTCCTCAATCTCGCGAATGCGGGGAAGATCGACGTGGATAGTCTTCTTGACAATAGCGAATGTCCCTTCGGGAACCTCGCCGAGCTTCTCCATCGCATGGAGAGCCGCGAGCTCAACCTGCAGCCAACGATCATACTGCGCCTGCAGACTCCACAACTCCTTCATCGGGGAAAGGTTATACCGTTCGATCATCGGGTTCATATCCTCCTCTCCTATTATGCCACTATGTGGGGCGGTTACCAACGTTTCACCTCAGCAATGTGCAAACCGTGGATCCTGACAATCGATAGGATACTTCCCTCCTTTGAAACGCGCCTATCTATGCGCGAAGATTCAAAGCTGGCTCTAGGATAAAAGAGGCGCGCGATGAACAAGGGAGAGAACATGGACCGTGTGGGAGAGATTATCGAGACTGCCGCGGCTATTCTACGTTCCGGTCCGATCTGCGATGAGTGTCTCGGTCGCGCGTTCGCTAAGCTCGGGCACGGGTTCTCCAACGGAGAGCGTGGTCGATCGCTGCGCACCATCCTCTCTATGATCGGCGTCTCCAGAAGAACCGGGACGTGCTGGGTATGTGACGGGCTCTTTTCGCGGATAGAGGACTTCTCAGCGCGTGCGGTCGCCGCAGTGGAGGGTGTCGAGTACGAGAGCTACCTCTTTGGGGTGAAGCTTACCGCACGGCTGCGGCAGATGGAGCTCTTCCTCGGGGAGAAGTTTCCAACCGGTCTTACAGAACCGCTCAAACACGCGTTCAACCGGGAGATGGGGAAGGCGTTCGAGGCGAGAGTCGGCCATGGAACTCTAGATCTCACCCATCCTCACTTGTCATTCATAATCGATTTGAAACGGGATAAGATAGAACTTCGCGTCCTTTCCCTCTATATCTACGGGCGCTATCGCAAACTCGTACGCGGGATTCCACAAACCCGTTGGCCGTGCCGGCTCTGCCAGGGGAAGGGTTGTGAGGCTTGTGGGTTCACGGGGAAGCAGTACCCCGAATCGGTAGAGGAACTCGTCGCCGCGCCATTTCTCACTGCTGCGGGGGCGGAGAAAGTGCACCTGCACGGCGCAGGGCGCGAGGACATTGACGCTCGTATGCTCGGGACGGGACGGCCGTTCGTCCTCGAAGTCCTCTCACCCCAATGCCGTACTCTCGACCTTTCGTCCTTACAGGAGGCAGTCAATATCGGTTCTCCAGGAAAGGTAGAGGTGAGCGGTCTTCATTTCGTATCACGGGAGACGGTAGCCTTGGTGAAGGAGACGCACGCGGAGAAGACCTACCGCGCGCGCGTCTCCTTTGAGAGTGAGGTTGCGCCGGCCGACCTTGCTCGGGCCTTAGAATCTCTCGTGGGGACGATCCACCAACGCACACCGGTGCGCGTCTCTCACCGTCGTGCCGACTTGGTGCGCGAGCGTCGCCTCCTCGAGGCCAACGGAACTCTCCTCTCGCCGCACGAGGCCGATCTCATCCTACGCGGGGAGGGGGGGCTCTACATCAAGGAGCTCGTCTCCGGAGACGGGGGACGGACCGTTCCCAGCCTCAGCGAGCGGCTCAGGATTACATCGTGTGTTGCTGAACTCGATGTGATCGATGTTACATCCGAGTCTTTCCCGGATTCTTGAAGATTGAGCTTGCACATCCCCGCGCTATTCTCGTAAAGTCTGCTCGATGAAAGAGACAATGAGAGATACTTTGGAGGAGAAACAGCCGACCAATGAGGCGCGGCCGCACAGGATGCCGGATATCCTCACGATATACTTCCGTGAGATTGCGCGCTTCCCTATTCTTGATCGCGAGGAGGAGCGGAAGCTGGCACGCGCCATGGCCGCGGGTGTTGACGGAGCGAGGGAGAGGCTGATCACCTCCAACCTTCGCCTGGTGGCCAAGATCGCGCAGGAGTATTCCGAAGCCGGACTCTCCCTCATCGATCTCGTCCAAGAGGGGAATATCGGCTTGATCGAGGGGGTCGATCGTTTCGATGTCGAACGCGGACGCAGGTTGAGTACATACGCGGCATGGTGGATTCGCCGTGCGATCTTGAGCGCGATCACCGATTACTCCCGGATGATTCGCATCCCCGACTACCTCTTCCGCGCCGTGCGGCGGCTCGAACAGCTACGCGCCCTCGCCCGCGACGGCCGTGCCGATGATGAGGAGATCACCCGTGCTCTCGGCATTTCGAGCGAACGATTGCGCCAGATCGAGAAGGAAGTGAAAGAGATCGTCTCGTTGGACCGAACCATCGGCCGAGAGGGCGATGAGACCCTGGACGAATTGATCGAGGACGAGACAGTCCTCTCGCCGGAGAGAGAGGCCCTCCGACTCCTCTTCCACGAAGAATTGGAACAGGTCCTTGATGTGATCCCGGCACGCCAGGCTATTGCGCTCCGCTTGCATTACGGGATCGAGGATGGCTGTCAGTATAGCCTCGCCGATGTGGGGAGAATCATGGAGATCAGCCGCGAGCGGGCACGGCAACTTGTGCGCCAGGGCCTGACCAATATCACGGAGGGCTGGGGACATCGCGCGCTCGACTTCTACCGCGGTCTATTAAACGACTAGAGGGTGGTAGATGGTGGGTAGTAAAATCGCCGGCAAGATCAACTTTGGGTGTGCTCGCCCCACCACCTACTACCCACTACTTACTACAAACTTCGGGGTCAGATCTGACCCCGGTCGCGTAACTGACCACACCCGGCTTGGATCTTGATCCCCCTTCCCAGGCGCACTGTCACCGGGATCCCGACTTCTTCGAGCAAACTAGCGAACGCGGCGGTCCGTTCACGGGAGCTTGGGCGGAGGGGGGATGAGGGGATCGGGTTTAAGGGGATCAGGTTGACGTGACAGAGGAGCCCTGCGAGGAGGGAGGCAATCTTGCGCGCCTCCTCTAGCGCATCGTTTACCCCATCGATCAACGCGACCTCAAAGGTCACCCTCCGATGGGTCGCCTTGATGTAGTTACGACAGGCGCGAATGAGAGGCGTGAGTGGATAACGGCGATTGATCGGGACGAGGCGATCGCGCAACGCGTCGTCCCCCGCGTGGAGGGAGATCGCCAGGTTCACCTGCAGGTCCTCGCGTGTGAAGCGTTCTATTCCCGGGATGATTCCCACGGTGGAGACGGTGAAGCTGCGCGCGCCCAGGTTGAAGCCTTCGTGATCGTTCAGGATACGGATCGATTTCATCGTTGCCTCGTAGTTGAGGAATGGCTCCCCCATCCCCATGTAAACAATGTTCGTCAGCCTTTCCCTCTTCTTGTGCAGTTCGCGCGCGAAGTGAAGCGCCTGAGAGACAATCTCTCCAGTGGTGAGGTCACGCGTGAATCCGCTTTTTCCAGTGGCACAGAAAGGGCAGCCGATCGCGCAGCCGACCTGCATGGAGAGGCAGACTGTCCGGCGATGCTCGTAGAGCATGAGGACCGTCTCGATCGTCTCGCCATCCGCCAGACGGAACAGGGCCTTGTGGGTACGCTTGTCGCGGCTCGTGATCGAATCAATCGGGTGAAGCGGCTCCACAGGAAGGGCTTCCGCAAAAGAAGCACGCAATCCCTTTGGTAAAGGGGTGATTGCCTCATAGGAGGGGACAAGGTCACGGTATATCGCCTGCCAGATCTGTTTCGCACGGTACTGCGGCTCGCTGCGTTCGGTGAGGAACGCCGTCAGTTCGTCACGATTGAGGTCGAGGAGCGTCTCTCTACTCATTCTTCTCCAAGGAGGGCGATGAACTCCTCTTCGCTGAGGGTCGCTATATTTAGGTTGATTGCCTTCTGCGCCTTGCTTCCCGGATTCTCCCCCACAACGACGTAATCAGTACGCGCGCTGGCCGAGGAGGAGACCGCGCCGCCAAGTTGCACGATCCGCTCTTTTGCTTCGCTGCGGGTCATCGAGGAGAGCGTGCCGGTGAGGACGAATCTCTTACCGTCGAACTTTTCAGAGGCCGGGGCGCTCACCACAGCGATCCTTACCCCAGAGGCGCGGAGCTCGGCGATCATCTCCTTGTTTGCAGGGTTCGAGAAGAAGTCGACGATCCCCTCCGCGGTGCGCGGCCCGATCTCAGGAATGGCGCGGAGATCCTCTTCCGAAGCCTCCATCAGACCCTTTAGGGTGAGAAAGGCTTGCGCGAGGAGGTCGGCGGCGTGCTCACCCACCTCGGGGATTCCTAGGGCAAAGAGGAACTTCGCAAGCGGGATCGATTTGCTCGCTTCGATCGCTGTGAGGAGGTTCTCGGCTGACTTTTCCCCCATCCGTTCAAGACCGATCAGCGTCTCCCGATCGAGGTGGAAGATATCGCTTAATCGGTGGACAAGCCTGCGCTCGACCAGCTGTTCCACGAGTTTGGTGCCGAAGCCGTCGATGTCGAACCCTCCCTTGGAGACGAAATGGCGGATCGACTCCTTGATCCTCGCGGGACAGGAGACGTTCAGGCAGCGATGTGCCACCTCCCCCTCCAGTCGCACGACCTCGCTCCCGCAGACAGGACAGACCGTCGGCATGACGAACGGACGTTCGTCACCGGTGCGGCGGTTGATGAGCGGACCCACGACTTGCGGGATCACGTCCCCGGCTCGTTGGATCACCACTGTATCGCCGATACGAACACCCTTCCGTACGATCTCGTCCTCGTTGTGCAGCGTGGCGTGTGTGATCTCGACCCCGCGCACCCGCACCGGTTCGAGGATAGCCACCGGGGTTAAAACACCGGTGCGTCCCACCTGGATGGTGATATCCTTCAATTTGGTGATCCCTTGCTCGGCCGGGTACTTCCCTGCGATCGCCCAGCGCGGGCTGCGCGCAATTGTGCCCAAGGCTTTCTGGGCGGCAAAATCGTTCACCTTGATCACCATCCCATCGGCCTCGTAAGGGAGGGCACCGCGTTGCTTCTGAAATTCCTCGTAGACACTTATCGCCTCATCGATTCCCTGACAGAGCCGGTAGAGCGGATTGACGCGGATCCCGAGCTTGAGGAACGTCTCCAGGAGCTCGATCTGGGAGCCGACAGTGATCCCTTCCATGCAACCAAAGGTGTAGCAATAGATCCGCAAGGGGCGTCTTTCTGTCACACGCGGGTCGAGCTGGCGCAGTGACCCCGCGGCGAGGTTTCGCGGGTTGGCGAACGGAGGGAGCCCCTCCGCCTCACGTTCGCGGTTGAGTCGCGCTAGGTCCTCCTTCTCGATGTAGACCTCCCCCCGTACATCGAGGAGCGAAGGGATCACCCCCTCGATCGGGCGCAGGCGAAGCGGGATGCTGCGAATCGTGCGCAGGTTCCCTGTCACATCCTCACCGTTTACCCCGTCCCCGCGTGTCGAACCCTGCACGAACACACCGTCGCGATAGACGAGTTCGACCGAAAGGCCGTCGAGCTTTGGCTCGACCACGTAACTGACCACGTCAACATCGCGGAGCTTGCGCACGCGACTGTCGAAATCCCGCAGAGCATCGACGGAAAACGCGGTTGCAAGGCTCTGCATGGGAACGGCGTGGACCGC
>JAUWNS010000241.1 GCA_030612485.1 Candidatus Bipolaricaulota bacterium
TGGCGGGAGCGGTTCAGCCAGAACATGCCCGATGGATGCTGGATCGGGTGCACCATGTCCTGCTCGCACGCGGTCGACGACTTCACCCTCAAGACCGGTCCCTACAAGGGAGATGCCGTCACCGTCGACGGGCCGGAGTACTAGACGGCCGCCGGGAGTTCCAACATGGGAATCTACGACCCCGACTTCGTGCTGGAGATGAACTTCTATTGCGATACCTACGGTATCGACACGATCTCCTACACTACTGGGATGGCCTTCGTCATGGAGTGCTA
This sequence comes from Candidatus Bipolaricaulota bacterium, assembly GCA_030612485.1. Next base: position 276 of record JAUWNS010000241.1, read on the forward strand.
CGAGGCCGGGATACTGAACAAGGAGCATACCGGTGGACTCGATCTTCACTTCGGAAACGTTGAGGCGTCCCTCAAAATCCTTCATCAGATGGGCCGCGGTGAAGGGTTCGGCGCGATCGTTGGCCAGGGGATCCGCCGGATGAAGGATCTCTTCGTGCGCGAATACGGCGCTGACGCGGGATTCCTGAACGATATCGGGATGGAGTGCAAGGGGATGGAGTACTCCGAGTACGTAACCAAGGAATCGCTCGCCATGCAGGGTGGTTATGGCCTCGCCCTCAAAGGGGCACAGCACGACGAGGCGTGGTTGATCTTCATGGACATGGTCAACAACCAGATCCCTACCTTTGAGGATAAGGGGGAGGCGCTCCATTACTTCCCGATGTGGCGCACCTGGTTCGGGTTAATGGGCCTGTGCAAGCTCCCGTGGAACGACATCGAGCCGGCGGACAACGCCTCACGCTACAGCGGGATCGAGGCGGCAAAGGTCCCCGATCACGTGAAAAACTACTGTGACCTCTTCGCCGGTGTGACCGGGACCGAGGTCGCGCCCGACGACCTCATCCTCCAGTCGGAGCGGGTATACAACTTCCAGCGCGTCTTCAACCTGCGACTAGGCTACGGTCGTCGCGAACACGATCAGATCCCTTACCGTTCGGCCGGGCCGGTGACGGAGAAGGAATACGAATCCCGCGCCGAGCGCTACGATGCACAGCTCAAAGAGCAGGTGGGAGTCGATCCGTCCGGGATGAGCACGGCGGAAAAGGTGAAGGTCATGCGTGCCTTCCGCGAGGAACAGTACGGCAAGCTCTGTGATGCGGCGTACAAGCGCCGCGGATGGACGATCGACGGTGTTCCCACGATCGAGACCCTGAAGCGACTTGGAATCGACTTCTCAGACGTGGTCGAGATCGTTAAACCTTATCAGTAAGAAAGGACGGGAAATTTAGTTTTCAGCCATCAGCGCTTTTTTTAGCGTTGAGGCGCGCCTCTTGTAGCTTGCCATGCATTGCTTGTCTACAACGTTGGTGTTTGGTATGTGGGGAACGTGGCACACAAGGTGCCCCGCTACAACCGCTGGTCTTTCATCCACTAAGGGAGGCGAAGCGAGATCCCTTCGTTGGATTGCATGTCCCCAACTGGCCTCTATAATCTCCTTACTTTGAAAGGGGGCTTGTTAATGGAATCGATCGATCTTCTGCGAGAGCTTTCAGACGCATTCGGTGTCTCCGGTTTTGAGGATGAGGTGCGTGAACGGATCAAAGAGTTGGTCTCGCCTTATGTCGATGAGGTAAGGACCGACACCCTGGGGAACCTCATCGCCACGTGCCGTGGAAGCGGGGATTTCACGATGATGCTCGACGCCCACATGGATGAGGTCGGGTTCATGGTGAAGTGGATAAATGAGAAGGGGTACCTCTTCTTCGCCCCTATCGGTGGGTGGGACCCACGCATCATTCCCGGTCACCGGGTCGAGATCCTCACCCGTTCCGGAGAGAAACGCCACGGGGTGATCGGCTCTGCTCCACCGCACATCCTCACAGAGGAGGAACGAAAGAAACCGATCCCGATCGAGAAGATGTTCATCGACGTGGGGGCATCCTCGCGACAGGAGGCGGTCGCGATGGGTCTTAAGATCGGCGATCCTCTCACGATTCACTATCCGTTCACCGAGATCCATCCTGGCTACGTCACCGGAAAGGCGTTCGACGATCGTGCTGGGTGCGCGGTGATGATCGAGACAGCACGCCGGCTGGCAGAGAGCGATCTTAAGGTAAACCTTGTCCTCTCCTTTGTCGTTGGGGAGGAGGTCGGCCTGCGTGGGGCGCGTACCGCCGCCTATCAGGTCGATCCGGATCTCGCCTTAGCCATCGAGGGAACGATCGGTGCTGATATGCCCGGGGTCCCTGAGGAGAGCCAACCAGTTCGCCTAGGACGTGGGCCGGCGATCACGGTCGCCGACCGCACGATCATCGTCTCACGTCAACTAATCGAGGCACTGGAAGAGGTTGCCGAGGAAGAGACAATCCCGTACCAGTACAAGCTGCCGACCTACGGCGGGACCGACGCGGGAGCTATCCACCTCACCAAGGCTGGAATCCAAGCCGGGGTCGTCTCCGTCCCCTGTCGGTTCATCCATTCGCCAACCTCAACCATGCGCTTGAACGACTTTGAGAACACGGTCCGGTTGGTGGCGAGTTTTGTCAGGAAGCTTCCTGGTCTGCTTCGCTAGGAAAGACTATTCGAAAGAGGTCCGCGGTGGCACCCCCCCAGATTGATGATGAAATCGGTATGACAATGCGCTCCACCAGCAACCTCGTGATAATTCGGGGCTGAGAGGAAGAGACGCTGATCCATGAGAGGAACGTACCCATCCGTATCGGGAATCCCAATGCACGGGCCGGGACAGCCCGGATGGATCGTGTAGATATTCACTACCGGGACCTCCAACGAGTCGATCTCTTCTGGGCTGAAGAGAGCATTCCTGGCAGTGGATAGCAGGCACATGTCCCTCACTGCATCGTCACAGACAACAGCGCCAACGAGTTTCCCTACCGGTTCCGGGAGAAAAGAAGGGAGAGGGGCTTCCCCGCACGCGCTACAGGCAAGGCAACCGCCTCCCAATGCTGGTTGGTAGAGGAAGAGCTTTGAGACTCGGCGCGCTCCTCGCACCCAGATCTCACGATCATCAAGGGCGAGAAGGGCAGAAG
>JAUWNS010000247.1 GCA_030612485.1 Candidatus Bipolaricaulota bacterium
CTGGATAGCGTCGACGCAGATCAACCCGCCGACCGCATGGACGGCCTCTGCAAGCGTGGCGACGTCGTTGCGGTACCCGGTGCCGAATTCGACGTGGCTCACGGCGAGGACACGGGTCTTCCGGTCGATCGCTTTGATCAATTTGGCGCGTGGAACGACTCCACGGCGCGAACGAACGATCCTTACCTCCAGGCCGTGTCGATCGGCTTGATAGAGCCAGGGGAAGACGTTCGACGGGTACTCCAGGTCGTTCAGTACGATGTTCTCGCCGCGTTTCCACCTTAGTCCCCCGGCGAGGAGGTTTATCCCGGCCGAGGTGCTCATGGTGGGGATGATCTCCTCTTCGGATGCGTTGATCAATTTGGCAGCAAGGCTGCGCGCTACCTTCTTGGGATCCTCTTCCCAGACCCCTTCGGCAAAGTCGACGCGCAGTTCTTTGGAATAGTGCTGCATCACGACCATCGTTGACCGTGGGAGCGGCCCTACCCCTGCCGAGGCGAAAAAGATCATCTTGTGCAGTGCGGGGAAATCATTTCGAATTCGCTCGATGTTGTGCATATCGTCCTCCACTGTTACTCTACCCGATATAGGCTTTGATTGGCAAAGAGGTTGACCTTGAGCGAGAGTATCTATGACAGAATCTATCGCGTGATTCGAATGATCCCGGCCGGTAAGGTAGCGACCTACGGCCAGGTATCATACCTGGTCGGTCCGCCCTGCACACCGCGGCGGGTCGGATGGGCTTTGGCAGCACTCCGTACGCACACGGTGGATCTCCCCGTTCCTTGGCAGAGGGTGGTGAACGCGAAGGGAGAGTCGAGTGTGGGGAACCCTCAGATCTCTCTCCTTAAAGAGGAAGGGATCTGCTTCGATGCGCGTGGACGGATCGATCTCGACCGCTTCGGCTGGGACAGTCTCGGCTGGGACAGTCTCGACTAGGACAGTCTTGACTGGGGCAGCCTCGGTGAGATCGAATCATTGAGTGAGTGATTAGATCGCTCAATCCTTCTGCATTCTCCTTTCCTCTTGGTGGTGGCACTCGTGCGTAGCACTCGTGCTTGCTCGAAGATCCTTGCGGGTTTACACTGGTTCTCTTGGGAGGGGAAATGATGAAGAGATGCCTTGCGTTGATGGTTGTTCTTCTGGTAATAGGTCTCATCGGTGGCTGTTTCGGCCCGGTGGTGCGACCGACGGCTGATTTCACGTGGTGTCCCGATGGCTCAAGCGGCCTCCTTGACTACCGATTCTTCTCGCATTCCACGACGGTCCCCAATCACTACATCACCGAACTCGCATGGGAGTTCGGCGACGAAACGGGGGTGGACAAGACTTATTGGGATACTGCACATCGTTTCGAGGAGGAGGGGACGTATCTCGTCACCCTTGTTGCTACGGACGACCGCGGGATCACGGGGACGGTCTCCAAAGATGTGCCGGTCTATCCGGCGGCGTTCATCCGCACGTGGAGTCTCACCCTTGGTTTTCCGGTCAAGGTCAGCGGGGAGGTGGAGAACCGCTACACGCAAAATCTGCAGACGATAACGGTAAAGGCGAAGTTTTACAACGTCGATGGCCTCCGCCTCACCGACGGTACGGTAGAGATCTTCGAACTCGAACCTGGGGAGCGAGCTCTCTTCACGATCACAGCGCAGGAGTACTCGAGCCGGATCTTCTACGCAACCGTGGCCGTGGAGTCCTTTGTCGCCGATTGTCCAGACGTGTTCTATCCAGCACCGGTACGTGACGATGCAGATCATCTCTGATCTCCATATCCATTCCCGCTACAGCAGAGCGACGAGCCCTACTACGGATCTTCCCACCCTCGCTCGCTGGGCGAAGATCAAGGGGATCACTCTCTTGGGAACGGGGGATTTCACCCACCCGCAGTGGTACAAGGAGCTGCAAGAGCACCTTGTGCCAGTGGGAAACGGGCTCTACCGCTACGGAGGGGTGTTGTTCATGCTCACCGTGGAGGTCTCCGCAATCTGGAGTCAAGAAGGCAGAGTACGCAAGGCACACCTTGTGATCCTCGCACCGTCGATCGAAGGGGCGGCGCGGATCAACAACGAACTCGGACAGATCGGGAACCTTGCCGCCGACGGCCGGCCGATCCTCGGTATCTCCGCTGAACGACTCGTTGAAGCGATCTGGAACGCGGAGGAGGGCGCGGAGGTGATCCCAGCCCACGTCTGGACCCCGTGGTTTTCGGTCTTCGGCTCACGGTCAGGGTTCGACTCGCTGGAAGAATGCTTCGGCATGTACACGGATCGAATCTTCGCCATCGAGACCGGCCTGTCGAGCGATCCCGAGATGAACTGGCGATTGTCCGCACTCGATAAGCTAACCCTTGTCTCCAACTCCGACGCTCACTCTTCCGGGAAGCTCGGGCGCGAGGCGACCCTGTTCGACCTTCCCGAGCCGAGTTACGCTGGAATCATCGCAGCGATGAAGGAGCGCGCTCCTTCTCGTTTCCTCGGGACGATCGAGTTCTACCCGCAGGAGGGGAAGTACCACTACGACGGCCATCGCGCCTGCGGGATCGTCCTCTCCCCCCGCGAGGCAATGGCCAATAACAACCTCTGCCCTGTCTGCGGGAAGCCGCGCACAATTGGGGTAATGCACCGCGTGGAGGAGCTTGCCGATCGTAAACAAGGAGAGGGCCCCGCGCAGCAGATCCCGTATCGTAGCCTCGTCCCTCTGGTGGAGATCATCGCACAGGCACTCGGCATAGGACCGAAGACAAA
>JAUWNS010000177.1 GCA_030612485.1 Candidatus Bipolaricaulota bacterium
GGCGATCGCCGGGGCGATCTTCCTCGTCTGGGCCGATATGGCAGCGCGCACAGTCGCCAGCCCCGCTGAGATGCCGGTGGGGATCATCACCGCATTCCTTGGGGCTCCTTTCTTCCTGTATCTCTTGAAAAGTAAGGGGGCACGTATGTGATGGAGATCACAGTTGATGGCCTGAAATTCTCCTACGATGGTTCCCCCCTCCTCAATGGGATCGATCTGAACGTTCCCAAAGGGGAGGTCCTCGCCATTGTGGGTCCGAATGGGTCGGGAAAGACAACACTCCTTAAGAACATCTCTGGGATCCTCTCCCCAGGGGTTGGTTCGGTCTACCTCGATATGACGCGGCTGCCTGAGCTCTCGATCACAGAGCTTGCTCGCCACCTGGCGGTGGTGGAGCAGGAGCGAGAGATCGGTTTCGATTTCACCGTACGCGAGATCGTCGCACTGGGGCGCCTCCCCCACCAGGGGCGATTCGCAAGAGAGACCAGGACCGACAAGGAGTGGATCGGGAGAGCGATGGAGCTTGCCAACGTGGCTCCCTTCGCTGAACGCTCCATCCGTGAGCTATCAGGAGGGGAGAAGCAGCGCGTCTTCCTGGCGATGGCCCTGGCACAGAACCCGCGTGTACTCCTGTTGGATGAGCCGACGACCTACCTCGATATCAACCATCAGCTCCAGATTATGGAGATCGTCCGTCAACAGGCCGCAACCGGTTTAACCGTGCTGATGGCCATTCACGACCTCAATCTCGCTGCCCAGTATGCAGATCGGGTGGCTATACTGCACCGAGGGCGGCTGTTGGTCGTTGGTAGACCGACGGATGCTTTGACAGAGGCCAATATCAAGGAGGCCTTCCAGACCGATGTAGTCGTAGGGAAAAATCCTGTAACGAATTCCATCTACATCAACACAGTTCCCCCAAAGTTAAAAGCCCCGACATCGTCAGGTAAATTGCATATCATCTGCGGGGGAGGAAGTGGCGTAACCATACTTCACGCACTCGCCGATCGCTTTTCCTTAAGCGTGGGGGTCGTCTCTTCATTGGACTCCGACTTTCAGGCAGCGCAACACCTGGGCGCCAAGCTTGTGGTGGAGGCTCCGTTTGCTCCCATCTCCACAAGAGCGTACGAAGAGAACCTCGCCGCAATGCGGTCAAGTGATGGTGTGGTCATCTGCGAGACACCGTTTGGCCCGGGGAATCTGCTGAACTTGAGCGCCGCCTTGGAGCTAGAGAGCAGGACCAGTATCTACGTTCTCAACCCGGAAGGGATCGAAGAGAGGGATTATACAGGGGGACAAGCGACGAAACTGATCCGTCGGCTTGTGGGATCCGGCGCCGTTCCAGTAAACAATGTGCGAAAACTTAAAAAGCGTCTCGTTTCAAGGTATCACAACACCGATCGCAGCGTAAATCGACAATCAGAATTCTTAAAAAGGTGAGCCCTCAAGGCACCGGGACGGTAAGGAGACCCAAATATGGGACCGTATGGACGGCCGAGGGCTAGCGCGCTAACAAGACAAGCGTTTTGGCGGCAGACCCCACGTTACAAGGAAGGTCAAGCCCTTGGCAGACCGGCTACCCAGGGGGTAGAATGGCATTATGACAAAGAGACAGAAAGACGTTTTGGCGTTGATCAAGGCAAGTCCTCTTTCGGATAAGAAGAAACAAGTCGCGAAGTATATCGTAGACAACTATATTGAAGCAGCTTTTCTTACAGCTGCAGAACTTGCCCGCCGTTCTTCTGTCAGCGAACCAACGGTGATCAGACTCGCCACTGATCTTGGCTACGCAGGATTCCCGGAAATGAGGAACGCTTTGCAAGACAAGGTGCAGAGCAAGCTGACCACCCTCAGCCGCCTTAAAGGAAGTCACCGCTTCAAAGCAAGCAAGAATCCTGCCGTCCAATCCCTGGTTACCGATATGAAGAACTTGGAGAACACGCTGCACAATATTAATACCCGAACACTGAACCGCGTGGTCAATCGGATTGCGCAGGCGGACAAGGTGATCATTCTCGGTTATAAGATGTCAAGCTGCCTGGCGCAATTCTTCCAGATGGCCCTCAAGAAGTCGATCGACAACACCGTTGCCGTTACGAGAAGCACTGGCCTGTTTCAGGAGGAGTTGGTCTTTGCAACCGAAAGCTCGGTAGTTATTGCGATCTCCTTTCCCCGTTACACCACCGCGGTTGTCCGGGACTTCCGTATGGCAAAACAGAAGGGTGTTGCAACCATTGCCATCACCGACTCAGAGCTCTCCCCGCTGGTCGATCACGCCACCGATTCCCTATTAGCAAGGTGTGATTTCGTATCGTATGTCGATTCGTTCGCCGCGGCGATGTCCCTGTTATGCGCGATTGCGACAGCGGTCAGCATCAAGTCAGAGGACGAGACGCTCCCCCGCCTGGAAAAGCTGGAAGAGCTGTGGGAAGAGAATGACGTCTTTTTCTAGCGTGCTTGTTTACCGCATCTCGGGTGCACCGCAGAGACGCCGAGAGCACAGAGAAAACAAATGAAGGTTAATCAAATCACCGAGGCAATTATCGGAGCAGCGATCGAGGTACATCGCGCCTTGGGACCAGGATTGTTAGAGTCAGCCTACGGGGAATGTTTGTGTCGGGAACTGGATTTGCGACAGATTCCCTTTGAACGTCAGCGCCCACTTCCCGTGGAATATAAGGGTCTCCACCTGGACTGTGGATACCGCCTTGACCTGCTGGTAGTGGATACGGTCGTGGTAGAAATCAAGGCGGTCGAAAGCTTGTTGCCTATCCACGAAGCTCAGTTGCTGACCTATCTGAAGCTTGGTGGTTGGAAAGTTGGGCTGCTCATCAACTTCAACGTACCCATCCTGAAGCAAGGCATTCGTCGACGTGTCCTAGGTCTAGAGGAAGAGTGAACAGAATCTCGACGTTCTCTGCGTCTCTGCGGTAAACAGATACTTTCTAGCGCTCCTCTTGATCGCTTCACCTCTATGAGGTAGGATCCCCTTCATAATGCGAAGGTTTACACCAATTATTTCTCCGATGAAAATCATCTTAGAAGGGGATGACTATGGCAACAGGAGAGCCAGACCACAGGGACGTATTCCGGCAACTCGAAGAGCACGATGTCCTATTCATCAATATCCTGTTTACCGATACATTAGGTGAGCTAAAGAGTGTTGAGATTCCCGTTGCGCAATTCAAAGGTGCGCTAGCCACCGGTATCAGCTTCGATGGCTCCTCAATACGAGGCTATGCCGATATCGCTAATGCGGACATGTGCTTAAAGCCGGATCTTGCTACCCTTAAGATCTATCCATGGCCAACACTGATGAAGTCTCAAGAGGGGAAATACAGCACCGCTGGCGTTATCGCTGATCCCTACACCACCGAGGGGACTCCTTCTATCCACAGTCCTCGCTACATCTTGAAACGCTTCTTACAGGGAACTGCCGAGCGGGGGATCACGTTCTTTGTGGGCGTTGAGCCGGAGTTCTTCCTGTTTCCGGAAGGGAAGATACCGACAAACCGCAGTGAGGTTACCAGTAAATCGGGCTACTTTGCCCTCGTCCCTGGTGATACGGAAGAGGCGGTACGCAAGGAGATAGTTGCCAGTCTCCTCAAAATGGGGATCCCAATCGAGAAGTCTCACCACGAGATCGAACCGCACATCAACGAGCTGTCGTTTGAGTATGCTGACCCAGTGACGACTGCCGACCGTCTCATGATCATTAAGTTCGTTGCCAAGAGCGTCGCCGCCCAACACGGATTTAAGGCCGTGTTTATGCCAAAGCCTATCGCTCGGTTTGCTGCCTGCGGGATGCATACTCACATCTCGCTCTTTACCGATGGGGATAACGCCTTTTACGATCCCCAAGACGCGCTGGGGCTCTCACAGTGTGCGCGCTTCTTTATCGGGGGACTGATCGAGCACATAAGGGCCGTGACAGCGCTGACCAATCCCACGGTCAACTCTTACAAGCGGCTCGTCCCCGGCTTTGAGGCACCGGTGAATATTGCCTGGGGCTGTAAGAACCGCTCGACCCTCATCCGTATTCCGGCGACCCCCAACCCTGAGAAAGCGACTCGAATCGAGCTGCGCTCCCCTGACCCCTCTGCTAACCCGTACCTTGCTTTCACCGCGATCCTCGCTGCAGGGATGGATGGGATCGAGCGTTCTATCGATCCTCCACCGGCTGTAGAGAAGAACATTTATCAGATGAGCGACGAAGAGAAAAAAGAGGAAAATATAACACCTCTGCCCCATTTCCTTGAGCAGACGCTAAGGGCCCTGGAGTTAGACAGCACCATCACAAAAGCCATCGGGCCGGAGGCAAGCGCATATCTTATCCAGGAAAAATGGAAGGAGATCGCCGCGTTTAACCAGTCGGTCACAGACTGGGAAAGGCAACAGTATCTAGATGTTTAACCAGCAGGTCCCACTGCTGTCTTCTGTTTGGCGGTCGTTGTGCTCCTGTACGGTAAAGGAAGGCGAATATCGAACCGGCGGCGAATCTTCCTATCGATGTTCTCAGGGATGAGTGCAGCGCGCTCCTTACCCAGAATCTCACGCGCAATTTGTCGGGCTCCTTCTCGAACGTCGTCTGTTTCGCCATTTCGGGCCTGGAGATGTTTTCGAGTGAGACGTGTCGGTACATAGAATTCATCACTACGAGCGTACTTTATTGTGTGTTTCTGCG
>JAUWNS010000187.1 GCA_030612485.1 Candidatus Bipolaricaulota bacterium
GGCGATCGCCCTCCTCGAACGGACGAGTGTAGATCTAGGCAGCAGCGGGAATGATCGCCAGTTCGGAGCCGGCCTGATCGACGCCGGCAAGGCCGTAGCGAGCGCGAGTTAGGCACCATAGAAGCAGATTCGTTCCCATACTCCTACCTGAGCCGGGCGGGTTGCCTTGTCCCTTCATCTCTCCGATAATCTGGACCTGCTATAAGGGTAGGAGGAAATGATGCTCCTTGGCTGCCATTTATCGATCGGGAAGGGGTTCACCGGCACGCTCGACGCAGCAGAAGACCTCGAGATAAACGCCCTTCAGATCTTCTCCCACAACGCCTCCTCGTGGCGGATAAAGGAGATCACCGCTGAGACGGCATCCTCGTTTCAACAGCGCTTGGCAAGCTCATCAGTCGAGTATGTAGTCATCCACACAATGTACCTGTTGAACCTGGCAAGCCCGGATGAGGCGCTCTTCGAGCGCTCGATCGCCGCATTGGAGGAGGAGATCAGGCGGGCGGGACTATTGGGGATCGATCACATCGTCACCCACCTCGGCGCGCACAAGGGGAGTGGAACGGAAGCAGGAATCGCCCGCATCATCCCCGCGCTCGACCGCGGTCTTTCCTCTGCTTCCGTCCGCAGGTACCCACCCGGACACGTGCTCCTCGAAGATACTGCTGGAGCCGGAACTACGATGGGAACGACTTTTTCCGAACTGGGCGCGATCATCGATGGCCTTTCTGACGCAAGCCGCGTCGGTATCTGCTTCGACACCTGTCACGCCTTCGCTGCCGGCTACGAGCTACGCACACCAGATGGCCTCGCAGAGACGCTGGAAGAGTTCGATCGCGAGATCGGCCTCGACCGCCTGTGCCTCATCCACCTGAACGACTCCAAGTTTCCCCTCGGATCCCGTCGCGATCGCCACAACCACATCGGCGCAGGAGAGATCGGAGAGGAGGCCTTCTCCCTGATCGTTAACCATCCTGCGTTGCGCGACCTCCCGTTCATCCTGGAGACCCCGAAGGAGATCGATGGGAAACCTGATGCCGACAAGATAAACTTGGCGCTTGTGAGATCCCTGCGGTACGAATAAGGAGGAAAGATGAAGCTTTACATCGACACGGCGAACATCTCTGAGATTCGCGAGTTGGCCTGGCTTATCGACGGGGTGACGACAAACCCATCGCTCGTCGCCAAGGAGAATCGGCCGTTCAAGGAGGTCGTCCGAGAGATCTGCAAGATCGTGGACGGCCCGGTGAGCGCGGAGGCGACAGCGCTCGATGCAGGTGGGATGATCGAACAGGGGCGCGACCTCGCAAGAATCCACGAGAACGTCGTCATCAAGATCCCGATGACCGAGGAGGGGATGAAGGCTGTCAAGGGTCTCGCCCAAGATGGGATCCGCACCAACGTCACCCTCGTCTTCTCGGCAAATCAGGCACTCCTCGCGGCAAAGTGCGGGGCGAGCTTCGTCTCTCCCTTTGTCGGCCGGATCGACGACATCGGCGGAGACGGGATGGACCTCGTCTCGCAGATCCTCGACATCTTCACGGTCTATGGTTGCTCGACCGAGGTGATCGTAGCGAGCGTGCGACATCCGCAGCACGTGCTCGACGCCGCCCTACTCGGTGCAGAGATCGCCACCGTCCCCTACGCGATCTTGAAGAAGCTCTTCAACCACCCGCTCACCGACGCGGGGATCGAGCGTTTCCTCAAGGACTGGGAAGGAGTGCCGAAGCAGCCCCTCCGCTAGGACTGCAAGGCAAGCCAGTGCCTGTACATCAAAGGATGTTACATCCGAAAGATCTTATTAACCGTCCCTCTTATTCAGTAGCACAGAAGATGCTTTGCGTCTCTACAAATGCCGTCAGAGAACCAACATCCTCGTTTCCTTTCCTCTGAGGTGATAAAGTTCCCTCATTCGCTGGAGGGGCCATGACTTGTGTATTACCAGGTTTGGATCGGCAGAGCCGCCAGCAGCAAACCTCCTAGATACCGCTACTAGCTCAGCTCGACGAGCCTCGACGAGCCCTGTTTCGCACCCCTTGATTCTCCTTCCGAACCACTGTACATTGGTTCTTAGGCTGGGTGTCAGCGCGGAACGTCTCATCTCAGAGAAGGTCTTCCACGCGCAATCGAAGAAGTCGCCCAATTCTCTTGCCTACAGACAGAAGAGGAGCGTCAAAGATGAAGCAGCAGTGGACGCTATGCGATGACGAAGTGATCGACAGGAACCTCCTCGCAGGCTTGGCAATCCTCGCCAAGGCAAACAGCCGCTCGGTCGTGGACGAGCTGAACATCGCTCTCTCGTCCTACGTAATGGAGAACCTTCCTCAGAGGCTCTGTGAGAACGATTTTAGCCCTGCGCAGGTACGAGATGTAGAAGAGCCGTTGCTGTCCCAAAGAACGTCAAGTTCTTAGAACGGGCAATCCTGAAGGTGCATCCCCGGGATTCTTAGTGGTTCCCAGGTACAGGAAAGCTTCGCTGCCTCTCAGGTAATTCAGCTGCCTTTTCTCGACAATTCAGCGAAAACATTTCCTCATATCTTGAAAATAGGTTCCTCATCATCTTGAGTGGGTAACTGAAGGTTAAGCTTGCCTGCGTCTTTGCTCTAAGGAATCCAGAAATCCAGGAAAAGAGCCAGAATTCTTGAGTTAGAAACAAGAAAGACACGCGTTTCCTCTGGCTTCATAGTGAACCGCTATCTCATGCCTCTTTCCTGGCCTCCTGGCTTCCTAAGAGATTAAAAGGACCGCGTTTCAAGTGGCCAATCTGAAATCGAGCTTGGCCTACACGGGAATATCCCTTGAGCGGTTGGCTACACTGAGAGATTGAAAGTTAGGAGGCGTTACTCACTCGAAATGACAAAGAGCCTAAAAATACAGGGATTAAGGAATAAAGGGTTACTGTGGGGAAGCTCAACACCATGGGGTTGAAAGGCACCCGTCTCGATGTGCAAGATAACCCTTGCACTGGGAGACGAGACGAATGATCGAGAAAATCTTACTTGCTATCGGAGTGATCGCTCTGGTCGGCTGGTTCCTCCTTGGAACGGGGGAAGACGAGGGCCCGACCTGGGTCGTCCATGCGGATCACCCAGTCATCATCGGGGGATACGGGGACAACTACGCCTACACCGGGGATGGGGTGCGCCCCCTCAAAGGTTCGCTCGACCTCCGTCTTGATATCCCACAGAGCGAAGGAACGCTTATGGTTTCGCTGGAGACGACCGAAGAGAGCGGCTCCTTACGCGTCTCCCCGTCCGAGGAGCTGAGCGGAGCGTTCCGACTCGTTTCGCGCATCGATCGATCGGACCGCGTAGAGGAAGGGATCCCCATATACGGCGACACGGGAACCGGCGGACCCGAGCTCCCACACACGCACGCCACACTCGCTGGCTGGAGCAGGTTCGACCTCTACGTGAACGACGAACTTCGTTACTCCAACCTGTCTGGGGAGTGGGCAGCGGCGCGGGCCCTGCGCCGAGACGATGGGGCGATCCGCCAGAGCGGGCTCGTGTACAGCCCTCTTTTGCGTAATAAGACGGGATTCTCCGATCCGGAGAAGATCGAGTTCACCCTGATCCTCCACTCCGAGGTTCCAGATCCAGAGAACGACCCGCCGTACGCTCTCGCACTACACCTCGTCTTCACACAGGTAACGATCGACAGGAGTCCTGCGCAGGAGGCGATCGGCAAATAAGGTTACGACTCGGGGGGCTGATTGTTTTTGAGTGGGTAACTTGATAGTATAGGAATTTCCATTTTGGTGCCTTCTAAAAGGGCTACAGATTTTGGCTGAGTGAATCAGTTTATTGTTGTAGCGAGGTGCTTTCGTGCAATGCTTAACACAACCACCACGAAACACACTAAACACACGAAAGAGTCATTTCGCAGCAATTCCAGGGACATATGCCTTATCTCTTGCTCGACGGCGGGGGCTCAGGCATAGCCAGCGATCCTCAATCGAAAATCCACCTGCTACCCATCACGAACCAAGAAGAAGAACTGTGAGGCCGAGAATTATTTCCATTCCCTTTTTCGTGTATTTCGTGGTTAATTTCCTGAAGTTCAGAGTCAAGCTTGCTTGCGGTTTTGCTCTAAGGAAACCAGGAATCCAGGAGAAGAAAAGAGCCTGAAGTCTTGAACTAAAAACAAGAAAAGAGTACCTTTTCTCGGGGTTTATAGTAAATCGCTATCTCCTGCTTCTTTCCTGGCCTCTTGGTTTCCTAAGAGATCAAGAGAACAGCACAGCAAGTGGCTCCTGGAACCGAGCTTACCTACACAGAAACATCCTTAATTGGGAAAGACTTCGTCCGTTTTGCCTGCCCTCTCGATGGCGGTATCGATCTCGTTCTGCGCCTGCTGTTCGACCTTATCCTGTGTCGTGGCCCTT
>JAUWNS010000107.1 GCA_030612485.1 Candidatus Bipolaricaulota bacterium
CTTCTCTGGAACCTACGATTTCCTCAGTACAAACCAGATTGAGGTCACCGCATGTTTCGATTATTTTATCAGTAATATTGTGAGTCTCTCGTCTAAATACTCCTTCTCACGGGAGACCTGGGACGGCACCGTGACAGACAAGCATAACCTGGGGTTCGATCTCGTTCTGACCCCGGTCGAGGGGGCGAACATCACCTTAGGATTCCAATGCGGACATGAGCCCTATTTCCTAGAGTGGAGTCAGGATGTCAAGTTTACGATTGGGATGAGTCTCCTGTAGATAGAGCGATAGAAGAGACTGCGTCGCGCATCAGGTCATCGATGCCGAGATATCGAGCCTTTTCGAGAGGAAAGTAGGTTGCCTCGGCGATCTCATCGGGATCCGGATGGAGCTCCCCCTCAAGAGAGACTTGATAGAAGATCATCACCCAGTGAAGGCGGCTCTCACTCCCCAGTTTCCCCTTTATATCGAGTAGCGACTCGATTCTTCCACCAACACCGAGTTCCTCTTTGAGTTCTCGCAGGAGCCCCTCCTGCGGGGTCTCCCCAAAGCGGAGGAATCCACCCGGAAGGGACCATCGCCCCTTGGTCAGGCCTCGGCTCCCCTTCACGAGCAGGATCTTTCCCCCTTTAAGGCAGATCCCCTCAACCACGACCCGCGGCATCCCGGCGTGGATCGCCTCGCGCACGAGCGGGGTAACAGCAGGAAGAGACGCGAGTTCATCCTTTCCCGGCCACTCGTGCGGGTGTCGTGGGAGACGTGGGGAGCAGAAGAGGACCGGTTCACTCGTCGCAAGCGGGGCAATCTCCGTAAAAGGGAAGGGGATCTCCTCTCGTTTCGGCAGATCGAGCAGACCGTTTCGC
Source organism: Candidatus Bipolaricaulota bacterium (assembly GCA_030612485.1). Next base: position 865 of record JAUWNS010000107.1, read on the forward strand.
TCGATAAGATAGACCTTCCCGTCCGTTTCGATGTAGTAGCGCATTGCTTTCTCCTAAACCCTATTGTACATGCATGAAATGCGGATTTCAGCAAGTTGCACCCCTCCCTTGGGAAATGGATAATCCCTCCGGCCAGCCTTAAGGCTGGCAACCCTTGTTAGGAGGCTTGAAGCGTGTACAAGATACTAGAGAAGCAAACCCTTGGCCCGCAGATCCGTGAGTACATCATCGAAGCGCCTGAGGTAGCGCAGGCCGCTAAGCCCGGCCAGTTTATCGCCCTTCGCCTACACGAGAAGGGCGAGAGGATCCCCCTTACAATCGTCGATACCGACCAACAAACCGGCGGGGTCACGATCGTCGTGCAGGAAGTCGGTAAGAGCACACAAGAGATGGGAGACCGCTTTCACGCAGGAGGGAGCGTACTCGACTTCGTTGGCCCGCTTGGGGTCCCATCCGAGATCGAAAACTACGGCACCGTGATCTGCGTCGGCGGAGGGCTGGGGATTGCTCCCCTCTATCCGATCGCCCGTGCGCTCAAGAGAGCAGGGAACACAGTGATTGGGATCATCGGCGCTCGCAACAGGGACCTCCTATTCTACGTCGAACATATGGAGAACGTCTGCGATGAACTGCTCGTGATGACCGACGACGGCTCGACCGGTCGCAAGGGGTTCACCGCCGATCCGTTACGTGAGATCCTCTCCTCCGGAAAGAAGATCAATCGGGTCTGGGCGATCGGCCCGGCGATCATGATGAAGGTCTGTGCGGAAGTCACCCGCGAGTTTGGCGTTTTCACTATCGTCAGTCTGAACTCGATTATGATCGACGGGACAGGGATGTGCGGCGCGTGTCGGGTGGAAGTCGGCGGCGAAACGAAGTTTGCCTGCGTCGACGGCCCGGAGTTCGACGGCCACAAGGTGGACTTCGACCTGCTGATGTCGCGACAGCGGTTCTATCACGAGGAGGAACGCTGCGCCATCGACCGCTACCTGGAATCCAAAGGAGAGAAGTCATGATCCAACCCCAGAAAACCCCGATGCGCCAGCAAGATCCCAAGGTGAGAACTCACAACTTCGACGAAGTCCCACTCGGGTACAGCAAGGAGGAAGCAGTCCGCGAAGCCGAGCGTTGCCTTCAGTGCAAGAACGCGCCATGTATCGCAGGTTGCCCCGTCAGTATCGACATCCCGCGGTTCATCGAGCAGGTCAAGAACCGACAGTTTGCCGAGGCGATTGCAACGATCAAAGAATCGAACAGCCTCCCCGCCGTCTGTGGTCGGGTCTGCCCGCAGGAGAGCCAGTGCCAGGAGGTCTGCACCCTCGGGAAGCGCTTCGAGCCGGTGGAGATTGGGAAGTTGGAGCGGTTCTGCGCCGACTGGGAAGCCGACCATGAACCATGCCTACCCGAGATTAACGAGAAGACTGGTTGCCGAGTGGCGGTGATCGGAGCAGGGCCGGCCGGCCTCACCGCGGCCGGAGACCTACGCAAGCTCGGCCATGACGTCACCATATTCGAGCTCCTCCACGTAGCCGGAGGCGTGTTGATGTATGGAATACCCGAGTTCCGCCTCCCAAAGACGATCGTCCAGCGGGAGATCGCCGTCCTGGAGGCGATGGGGGTCGAGGTCGAGGTGAACAAGGTCGTCGGCCAGATCTATACCGTTGACGACCTGCTCGAAAAGGGCTACGATGCGGTGTTCATCGGAACCGGAGCCGGACTTCCACGCTTCCTCGGCGTTCCAGGGGAGAACCTGAACGGGATCTACTCAGCAAACGAGTTTCTCACGCGCACCAACCTGATGCGCGCCTTCCTTTTCCCGGAGTACGATACCCCAATCAAGGTTGGTAAGCGTGTTATCACTGTGGGTGGAGGGAACGTAGCCATGGACTCCGCCCGCACCGCGCTCCGTCTGGGAGCAGAAGAGTCGATCATCGTCTACCGGCGTAGCGAGCAGGAACTCCCCGCACGCGCCGAGGAAGTCGAGCACGCCAAGGAGGAAGGGATCCAGTTCCAGCTCCTCACCAACCCGACCCTGTTCTTCGGGAAAGGCGGAGCGGTCGCCGTGGCGGAGTGCATTCGGATGGAACTCGGCGAGCCCGATGAGTCCGGACGTCGTCGGCCGGTCCCTATTCCTGGTTCGGAGTTCACCATTGAGGCAGATACAGTCGTGATCGCCGTTGGAAACGGGCCGCACCCCCTGATACCCCAGACCACCGAGGGGCTCGACCTGACCCGCCGTGGGAATATCGTGGCCGATCTGGAGACCGGAAAGACGAGCAAAGAAGGCGTCTTCGCCGGTGGAGACATCGTCACCGGTGCGGCGACCGTGATCCAAGCGATGGGAGCGGGCAACCGCGCCGCCACGGCGATCGACCTTTACTTGCGGGAGAAGAAGGATTAAGACAGACTGTTGCATAAACCTCTTCTCCTTGCGGAACAGAAGCTTTCACCGCCGAGGACGCTCGGGGGGTGTAGTAGGGTCCCCATTCGATTACTACACCCCCCAAGCACGCAGAGAGGGGCAGCAGGATTGAATGATTGAGCGAGTGAGTGATTGAACTTCCCAATCTTCCGATCTCTCAATTCCTCAGCGTCCCTGGGGGGTGTAGTAAATCCTTCTCCACATACTACACCCCCCGAGACGGTAAAATGCTTAAGACTAGAATACACCGGGATTGCTTGATTTTAAGGAGTACGAATGAACACATGGAAAGAAAAGGCTTGTGCGTGCGTCGATGAGATCGCTAATGAATTGATCGCGGTGAGCCGTGATATCTACGACCATCCCGAACTGAAGTTCGAGGAGTTCAGAGCATCGAAGCTTCTCGCCGAGAAGCTAGAGGCGGCGGGGTTCACAGTCGAGTTGGGGGTGGCGGATCTCGAGACAGCGATTTCTGCGGTCCATCCAGCAAAGAGCGGCGGTCCGACCGTAGCGATCCTCGGGGAGTACGATGCTCTCCCCGAGATCGGACACGCCTGCGGTCACAACCTGATCGCTGCCTCCGCCCTGGGTGCGTCGCTTGCTCTCGCGTCGATCAAGGAGGAACTACCTGGGAGGCTCGTCTTCTTCGGGACACCAGCCGAAGAGGGGGGCGGAGGAAAGGTGATCATGGTTAATTCTGGCCTGTTCGGGGAAATTGATGCCGCAATGATGTTCCACCCCTCTTCTCATACAGTGGTCGACCGTGGGAGCCTGGCGATCACCGAGGTTGAGATCGAGTTCACTGGAAAGGCGTCCCACGCCTCAGGTTCGCCGGAAAAGGGGATCAACGCCCTCGACGCCGTCATTCAGACGTTCAACGGGATAAACGCCCTGCGGCAGCATATCAAGGACGGAGCGCGCATCCACGGGATTATCACCGACGGAGGGGCAAAGCCAAACATCGTCCCCGAGCACGCTGCAGCCTGCTTCTACGTACGCGCCCCGGGGAATGCCTACCGCGATGAGCTCCTAGAAAAGCTGCGCCGATGCGCAGAAGGAGCGGCCCTCGCCACCGGGGCGAAGATGGCGTTTAACATCGTTGGTCACTCATACAAGGCGATGAAACCGAATCGCGCCATGGGCGATGCATTCGTGCGCAACCTGGAGAGCTTGGGCGAGCCGCTAAATCCCCCCCCTGTAGGAAGCGGTCAGGGATCGACCGACATGGGGGACGTCAGCCAAGCCGTTCCCTCGATTCACGCCTACATCCAGATCTGTGGGGATAAAGTCGCCGGACACTCGCGCGAATTCGCCGAAGCCTCGGCATCGAAGCGTGGGGAAGAAGTGATCCTCATCGCCGCCAAAGCGATGGCGATGACCGCGATCGATCTATTTACCGATCCCGAGCTTATGGAGAGTGCGAAGGAGGAGTTCGGGTCCGGCAGAACCTAGCGGCTATAGCGCTCTCTCGACCCTATTCATCCCCATAAAGGAGATCCTGCGGGTTGTCAGCTGGGAAGAGTATTCCTCGTCTTAGAGATGCTTCGCGGTCGATGTCCGTGAGTGATTCATAAGCCGCTTCGCTTCAGGATATCGTAGATTTCTTCTCTGGAACCAATAAGAGCCACGAACACCTCGTGTTCCTCTTTACGGAGAAAGTAGAGAATCCGGTACTCCCCCACCCGGAGTTCCGATGCGCTTGCTCCAGAGTGCGGGGTAGCCCTTCAGCTACTTCCCTGAATAGGGATTCTCTCGAAGCCTCTCGGCAGCTTCCTGGATCCTGTGGATGACCGCTTTGTCTTGAAGTTTCGCAAGGTGCTTCCGCACACGCGGATCGTAGCGAAGGAGCCAAATCTCTTCTTGCATCGGACCCTGTCAGATCAGATCCTGAAACGTCTCTTCGTGCGAGAGGGTTTTTCCCTGTTCATGATTTGCCAGGGATTCCTGCAGGATATCATCAAGTGTGATCTTCCGCATGATAAGCCTGTCTCCGGCGACAGCGATGGCCAATGGATCACCAGGTTTCAGTCCGAGCTTCTCTCTCAACGACTTTGGGATGACAACTTGTCCTTTGGTGGAGAGTTTGGATGTCGAAAGCACTGAGTCCTCCTTTTTCTTACTAGTAAGAATATGCTACCGTGTATCCTCGTCGGTGTCAACTTCGCTGGCGCGAGTATCAACGATAAACAAGCATGAGCCAAGATTCTCTCGCGATTCACGCCTACATCCAGATCTGTGGGGAAGAGATCGCCAGACACTTACGCAAATTCGCCGAAGCCTCGGCATCGAAGCGCGGGGGAAGAGGTGCTTCTCATCGCCGCCAAAGCGATGGCGATGACCGCGATCGACCTGTTCACCGACCCCGATCTGATGAAGCGCGCGAAGGAGGAGTTTAGCTCCAGTTAAGCGAAAAGGTCTGCTTGTGTCGAGCCAGGGTTGCCGTGTTGCAGATTCAATCCGCCGTTTCGTCCAAACTTCGCGGCCTCGTTATTCTCTCCGGTAAGAAGGTATAGCCCTACGGTTAGGAAAGGAACCGCTATCGATCTTCATTCCGAAGAGCACGCTCGATCATCGACCTGTGGGACAACTCATTGCAATGGGTGAGCAACGTAATCGTTCTGTGCTTGTCGCCGACACGGAAACCATCACCTCATACCATGAACTTTCTAGGGTTGACTGGCAAAGCCATGGCTGCTACGATAGACGGGATGAAGAGAGAGGGAGTGAATCACATAGCAAAGAAAGAGATTCTAGACAAGCTCTCGATCTACATCCCATAGGAGAAGATGGAAGAGAAACCGGTCGAACGCTTAATCCGGTTGGGGAATAAGAAGGACCGCTCAATCAGTTCCCTCACTGTTGAGGCGATTCTGGAATACTTGGAGAGGGAGAAGAAGAAGGGATAGAAGGTGCTCATGCGTAGATGGGGGAAGGCTTTCGCTTGGATCGTACTGCTAGCGTTGTTTTCTTTGACTACTCTTGGCGCCACCGGCGTTGAGGAGGTATGGGATTCTTTCTATGCAGGGATCCCACGTTCAGACAAACTTGACGACTCAATCCTCGTTCTTCTGAACGAGGGGTTCATCATCGGCTACTCGGATGAGCGGATGGATCCTCTATTGATCACCTATAGCCACCTGCAGGATGAATCAATACAATGAGAAATATGAAAGAACACGATCGCTGCTCCAAAGAGCATCAACGCACTTCCTGCCTCACACTCTTCATAAGCCATGCTGCCGAAGATCTCGCATGGGCGGAATGGATTGGTTCCACTCTGGAATCGGCGGGACACAAAATCATCCTATACGAATGGGATTTCCGACCGGGATCAAACTTCATCCTCGAAATAGACAGAGCTCTGAAGGAATCTGATCGAGTGCTTGCTCTTCTTAGTCCCGCGTATATCTTTTCGCAGTACGCTCAAGTTGAATGGGCAGCGGCCTTCGCGCAAGACCCGGCCGGACAGGCACAAAGCCTGATCCCCATTCGGATTGCTGAGTGCGATCTCGACGGCCTGCTGCCGCAAGTTATTTACATCGATCTCCTTGGGCGAAGCCAAGAAGAGGCAACTGTGCTGCTACTCGAAGGTATCGCTGGCGAGAGACGCAGGCCCGAAGAGGTCGCAGTGTTCCCGGGAGTTACGGGTCAAGCAATTCCGGACCAGGAAGCTTCTCGTACACTCAGCAGAGTTACGAAAGAGTTCCCTGCACAGGAAGAAGAAGGTTTCTTGGATCTGGTTGAGCGTGGTACAGCCTCCCTGAGCGAAGGTTCCAAGGCGAGTGTGCGTTTCGCCGAGCTTATCATGGGTCTTGGAGACAAGGCAAGGACACGTGCTAGCGAGTTCAGGATCTGTGCTGACAGGCGAGGAAATAGACAGTTAGCTCGATACAAGCAGGTAGCCCAACGTACTGCCAAAGACATGAAGAGCTTTGTTGATCAAACCCAGCCTGAGCTCCGAACAATGGCGACAGGGTGGGAAGCAGGTTTCGGGGCTTGGACGCGCACAATTGAGATGTTGCCAGAGTTTGGGAGTGTGGATAAAGAGCTTCTTGATACGAACCTCGCGTCCATAGATTCTGTGGTTGATAGCATACCTCGGGCTCGGGAAGCTATTGAGGACCTTAAGCAGAGCGTGCAACGTTTGCAGCCGATAGAATCAACCTTCATCTTTGCGCGAAACCGTACGGTAGGCATCCTGGATGCTGCGGTCCGATTGCTGGACCGCATAAGTGAACTTGCCGCCAGAACTCAGCAATCCTTGCAGGATGCACTCAACGAACTCGGGGGAAGTACACTTAGGTGACTCTAGTAATAGAGAGCTCCGCGAAGTAGGTGCTGCAAATAGCGCAGAATGGTGTACTCATTGCAACTGCACCAAGAACGTTTGAATGAAAGTTTTAGGCACGGTGGTCTTTAGGCATACCAGTTCGAGAGTTGTCCACTTTGGTCACTCGAGAGGACGATTCTCGAACTAGTGTACTGTTTCGAGTATCGCTTTGCATTTCGACACCTTTCGTAGGATATCTTCGACCTTGGCTGTCCAAACAAGGGGTTTGGGATCTTTGTTGTAGGCATCAAGGTACTTGTAGATGGTATCAATCAACTCCGGCAC
>JAUWNS010000194.1 GCA_030612485.1 Candidatus Bipolaricaulota bacterium
GCTTGTCCTCCACGGAACCTCCGGGCTCCTCGCCGCACAGATCGAGGAGATCATCCGCTACGGAATCTGTAAGTTGAACAAGGATACGCGGTACCAGTACGAGTACGCGCGCACGGCCTACGATTTTTACGTTGCGCACGCTTCCTCGATCGTCCCCCCGCAAGGGACTGTGGATGACGCGACCGGCCTCTTCTCTGGGAGCGACTGGACCCCGAATAAGGCGGACTTCGATCCGCGCGCCGTGGGGCGAGCGGTGCAGGCACGGATCAAAGAGGTGGCGATGGAGTTGATCGATCAGGCGGGAAGCGCTGGGCGCACACTAGGAGGGAACTAAGATGCAGCGAGTAGGGATCCTGACTGGAGGGGGGGACTCCCCCGGGATCAACGCGGCGATCCGCTCGATCGTCCGTTTCGGGTTCAAGCATGACGTGGAGACGATCGGTTTTAGGGAGGGATGGCAAGGTCCGATCGAGGGCCTGACTCGCCCATTGGGGACCGGTGACGTCTCTGGGATCCTCCACATTGGGGGGACGATCCTCGGTAGCTCGCGGACGAACCCGTTTAAGATTGAAGGAGCGGTAGAGCGGATTCTCGACACCCTCGAACAGAATGCGATCGACTTCTTGATAGCTATCGGAGGGGACGATACCCTCGGCGTCGCCCACCGCCTTGCCGAGCACGGGGTGAAAGCGATCGGAATCCCCCAGACGATCGATAACGACATCGGCATGACTGACTACGCAATCGGTTTCTCCTCCGCGTTGGAGGTGATCACCTCCGCCCTCGATCGGCTGCACACGACCGCCTTCTCCCACCATCGTGTCCTCATCCTCGAAGTTATGGGACGGGACGCCGGTTGGCTAAGCCTGATGGGCGGAGTAGCCGGAGGAGCAGATGTGATCCTTATCCCGGAGGAACAGTTCGACATCGAGACGATCCATCGAAAGATCCTCCACCGCCAGGCACGCAAGAAGCACTTCAGCATCATCACCGTGGCCGAGGGAGCACAACCAGGAGGGAAGGATGGACAGGTCCTCGCCGAGGCTGAGGTCGACGCGTTCGGACACTTTCGTCTCGGCGGAGTGGGACAGTACATAGCGAACCAGTTATCCGCGCGGATGCATATCCCAGTGCGGGTGACCAACCTCGCCTACCTGCAGCGCGGAGGGAGCCCGTCCCCATTCGACCGCATCCTCGCGACACGGTTTGGCGCGGCGGCAGTCGAGTTCGCCCTCGAAGGACGGTTCGATGTAATGACCGCCATACACGGGATGAAGATCGAGGCGGTGAGCCTGGAAGATGCATTGAGCGCCCCCCGTCCCGTCGATCCGGGGCTCCTCTACCTGGTCGACCTCTTCGAATAAGGGCCTCATGTGCGAACAAGCTCGATGGTCGAGTTGCCAGTGAAGCACGACCTTTTCTGATCTCTCAGGAAACCGGGAAGACAAAAGAGAGATCGACTGCCTGCTTTATTCTTTGGGACTAGGCTCTTGGCCTTCTCCCCGGCTTCCTGGCTTCCTTATAGAAGAACCGTAGGCAAGCTCAGTTATCCATCCGTGAAGACGGCGGTTTGTCTGTCCCGCAGGTTCCTTTTTGCGTACCTCTCTTAGTTGTGGCTTGCTCGTCTGTCAAGGGTCGTGTACGTCTTCCTTTTTATGCGCTTGACAGGCGATCGTTTTCGTATATACTAGTTTGCGCATGAATTCGCAAAGAAAGGAAACAAATCAACAGCATGTGCTGACCGGGCACCGGCGGCGGTTGATCCTCGAGCGTCTTCAATCACGGAATGCGGTGAAGACCTCGGACCTCTCAGAGGCGTTCTCCGTCTCTCCGATGACAATTCGCAACGACCTCAACATCCTCGCCGAACAGGGCGAGCTGGTACGCATTCACGGGGGAGCGATCGTGCGCGAGTGGCTGACCGACGAGCCTTCTTACCAGGATAAAGCGAACCTGAACAGAGACGAGAAGGAGAGGATCGGTCAACGGGCGGCAACCCTCATCGAGGAGGGAATGGCTGTCTTCATCGGGAACGGTACCACCACGATGCAGATCATCAACCACCTGCCTCAAGATCGGCGATTTCATATCTTCACCAACGCACTCAATCACGCCATCGAGGTCGACCACCTTCCACAGGCAGAAGTCTTTGTGATCGGCGGGCACCTGCGCGCGGTTTCGCTTGCCATGGTCGGCCGGTTGGCCCATCAGGCTCTTCAGGGGATCTACTTTGACCTGGCGTTCCTGGGAGTAAACGGGATATCGATCGAGCACGGCCTGACGATCCCTTCCTTAGAGGAGGCGGAGACCGCAGCGGAGGTCATCCGCCACTCCCAGCGAACGGTCGTCGTAGCCGACCACACGAAGTTTGGAATCGTCTCTCACGGCAAGATCACTGATATTTCCGACATCGACGTCATCATCACAGATAACGGGCTGGCGCCCCGCTTCTCCGATGATCTTGCCAGCCTGGATGTGGAACTCTACTCAGTGGGATGAGGGAGGTGATGCTTTAAGGAACACGGTTGTATCGCAGACGGATAGACAGATGTAGCGATTGCTTTCCAAAAAAGGAGGGACCAAGTGAAACGCGTATTACTGTTTGTTATGCTGGCACTACTAGTGGTGTCAGGGTTTGTAGTTGCACAGGAGAAGACCCAAATCACGTTCTGGCACGCGATGAGCGGCACGCGAGAGCTGTTGATTCAGCGCATGGTCGATGACTTCAACCTCACTCACCCAGGGATCGAGGTTGTCGTCGAGTACAAGGGTTCGTACCGCGATACGTTGAACGCTGCACAGGCTGCCGCGGTCGCCGGGAACGCCCCGCACGTGCTGCACTCGTTCGAAGTCGGCACGCAGCAGAATCTCGATATGGGAATCTACGCCGTAGCCGAAGATCTGATCGACAAATACGGCATCGTGATCCCTTGGAATGACTACCTTGCTCCGGCACTCAACTACTACAAGATCGACGGCCGCCAGGCTTCCTTCCCGTGGAACTCGTCGAACTCGATCCTCTACTACAACAAGACGATGCTCGACGCGATCGGCGAGACGATGCCTCGTGAGCCCAGCTTCGAGGACATCCTGCGCATCGGACACGCGCTGATGGACGCCGGAGTGGCGGAAGCCGGAATAACCTGGCCGATGCACTCCTGGTTCTTCGAGCAGTGGATGGCGGAACTCGGTGCGAACCTCGTCAACAACGACAACGGACGCTCCGGCTACGCCACGGAGATCAACCTCCTCGATCCAGCAGCAATCACGATCATGGAGTGGTGGAAGCAGTTGTACGACGAAGAGGTCTGGGTCAACCCTGGACGCGAGAACTGGTCGCAAGCGCGGCAGAACTTCACCACCCAGCGCTGCGCGATGATGATCTCCTCCACCTCCGACGTCAACCTGACCGAGAACGCGGCGTTCGACGGCGGGTGGGAAGTTGGAACGGCGTTCATGCCTGTCCCTGAAGGGTACGACCGCCACGGCGTGGTCATCGGCGGCGGCTCCCTGTGGGTGGTCGCAGACCATTCCGACGCGGAGCTGAAAGCAGCGACCGAGTTCGTGGTCTACATGTCCCAGGTCTCACAGGACATTGACTGGCACCAGGCGACCGGGTACTTCGCACTGCGACTGACCTCGCTCCAGGCGCTCGAACTCGAGGGTTGGTACGAGCTGCATCCCAACTACAAGACCGCGTCCGACCAGCTTGCAGAGACGCAGGTTATGGTGGCTACTCAGGGCGCTCTCGCCGGTGTCTTCCCCGAGATCCGAACCTACATCGAAGATGCCGCAGAGGAAGTCTACGGTGGAACCCCTGTGGGTGAGGCATTGGCCAAGGCCAAGGGATTGATCGATCAGGCCCTTGTGGACTACAAAGAGTTGATGGGCGGCTAATCAGCCGATAGAACGGGGAGCCCTGCTATTGCGGGGCTCCCTATTTATTTCAGGCTTCTTGAGAAAAGAAAGAGGAGATCATGGAGAGTAAGTTCCCGAATAGGTTGTTCCCGCTGTTCGTTCTCCTTCCTACCCTACTCGTCTGCGGGATGTTCCTCTACTATCCGGTGGCACAGAGCTTCAGCTGGAGCCTCCTCCGGGCAGCGTTCATGGGACTTCGCACCCTCTATGTGGGGACTCAGAACTACGTTCGCCTGTTCACCTCATCGGCTTACCTCCGCAGCCTGTGGGTAAGCGTTCTGTTCGCCGGTGGGATCGTTCTTCTGGGGCTCACCTTATCCTTGGCGGTTGCGCTA
>JAUWNS010000005.1 GCA_030612485.1 Candidatus Bipolaricaulota bacterium
CGATGAAGTAGCCGAGGAGCTCTCCGGGGACCCCATCGTAATCCACCTTGAGCTCCACTCCGGTGATTACCTCCAGTCCATCGACTTGCATCACCCTCTGCGTAAGGTCGGGGGAGACGATGTCGTGGTCGGTGATGGCGATGGAACATAGGCCGCAGGCCGCGGCTCGTTTCACCAGCTCGGGGATGCTCTGCGTCCCGTCTGAAGCGGTCGTGTGAAGGTGAAGATCGGCGGATCCAGTTCTCATAAGAATCTCTCCTCTATTATTTCTACGATTCGTGTGGCAGCGTGTCCATCCCCGTACGGGTTCTTCGCTTGCGCCATCTCCTTGTAAGCGTGCTCGTCGTCCAATAAACGGTTTACCTCAGAGACGATCTTTTCCGGATCCGTTCCCACAAGACGCGCTCCACCACTCTGCAGTCCCTCTACCCGTTCCGTGGTATCGCGCAGGACAAGGAGGGGGATGTGAAGCGCCGCTGCCCCCTCTTGCACCCCGCCGGAGTCGGTGAGGATGATGGTCGCGTGCGCCATGAGGTGGACGAACGATACGTAATCGAGGGGATCGATAAGGCTGATCCTCTCTCTCCCTGCCAGCTCCGCCTCGACCGTCCGACGCACGTTTGGGTTTGGATGAACGGGGTAGACTATCGTGACATCGCGCCGTTGCGTCAGCTCGCGCAGCGCCTCGCAGATGCGAAGAATCCCGCCGTGAAAGCTCTCCCTACGATGCGCCGTCACCAGGATAACCTTCCCCGAGATGGGTTCTTCCACAAGAGGAACCCGCGCGCGCGCGCGGAACAGCGCATCGATCTCCGTGTTTCCGGTGACGTAAATGGTCTCCTTTGCGATACCTTCCGCAAGGAGGTTCTCTTGCGCGTTCTTGGTCGGGGCAAAGTGAAGGTCAGCCACCCGATCGATGAACGAACGATTCATCTCCTCGGGGAACGGGGAGTACTTCTCGTGTGTGCGCAGGCCTGCCTCCACGTGCGCGATCGGGATCTTGGCGTAGTAGGAGGAGAGCGCTCCTGCAAACGCAGTGTGTGCATCCCCCTGGACGATGACGAGGTCCGGGCGCTCACTCGACAAGACCGGCTCGATCCGTTCTAGGATCGATCGTGTAATCTGAAACAGATCTTGATCGGGGCGCATCAGGTCGAGGTCGTAATCGGGTGCGATGGAGAAGAGTTGGAGAACCTGATCGAGGAGTTCACGGTGCTGCGCGCTAACGCAGACGACCGGTTTGATCTGCTCGACAGACCGAAGTGCCTGCAAGACCGGCGCCAGCTTAACCGCCTCCGGCCGCGTTCCAAAGAAGAGAAGGACCTTCAGCGCTCTTAAAACCATGCCATCACCGTAGGACCAGGCTGATGAGGTACACTACAGAAATCTTTAAGCCATGTTCGTTCGCGTTCGCCACGAACAACAGCGAGCAACTGGACGGCCTGGCGGTATTGGACCCGCTGAGTGACGATCGCTTGCACAAGATACCCCCTTCATAACGTTGGGCGAACCATGAGGCTATTACCGAAAAGTATCCTGAAACCGTGCAACCGATCAAGCCGGCATCATATTGCTTCAGTAGCTGCAAAGGAGGTTCCTTGTCGTTTCCAGTGGGTAGCTGAAGATAAGGTGCGTAACGGAGTACCTCTCGCGAAGTCGCGAAACAGTGACGCGTAATGAGTGAAGGGTAATGAGAAAGAGCAAAAGCATTTTCTCGCAAAGACGCAGAGACCTGTCTGCCGTCGTGTTCCGACAGGCAGGCGCAGAGAACAGCAGGAAGAGGGGGGAAAACAAGGATCAAAGGCATGTCTTAGCGATCTTGGCGTCTTGAGTGAGCGTAGCGAGCGGGCGAGAGAACAGCGTTTTATCATCTGCGGTCAGGAGTTTGTTACCCACTCGAAACGACAAGGAACCGGTAGTTTCTTCTGCAACGCCTTCAGGTCCTCCTTATCCCTCCGTGTTGTTAAATGAGCAACCAGCACCGACAAGTTCTCGTAATGGGACAGATGATGGAATCCCTCCGCCGCCGTCACCAACCCTGCTGCCAGCCAGCGCACAGCTTGATCTGTCTCAACACGCCACCGGTTGACTTTCCCACTCCCGTAACGGAAGTTCTGAATCGTATTCTCAATCATATTCGTGCTCAAGAAACTCACGTGCAGGGTTGATGGTCTGTCCAACAGATGCACACGGGTTAAATCCAACCCTACTTCTTGCAGGCTCTGGTGCGCTGCTGCGCTCCAGGAAACTATCCAACTTTCGAGCTCATTATCCTATTTCCCGCGCAGGTTCAGTCGCATCATGGGGTTTTCTCCGTGGCTACCTTAATGTGCGCTACTATCAAGTCGGCGGGTGATCTCAGTATAGAAGACCGCTGGGTCTGAAATACACAGGGACAAAGCCTCCATACGGCAGAACCCTCCGTCGTTACGTCGAACACGATCAATGACTCGTACAACTTCCAGCGGAATACCTGCCTCTTGGAGGATATCTACAGCTGGTTTCGAGGCAACCGGAGTAAGAACTTCCCTTACTCGAGCGTAGACAAGTAGCTTTGCAGCCGCTCCACCAAGCATCTTATCAATAACGGTAGTTCCCTGGAATGCTTCGCCCAGTGTCACAATTGCTTGCAAGAGGGGCTCAAGCCGCCTACCATGCGAGGCAAATAAGATACGGTCTCCCTTTTCCACCAGTAGACTCAAGTTTTGCGATGCAAATTCAGCTAGCTTCCGTTTGGATCTCTCTATCACAGGTACCTCCAAGATGAGACTGCATCCATTCTAAATAACTACCTTTTCAACTTCTATAGACGCGAAGTGATTCTCAACGGGAGCGACTAACCAGCCCAGTCTTTACAACTTCGCCGCCCTAATCAACGCGTTCATGTCTCGTTAACGCTCATCTGTTCCTTGCCATTCGTGAAACTGCGCGAGGATTTGTTTCGGCCTCGCCGTTCCTGTAGTTCCTACTTGCTTAATTGTAATGGAGGCGATTAAGCAAGCCATGACGGCGGCCTCTTCGGGGCTTGCCCCTTGACATAGGGCAACCAAAAGACCTGCCATGACTGCATCTCCAGCCCCTACGACATCGATCGGTTCCTCCACTGGAATTGCTGGTACATGCAGGACATCATCGCCGTTTGGAAAGACAAAGATCCCCTGTTCGGCAGCGGTGATGAACACGGGCTTGCCGCTGACACGATATAGTTCCTTTCCCCAGCGGCGAAGTGCTGTCCGATTGGCTCGCTCCTCTGGATCCACTCCCATTGCTAGAGCGGTCTCGTAATCGTTTGGCTTATAGATGACGTTCCGGAAAAGGTCAATCCGTGCTCGTGAGTCGACGATAAAAACCTTCTCTGGGTATTCGGCTGCCAACTGACTTAACTCGTCTCTCACCCAATCGGTGATGACGCCACAGTTTCGTTCCTCCACTTGGTCGCAGATTGCTACGCCATCGACTCGCGGAATGATCTGTCGTAGTGCCTCGATTATGAGTTCTTCAACCTCAGGCGGCATCACCTCACGGTTCCTAATATCGATACGATTAAGTTCATGTTTCTCACCCGTCTGTTCCCACATCATAGGCTTCATGTACGTGGGCGTGTGGCGCGTTTGCGTAACGATCAGCCCATCGATGTTCACACCTAACATCAGCAGAGCTTGCTTGAGTTCGTATCCCTCACCATCGTCGCCGATGACAGCGAGTATGGAAACCATAGTTCCAAGAGCACACAGATCCTTAGCCACGGTACCGGCCGCTCCGGGAAGCAGGCGCAGCTGCACAGCTTGATAAGCTTCAAGGCCTGTTTCCAACGATGCTTCAGACAGTTCCTTTTTAAGGATGAGGTATTTGTCTAAGAAAAGATCTCCCACAACCAATACGTGAACATCGGATAGTCTTGAGAGTATATTCGAAAGGCATTTTTCCTTCATATTTTACATCTTCTCCAGGATCAATTGATGTAAGTTGGGTAGGGTAATCTGGTGGTCGCCACGAACATAAAAGCTTTTCCCATTCTTCTCTACGGCGCGAACGAGGATGGTCTTGTAAGGGCGGAAGTAGTAACTGGCCTTATCCTTGGGGGCCTCACGGTGGATATCTGGGCCCAGGTCAATAAGATCGAAGACAGCCGTGGCGAAGTGTTCGATTCGTTTTCCCTTCTGGTGGGCAATGTTTCGTGCCATGGATAGGGCCTTTTGAAACACTTCAGGGCCCATTACAGCAGTACCGTAGTTTAGAAATATACCTCCTTCTAAATCCAAAAGCGCGTGGGCAAAGGTCAGAAAGTCTCTGTAGGAGGCCAAAGCGGCTGCAGCAGGATCGAAATTGGGATGCGTATGAATGATGTCCTGCCCAATCCCGATATGAATTGTCATGGGCAGCTTCAGTCGATAGCCCGCAGCAAGGATCGAGACATCGCGGTGAGGAAACTCTCCATCTTCGATTGCTTGTCCCACTGCTTCGCCGAACCCAAACCTCTCTTTAATCTTACCGTTCACCGCTTCGTTGATACCCCCCGTCTCTTGCCAAAGACCGAATTGCCCTCGGCCCAGGTAGCGTGCCACAGATTCGGTTGTTGCTCCGATGAGGGCCAGTTCATAGTCATGGATACAGCAGGCTCCATTCCCTCCTACGTGCGTGATGAGATCACGCTCCATTAGGTCAATTACGTACCGAGAAAGCCCGCGTTTGATCACGTGGGCACCCATCATGAGAATAACTGGCCTTTCATTCTTCCGAGCTTGAACGATCAGCTCGGCGATTTGCGTGAGGTTGCGGTCGTCGAATGGTGGGGGGTCCCAATCCAAAGGAAGAATCTCGGACAGATGCATATCGTGGACACGCTTGGATAAATGCTGAAGATGCAAACTCCCTCGATCGAATTGCGGATAAGGCATTGATCACTCCTTATTTGATTTGTTACCTCGTATATGGAGATTGATACCACTCTGACTACTCAAAGCTACGTAATTCCGATGAGCTTCGCGGCCCACAAGGTGATGTCGCACATGGAAAACACTTCCTGATAGGCTTTATCTCCGGTCTTTGGAAGTAATACATATGTACTCAAGGGCCATTGGTTCTCTGGAGTGGTTCAAGTGTATCCCCTCTCAGGAAGTCCACTAGTCGTGCATGCTCCCGAAAGTCGGAAATGATGACATCAGCACCGGCTTCGATCAGTCGTTCCCGCTTCCATTCGTTCATTCCTTTACGGGTAATCTCGTTCGACGCCACTCCTACAGCGGTTCCTCCCACGCTCTTAGTCTCCTCGACCTCCACAAATCCATCACCAAACGAGACGAACTCCTCTCCTTGCAGATGGTGCTCCTCGATAATGCGTTCGATGACCATTCGCTTTGAGAAGAGCTTCCAGTTGTCCAGCGCTCCGTAAATCCCTGAGAAGTACTGGTCGACTTGCAGGCTGCGGGCCTCGTCCAATACATAGACCTCGTCCGTCCCTGAGGCCAGATAGCATAGTATCCCTCGGTTCTGAAGAGCCTCAAGCACCCCTCGAGATCCAGGAATCATGAGTTCATCGGGGTTGACACGACCAGTCTGCAACGCCTCGTATCGTCCCTTGATGCTCTCCCAAAGACGCTTGTGGTACATCTTTTTGTACTCGATAGGATCCAATGGCTTGCCTCCTCGGCACTTCACTTCTTTGCCAAGCCTGATCATCTGGTAGATCGTTTGTTTTCCCGTTAGTATTGTGACGAAATCCGTGACGAGCGTCTTAATCTCTTCTTGAGGCTTGTCCTGCCCTTTCGGAGTACCTTTCAGGATTTCTACCATCATCGAGGTCATAATGTCTTGCCACCCTGCCCGAATTAGGGAAAGCGTCCCATCGAAATCGAAGAGAGCGTAGCGAATATGTCCTACAGGAAGACCTGAATGAACGACCTCGATACGTGTGCCAGGAAGGTAACCCATCGCTATTTGGAAGCCGCCTCGGCTAGTGCAATCGCGCCCCAAAGCGGCGCTTCGCCCCCCAGAGCAGATAGGACAATATCAGCCGTAAGAGCGGAGAGCAGGTTCAACCGCGTCGCATTCCGTACCCACCGTAAATACTCTGCTCCCGCTTTGGTCACCCCCCCTCCCAGGACAACTCGGTCTGGGTTCATCAATGATATGGCACAAGCGATTCCCCTCCCCAAGGCCTCGCCCGCCTCTCGGAGGATCTTGGTTGCCAACTCATCTCCAGCAGCAGCAGCCTGAGCCACCGCCTCGGCCGTAAGTGCCATCGAGTCGTGGCCAGAAATGGTCCGCAAAGACGTCTCAATTGCTGGTTGTGCGGTCATGATTTCACTGGCACGACGAGCAATCGCTTGCCCTGAGGAGAGCGCTTCCACACATCCTCGCCGCCCGCACGTACAGAGGGGCCCGTCCTTCAAAATCGACATGTGTCCGATCTCTCCAGCAAGGCCATCCCGTCCATGATGGATCTGCCCTCCAAGGATCCACCCACCGCCAACCCCGGTACTGACAGTAACATACAAGAGTGTCTCACTTCCCTTCCCGGCCCCAAACTGCCACTCCCCAAACGCAGCAACATTAGCATCATTGTCCACTACCACCGGAACCTTGAAGCGACTTTCCAGCCACTCTCCCAATGGGAAACCTTCCCAACCCCCGACGTGGTGGGATCGCACCACTTTCCCTTGCTTTTGTTGGACCAGCCCCCCGAAGCTTACGCCCACAGCGGCAGGAGCCTCCCCTGCCAGAACCTCATCGCATATCTCTAGCATTAGTTCCCGATCTGCGGTCGCATCATTCGTTGGTGGGGAAAGAACGGAAGCCACCCGGGTGAACCCCTTGCCCTCGGCACCCTCACGCCGCCAAGTTGCCGCCGCTAGCTTTGTACCACCAAAATCAAGCGCAAGAAGGGCGGGGTTCATAACAGTAACTCCCTAAAGACCGCGTGAAGGATAATTTGATGGGCATCCTCAATGTGCTGCATGTCTTCCGAGAGAACGATAATACAAAGGTCGACCTTGTCTTTAAGCTTCCCCCCCTGGTATCCGGTGAGTCCTACTGTCCTAAGGCCTCGCCTTTGAGCAACGTCCATGGCACGTAAAACATTACTAGAATTTCCTGAAGCGGATATCCCGATAGCTACGTCCCCGGGCTGACCAAGCGACTGCAGAGGTTCAGCGAAGACCATCTCGTAACCATAGTCATTGGCATAGGCAGAGAAGGTTGCGATGTCATGTAGAGTTACCACTCGAAAGCGAGGCCGGCCTTCCTGGACTGTGCTCTTTCCCAGGTCACATGCAAAGTGAGAGGCCGCTGTGGCAGATCCCCCGTTACCGAACACAAACACCATTCCCCCTCGATCTCTAACGTCTTGAAGAAGTTGAACAAGCTCTTCTATCTGTTGTTCTGGTAGGTTTCCTAGAAGCTCTGACAAATTCCGTAAATACTCCTTAACCATAGTTCACCTCGCCTTACTGTTAGTATAAAATTAATCTTTAATATCAGACCGTCGCATCAAATGTTTTGTCCTAATTCAGCCCCCTGCTGCACTAGTATTTCCTGCAGATGTCTAACGTTTAACGACTTAGGTTTTGTGTTCTGTCTAGCGGAAAGGGCTGCAGCCGTTCCTGCCGCTTCTCCCAAAGCCATACCGATTGGAATAACGCGCGTAGAAGCCTCAACTTCGTGCGTAGCTGAAATACAACGACCTGCTACCAAAACGTTATCCAATTCTTGGGGCAACAACGATCTATATGGAATATTATATGTGGGTGGCTGCACAAACGGGGCAAGTCCTTTCCCATCAGGGGTGTGAATATCTACATGGTAAGCTCCAAGCGCGATGACATCATCAAACCTCTTCCCTTGGAGTAAGTCCTCCACGGTCAATTTGTACTCGCCAACTATATGTCTGGTTTCACGAACTCCTATTTGATGCCCAGTCGCAACCAGTCTGGCATTCTTGCCACCCGGCATATAGTTACGAATAAACTTCATGATCTCCTTAACTTGCAACTGTCCAACTTTCTCGGATTGGGAGTACTCTGTTACATTGTTGGGATCTACATTCTCAACACGACTCGCTACAATGAGGGCCTCTCTCTCTTCAGGATGCCAAATACCACACAACCTGTCTCTTGGGAAATCAATCCCGTCTTCGATAGCCTTAGCAACCAAATCAGTGAATCCGCCCGTGATAAACGGTGCTGAACGCATTTGGACAAGCAAGTTATCGAGAACGTGTTTCTCAAGGTTAAATGGGCGGATTTGGTCAGGATGTTCAGAGAAATACTTTAAGATCTCTCCGAAGTCCAGATTCCCCACCCGGAAACAATATGATGACACTTGAACCTTGTGGTCACGTTCCCTCCCTACCACATAGTCAGCGCCCGACATGACGGCTATATCGGCGGTGTCGGTCGCGTCAACGAAAGCCTTTGCCCGCAATTCCTGACAGCCCTGCTTATTGACTATGTAGATTGCATCTAGGGCTTTGTTTCTAGATTGGACTTGGAAGGCCAGGCTTCGTAAATATAGATTGACACCAGATTCAGCGACCATTTCCATCATGGCGATCTTCATCCAATTTCCGTTGATGACAACAAGATCGGACGTAATCGGATCAAAATAAAACTCGGATGCTCCCCCGAGACTCTGTAATCGTTGAACCATCTCAAGCGCGATCCCCCGTACGATCAATTGCTTCTGTTTATTGTGGAATCCTAAAAAGCCTAGTCCGTTCGCATTTGCAGCATTACCACCAAGGAAACTGTTATATTCAACTAGTGCTGTCCTTGCCCCATTCCTCGCTGCAGCAATAGCGGCAGCAAATCCGGTCGTGCCTCCACCAGTCACTATGACATCATAAGTATGTGCCTCTTGTACACACAAACGAATAGTAGTTTGCGTATCCCTCTCTTCACAGCGCACTGTCTTCCCCTTTCGTAGCCTGATTCTTACATGGCTTACATACAGTTACGAAATTTTGTCTGTTATTCAAGGCTAGAGAGACCTCTTCCAATCGCATCACCCATCCGGTGTTCGCTCGGCACAGAGCAAGACCTTGCGCTAAGTGCTGAGGGATGCCAATTGAGCAATCGAAGAACAGGGTTTCCCAGGAACTCTATAACCGTTAATGAGGAATTATCTATGAAAAGTTGACGATATGAGCTTAGAGAAATGCCCAGCAGATTGCACACAATCACTCTGATTACCCCACTGTGAGTTACAACAAGCACAGTTGCATTCGGGTATTGCTTCTGTAAACATTGAATACCCACTAGCGCTCGTCTTTGGACCTCATGAAGCGTTTCGGCCCCTGGTAACTTTAATTGGCTGGGCTCGCTCAGATACACCTTGTATAAATCTGGGTAACTCTTCTCAATTTCCGTTAACGCTAGCCCTTCCCAGATAGGAATGTTCCATTCATCGAAACACTCATCCTTCATTACTGGCCGATTCAAGCTCAGGCGATCTTTGAGAATACTCGCCGTGTCAAGTGCTCGTTGCTGGGGGCTACTAGCAATGGCTGCGTAATCTCTAAAAGTCAACGAATCCCCTAGTGCTACGGTTTCCTTGAAACCTTCAACACTCAGTCCAATCCCAGGAAGGCGGCCTTGGTGCCTTTGCTCCTTATTCCATTGGGTAATTCCATGTCTAACTAAATGCAGCTTCAAGCCCATGAACACCTTCCTCTGTGCTGTGTTTCTAAGATGCGTTTGAATTGACTTCTCGCTCCAAAGAAGATCTCCAAGTCACCATTTCTTCCTTACTCCCTTCAGTTTCCATACTCAAACAGCCCATGTAGCCTACCTCCTTCAAGGTCTGTATGATTGAGGCGAAATTTACAATCCCTTTCCCTAATCCCAAATGAGATCGTTCTCCATCACAGTCGTGTACATGCACATGTACGATATACGGAGCGAACGACTTAATGAACGCCTCCGAACGGCCGAATGCGATATAGGCGGGGGTAGAAAAATCGTGTACGGGAATGCCAGGTGGAGTTCTCCGGTGAATATGTCCCAAATCAAGGGTTAGTCTCACTCGGTCCAAATCCAAGCGGCGTACTAGCTCACAGTGCTCCAGAGGTAGGAAATACTCCAGGGTTTCCATGCCTAACAGAACCTGGTATTCCTCTGCTAGAGCATTCAGGCGATGAAGCGCGTCAATAAGACTTCGCTCCCTTTCTTTCTCACACCGCCCATGGATTAACCACCCACTGTGGCAAGTAACCACTTGAGCATCAAGGAACGCGGCCAGTTTCATTGCCCATCGAATCTCGTCGACGTAGATTTCGCGGCACAGAGGATGATACGTGACATAGACGGGATCAAAGGCAGAGTTATAGCTCGCGTGAATATCAACGCGCTGGAAAGAGGCTAGTTTGTTGCGCAAACAGGTGAGAAATTGCGGATTCGGGTCCCGCCGGTGAGCCCACAAACCTTCAACCTGGTACTGTTTCGACCAACAAGAAAGTTCGATAGCACTGAATCCATTTTGCGCAGCCCATTCGATTTGGTCAAAGAGGCTCCTCTCCCATCGGATCATAGCAGACACAATGCCGATTTTCATATTAGTAACCACTCTATTATATTCATGGCTAACGCGACATGCGGGGATCAAGCGCGTCTCGCAACCCGTCCCCGATGAAGTTCATACTCAAAACGCAGATAACGATCGCCAAGCCTGGCGCAAGCCATAACCAGGGCATTGATTCCAAGATCCTGATTGTCCGGGCATCCTGTAGCATATTCCCCCAACTTGGAGTAGGAGGAGGAATTCCCAAGCCCAAGAAGGACATGGAAGCTTCCAGCAGAATCGCTGAAGCCACCTGGAGAGTCGCAGTGACGATAACCGGTGATAAAGCGTTCGGGAGAATATGCTGGAAGATTATCCTCAGTGGAGAGTCTCCTACTGCCTTCGCTGCTGTTACGAAGTCTTGCTCACGAAGCGAAAGCACTTGTCCACGAACTATGCGGGCTGGGCCAGGCCAAGACATCAGCCCAATTGCAAGTATGATGTTTCTGAGCCCAGGCCCTACAATGGAAACAAGAGCAATCAGAAGCACTAATGGGGGAACACTCATAACTACGTCCGTAAACCTCATTATCAGGAGATCAGCTCGTCCACCCAAATAACCGGACAACCCTCCCAGGAAAACTGCAACTCCTGTGGAAATGGCGATAGAGGTCAGTGCTACAGTGAGAGAAACGCGCCCGCCGTAAAGGACTCTAGACCATACGTCGCGTCCTACACCGTCTGTTCCCAGCCAGTGAAAAGAAGATGGGGGCAAGTTGCGATTAAGCAGGTCAATTGCATCAGGAGGATAGCGGCCGAAAACTGGTGCCAATACCGCTAAGAAACTCCACAAACTCAGTACTACTAGGCCGAACATTGCCAATTTGTGCTGGCGAAATCTCTTCCAAGCTTTTTTCAGAAGGCTTTGAGAACTCTTTCTCGTAGTGCGTACGTGAGCAGAGTCTTTTTGGGTTAGTTCAATCATAGCGTATCCTTGGATCAACAAACGAATATGTAACATCAACAACAAAATTGCTTGCGAAGACCACAAGCGCGGACATAAGCGCTAACCCCATGATTAAAGGATGATTTCTCTGTCCCACAGCAGTGATGTACAATAGGCCTATCCCCGGCCACTGAAAGACCGTTTCGATGATCACGGCACCAGCAAATAGGACAGGGACGTTCAAACCAATGACAGTAATGATGGGGATTAAGGCATTGCGAGCGGCATGGTGAAGAACCAAACGCCTCTCCGACACCCCCTTAGCCCTCGCTACAAGAAGATACTCGTTTTGTAGCACCTCAAGAAAACTCGATCGCGTATACCGCATGAAGACAGTTATTCGGAATATACTCAACGACAACATCGGTAAAACTAGATGCTGCAGGTTGTCCACTATTGAAAGCGGGGCACCTGGAGTGGCAATACCCGATACGGGCAACCATGCGAGTCGTAGGCTGAAAACGTAAATGACTGCTAGTCCCATGAAAAAAACAGGGATGGACTGACCTGCAAACCCTAGAATTGTAAGGGAGAAATCCAAAGCGGAATACTGTTTCAGCGCAGAGATGACACCCAGCATCAAGCCAATAACAATCGAGAGAAACAAGGATGCTCCCATCAGTTCGAGTGTTGCGGGTAAGCGGGAGATAATCGTTTTGCTAATAGGCTGAAAGTCAATATAGGAATATCCCATGTTTCCATGTAGAAGTTGTCCTAACCAAACAAAATAACGTATCGGCCAGGGTTTATCAAGTCCCAAGGTAGCTCGCATTTGTTCCAACGCTTCTCGCGAAGTAGGCGCATCGGGGGTCACCATAGCTGTGACAGCATCACCAGGCATCATTTCAGCTAAGAGAAAGAGCAGCAAGGTCACCCCAAGGAGTACCGGAATACTAATTAGTATTCGTCGCAGAAGATATTGAAGCAAATAACCTCCCACTACAAAAGGAATGGTCGCTGTGGGGGAACAAGGAGGGAGTTCCCCCCCTCCTTGTCTTCATCCCCCTTAGTCAGTCTATCCAGTCTACGGTTTTATATACCACTTCTCGATCTCGTTGTAGACTGGCATGTTAAAGTAGATAATCCCTTGCTCTTTGTAATGCTCATACGGTCCCCAGATACGCCGGTTAAACCCAAGGGGGCGCGGAGCATACCAAAGCCAGACACAGGGTTGTTCCTCGTTGGCTACACGAGCGATATCGTGGTAGAAGGGTTGTCGATCCTCGTTTGATTCGTATTGCAATGCTTCGTCAAACAGATCCAGGGCTCTTGGATTGTTGTAGCCTCCTGACTGATAGGTCTCCCCGTCAAACACTGCAACTGCAAGGCCTGGGTCCACCGCCATACCGAAGCCATAGTAACCAATGTCAAACTCCCCAGTGCTCCACAAGGAGACGCTGGTTGCGGAATCAACCTTTCGCAGGTTGATCTTCATACCTACTTGGGCAAGGTCGTGTTGTATAGCCAGGAGCTGATTCTGGGTGAAGAGGTCCCCGTACTCATAAACGAAATCTACTTCGCGGTTGGGATCCCAATCGGCCGCTTCTAACAACTGTCTGGCCTTTTCCGGGTTGTGTTCATACTTGTTCAGGTCATCCGGGATTGCCCAAGCCTGGGGAAAGACGGTGTAGGCCGGCAGGCCGTAACCGCACGCCAGCGATTCCATTATACCTTCTACATCGATAGCATAGCGAACAGCTTGGCGAACTCTGACATCAGCCCACTCTGGACGGTCATGATTGAACCTGATAAAGTTCGGCATTCCCTTACTCATGACAACGACATTGACGTCAGGGATGGCATCCACGCGCTCCACATCATCAAGGTCGATTAGCGTGCCTTCGTACGCTGTCATATCGATCTCACCACGCTCAAGGGCGGCAACTTGCGTAGCCGCGTCGCTATAGAATCGGTAGATAAGATGCTCAATCTTAGGTGCCCCCAAGAAGTAGTCCTCGTTACGCACAAGCTCCACGTACTGGTCTGGTACGTACTTTACCCACTTAAAGGGACCCGTCCCAACACGGTTCGTCCAGTAGGAATGGCCAAGTAGTTCCTCAGGAGGTACATCGCCCAGGATGTGCTCTGGGAATATCACGATGTACGTGGCGGACAGCTTTATCCAAAGCGGTAGCGCATCCGCCAACTCAATCTGAACCGTGTAATCATCGAGCGCTTGAACTCCTTCAAGACTATCTGCCTCTCCTGTCCGGAACTCGTCGTATCCTAAGACATCAGCTAGCCAGTAATGCCGGCGTGAACCAATCTGAGGGTTAACGTAACTATTAAGGCTAAAGACAACGTCCTTAGCCGTAAAGGGGATACCGTCGTGCCAGTTTACTCCTTTACGCAGGTGGAAGATCCAGACCTTTCCCTCTTCGTCCTTCTCCCAGCTCTCTGCTAGAAGGGGTTGGAGTTCACCCTCCCAGTTGATCGCAACCAGCGGGTGGTTTACCGTAATATCGAGACGGTGCCCTCTTCCAGTCATCAACGAACAAAATTGAGAAGCGGAGATCCAACCTTCAATGTAAGTGTTGTCCTCTGCTCCTACAACCAAAGTAGCGAAGCTGCCAAGTAGTAGCAGCACACAAACCCATCTACGAATAGCCCTACTATTCATAGTTGCTTCCTCCTTTTGCGTGTTCCTTTTCTTCTCGGTCGAATACGAACCCTACCTCCCTGTTCGGCGCAGTGGCCATACCTATCCCTATACGCTCACCCCCTTCCATATATATTTGAGTATATTTGCGATGAGAATAACCTCTGCTACGAAGTCACTCTCTCTACGCCCCCTGCTTGTCTAGCGAATCCCTTCCGATTGACAACAATGGGGGATTCAGCCCAGTCTCACACAGCGTCTGGTGCACCGAGGCAACTTGCTCTGCACTCAATGGCTCGAATGGAGCTGACACCGTTGGGTCACAGATGCCCAGGAGGCTCACAGCGGTTTTTAACCCGGTCAACCAGGATTTATGGTTTTGAACAACTCGCAGCTGGATTAGCTTATCGTGCAGATCCCACAAAGCAGACAAATTGCCTCCTTTTGCAGTCGTGTAAAGGCTGGCACACAGCTTTGGTGCCAGGTTCGCAAGCCCCAACACAACGCCGTCCGCACCACGCACCAAACTCACTGCTGCCATAGGTTCCGCACCCTGGTAAATGCCGAAATTAGGATGATCGCGCTTGACGTTTAGGTAGGACTGGAAGACATCCATATCCCCCGCACTATCCTTCAATCCGATGATGTTCTCCACGTCTGCCAGATGAGCGACCGTTTCTGGAGCCAGGGTATGACTCACTAATTGAGGAATATTGTAAAGCAGAAGCGGCACCTCGGTCGCTCTTGCAATGGTGGTAAAATGTGAGAGAAGCTCATTCTGAGTGTAGTGATAGTAAAAAGGGGCAGAAGCTACTAAAGTATCTGCTCCTGCTTCCACAATCTTCTCAGACAGGATCACAGCACGTCGTGTCTTAGTCTCTCCCACCCCCACCAAAATAGGAACGCGCCCCTGGGCATACCGTTTGGTCAGTTTGACAACTTGGATCTTCTCCTCTGTTGTCAAAGCCGGAAATTCTCCACATGACCCAAGCAAGAAGATCGCTGATACGCCGCCCTCTATAACATACTCCATAAGCTGAGCTAGTCCCTTCTCATCTATCCCCCTATCTGCTGAAAGAGGGGTAATGAGTGGAACAATCACACCCTTAATCAATGCCATTTCCTCCGCCTTCCTTGAGGTCAACGTCCCTCTGTGAACGAACCCTGCGTATGCGTTCCATAACGTGGCTGTTGCTCTTCAAGATAGCCTTTCGAGCACCCTTTTTATCTCGCTTGAGCACAGCCTCGTAGATGGCACGGTGCTCTTCCCACGTTTCCATTGGCGTGGGGTCTCGCCGAATATCCTCGATGCCGATGTTCTCAAAAACAGTCCAGAAAACGGCTAACAGGCGTAGCAATGTTTGGTTTCCCAAAATCTTATACAAAGAGCGATGGAACCGCTGGTCATCTTTTGTGTGCAGGATCCCTTCTTTGAGGTCTTTCTCCCATTCGCTGAGGGAGAGAATAATCTCGTTGTGATGTAACTCGCTGGTTTTCTTTACCACGTCTCCGATCACAGCAGTTTCCAGCCAGGTACGAAGTTCGAGCAGCTCAGCGAGCAAAGAAGGGTCAAAGTGGGACCCGAAGGTGAAAATCTCTAGTAGAGGATCAAGGTTGGTGTCTCGTACGAACAGGCCCTCACCGTGTCGAACTTCTACAATTCCTAGGGACTCCAGGGCCTTCACCGCCTCACGGACTGACCCACGACTGATTGCTAACTCATGGGCGATCTTAGTCTCTGGCGGGAGTGGATCTCCTGAGGACAGGTGGTGATCAATGATCCAGTCCTTAAGGTAGTTGCGGACAATCCTCGTTCGGGTATCTCTCTCCACTACTGCGCTCCCTTTGCGATCTTAGTTCTTAGATATCCTACATCCAACATCTACAATATCACGTCGACTCGCGTTTGTCAAGGCCAAGAACTTTCTACGCCAGGAAATCGTTACCAGCCTGGAGAGCTAGCCAGGAAACAACCCCCTTCACATGCAAAGAAACCCATACCATGAGCCCAAGATAGCCCATAGGAGTAGTTCCTAGTTGGATTCTGAGAAATGTGTCGGAAATTGCCCCGACGACCCGACCCTCTCCAAGCTCGCCGGCCACACTCTTCTCCTCACTGCCGCTTCCCCGATATACCTGCCGATCCTGTATACCGTCCCCTTGTAGCTCCTCGCCTACCATATCGCCGTCCTGCGAGGAACCGACGTTGACCAACCACGCAACCTGGCAAAGACGGTCACTGTGGAGTGAGAGAACGTCCCGCAGCGAGGGGATCGCTCCCTGACCTTAAGTATTACCGTCAGTTGTCCGAGAATGCGTAACTATTAACTATGCGACTATAAACTCGAAGAAACAGAGAGAAGATGCCGGCATCATAAGGAAGTTTTCGAACTCATTGAGCGGTTTGAACGCAATCGCGACGCCTATCGATCTAGCGATTACAACGAGGCGCAGGTTTGCCTGGAGCTGATCAATCCTCCTCTCTAGGTCAAGAAAGTCGAGCTTGCTCCCCCATAATCTGTAGTTAAACAGTCGCAAAACCCCAACGTACACACAATACCTACCCCTACAGACTTTGCTGATTTGTGTTCACCTACAACTGTCGAAGCCAGGATGAACGAACTGGTGTTACTGTTGGGAATGATGGCCTACAACGTGTTGCAGTTGATTGGGCAGGAGAGCTTAGAAGGAGATGTTATACCCCTTCGTAAGCGGGCGACACGTCGTTGATTACGCAGTGTGATGCAGGATATGATCTACCTTGCGTGCCGGTGGTGAAGCATGCACGGCGGTTGGTGTTGTCGTTTGGCAGGCACTGTCCGTGGTTTGACACCTGGCGGAGGGTATACCTACAGTTAGCCACAGCCTGAGCTTTGTAGAAGAGCCTGGAGAGGAAAGAGCAGCGAACCCTAACAGGGAAAGTGTTACGCAAAGGAAGAGAAAATACTCTGCAACGTGTTTTCCATCCTGATCGTCAGTGATCTTAGGGCCTCACCGAGGCAAGCGGTCCAGAAATCAGAGCCATTTCGAGGGCAAGATGACTGAACTGTGCCTTCAGCCGGTAGCTTCTTCATACCTCCACAGATTCAGGTACTTGATTCACACGATAGCTCGTTGCGTGGGTTCAGCTTCGGTTACCTGCCTTGCTGTAGCGAGTGTCTGCTGCATGAAGCAAGGGATGCAGTCGAGGTAAACTCTTACTAGACCCTTATTCGCGCGCGAGCTTCGCCCCGCACTTGGGGCAGTCTATCTTGTAGCACGGTGTTCCCACTACGTGTGCAACGCGCTCGTCACTGCCTTTTTCACCTTGTTCTTCTGCAGGTACCCGATAAAGTGCCACTCCGCACCCCGGCCTCGACTGCCTGTCGGACCTCATCCGGCGTGCGCGTCTTTGCCGCAGCGACGAGGATCACCCCCTCCGGAAGTTCGGAAAGGATCCTTCTCACGTCCTCCTCTATCATTTGGTCACCTTCTCCACAGTTTGTTCTCTTAGCACCACTGTCCCGATCTCTGCCTCGGCCTCCCGGGCGATCACCGGGCACTTCACCTTGAACAGGAAGAAGATCGGCCCGGGGACGTCAGACAGCCCCTCGAAGTTCCCTTGCCCTTTGGAAATGATGAGTTCCGCGGATTGAAACGCCGCTACGAATTTTTGGGAACAATCCTCAAGCCGGGTACCAGGAGCGTCAGACCCGTTCGTGATCACAGTGGCCACCTTGTCTAGCCCTACATAACGCGCGTCAGCCAAGGTGGCGTCGTTGATGGTCGGCTCGCCGCGGGTGACAAACGTGACTTCCTTTCCACGCCGCACGAGCTCCTCAATCAGGATCTTATCGCACACGATCTCCCCGGTGTTGTCCCCCAAATAGAGGATTTCCTTTACTTCAGTCAGTTTCTCTTTGAACGCGCGGTACTGCACTGAATCGAACGGTTCCTGTAACGCTTGGCTGAGCGAATCGTTTACTATCTGATCGAGCGAGCGGCTGTGATCCATCGTTAGTTTGGGGCCAAAGTCGATGATATTTCCTGCCCCAGCGATCTTGAGCGCGGTAAGGAGGGGATCTTCTGATCCTTGCACTTGGGACTTCAACGTGGGATAGAACTTGAGGCCGAGGTCGTTTGATTCTTTCTTTACCTCTTCGTACGGGTCAGCGACCCCTGTTACCTCCCGCACCAGCCGGTGAATGAGCTGACCCATGTCGATCGGGGTAGAGTCCGACGGAACCGCGGGGAGAAGCTTGGCCACCCGATCGAGGACCTCTCTCTGTACTGCGGGATCATCGGTCGCCATCCGCGCCGCATCGAGCGCTTGACGCATGAAACATGGGAAACAATCAAGGTAGGTTTTCAAAACGGCTTTCCCCTACGCTTATTCGCGCGCCATCTTCGCCCCGCACTTGGGGCAATCTATCTTGTAGCACGGTGTTCCCACTGCGTGTGGCACGCGCGCGCCACACTTTGGGCAGACGCAGTAACCGGATGGCCCTGCGCCAGCGCGGTTTCCGCCCATCTGTCCCCGTCCTTGGCCACGGCCCATTCCGGTTCCTGCACCGGCTCCTGCCGGCCCTGTTCCGTCTCCTCTTGGCATTCTAGCCGCCTTCTCTTTTCCATTCCTTCATGAACAGTTTAAAGATCTCTCGCATCGCTTTTCCGGCTGGGCTTTCTTCGTCCTCAACCGCGCTCTTCCCCGCGATCATCATCTTTGTCACCCTGTTGTCGTATGGGATCTGCCCGAGGGTGGGGAGACCCTCTGCTTCGGCGAATCGTTCGATCTCCTCTGAAATCCTGGCGTTCAGGTCCGCCTTGTTAATCACAAGATAAGCAGGGATGCGGAAGTGCTGCACAACCCCAAGAATCCTCTTCAGGTCATGCAATCCCGAGAGGCTCGGTTCGGTGACGAGAATCACCGCGTTCGCTCCAGTCGCCGAAGCGATCACTGGACAGCCGATTCCCGGGGAGCCGTCGATCACTAATAGTTCAGCCTCGCTTTCCTTCCCAAGCTCGTACGCTTTTTGCTTGACAATGGTGACGAGCTTCCCCGAGGTCTCTTCCCCAGGGTAAAGTTCGGCGCTGGCAAGCGGGCCGAGTCGGGTTGCCGATGTGGTCCACTGCCCGGAGTTCTGGGGGACGAGGGTAATTGCGTCTGTCGGGCAAACATAGGCACATGCCCCGCACCCTTCGCACATGTAGGGGTCGATCGTGAATGACTCATCGATTGCACGAAACCGGCAGACCTTGCGACAGGCCCCGCAGGAGGTGCATTTCTCCTCGTCCTTCACCGCTACCTTTGATCCTTGGAAGATCCCTTTACTCTTCACCTGTGGGTCGAGAAGGAGGTGAAGGTTCGCCGCATCGACATCGCAGTCAGCAAGGATCTTGTTCTTGGCCAGGACAGCAAACGCCCCAGCGAGTGAGGTCTTCCCTGTACCGCCCTTTCCCGAGAGGAACAGTATGCTCTTCATGTCGTTACCTCCTTCAGCGCCTCATGCAGTGCGATGAACCGCTCTTTCCATCGAGGAAGAGCATCAGTGAATGGAGTTCCTTCCGAGTAGAGGGAGGCAATTTCACGGTCGAATGGCACCTTTAATAGGACCGGGATGTGCTCTTGCGAGCAGTAATGCTCGACGCGATCATCCCCGATTCCATCACGATTTATGATCACTGCCACCGGGACATCGAGTGAGCGGGCCACTCCGACGGCTGCCTTAAGATCGTGCAGCCCAAATGGGGTCGGCTCGGTAACAAGAAGTGCAATGTCGACCCCGTGGAGCGCGGCAATCGTCGGACAAGCGGTTCCTGGTGGGGCATCGATGATTGTCAGGCGTTGCGGATCGATCTTTTCCTTCAGCGCGTGGATGATTGGAGTTGCCATTGCCTCGCCGATGTTGAGTAGCCCGTGAGAAAACGGAAAACCACGTGCTGTTCCCGACTCTGTTACACCGAGTTCGTGCGGAGTCTCGGAGATCGCTTTGGTCGGGCAGACCAGCGTGCACAGTCCGCAACCGTGGCATAGTTCGTTGTATACGAGCACCTTCTTGCCTAAGACAGCGATAGCATTGAATTCGCACGCCTGTGCGCACTTGCTGCACTGATTGCACAACTCCTCGTCGATTTGCGGGAGAAGCTTCGAGATCGAGCGTTTCTTGTCAAATGTTGGATTTAGAAACAAGTGTGCGTTTGGCTCTTCGACATCACAATCGATGAATTGGATCTTTTCCTCTTCGGCGAGGGCAAGGGCGAGATTGACAGAGATCGTCGTCTTCCCTGTTCCTCCCTTTCCGCTGGCGACAGCAATACGCATTAGGGTAACCCACTTAAATGTATTTTTTCTTCTCTCACTTCAACCTCAAACTCCTATGCAAAATTCTTCTACCGCATGAGGAAACAGCTGAGTGCTTTGACGTCCAAAGGATCAAGCAGATAAACTCTCCAATCTCCCCTCCGAGCCAGAGGCCCTTCAGGGCCGGCGGCCGATCTCTCAATCATTCAATTTCTAGTGTCTGTCGTGGAAGGTGTGTTCCTGACAGGCATCTCCTTCAGAAGCTTTGGAGAGCTTGCCGCCCTTCCAGGATTCGATCGCCTCGCGCGCTGTCCCTGAAATGCCGATACATACCTCGATTCCGTTTGTGTTCAGGATGCCGATTGCCCGGCGGCCAAGGCCGCTGCACAGAAGAACGTCGATCCCTAAGTTGGCCAGAATTTCTCCTGGAAGCCCTGTCCCTCCCGTGTGCTCGGAGTCGTTCTGTACAACCTCTACCTGATCTGTCTCTGTGTTGTAGATCGTGTACGCGGGAACACGGCCAAAGTGCTCGCCGACTAAGTCGTCGAGTCCCCCTCGTCCGGCGGTCGGTACGCAGACTCTTGTCATCTCCTTCCTCCTCCATGTCGCGCGCCGGTCGCTCCTGTTGCGTCGGTGAGACGGCCGGCTCGATAATCCTCTAACGCTTCCTTGATAGTTCCTTTTGCCCCGGTGTAGATCTTGATCCCGGCAGCGGAGAGCCCTTGGTACGCGTTTGGCCCGACACTCCCGGTGATGACCGCGCTTGCTTTCTTAGCGGCGACAGTCTGCGCTGCTTGGACACCAGCGCCGTGTGCACCAGGGACGTTTCTCACCGTCTCTGTGATAAGCGCCTCCGGCGTGGGCGCATCCAGGTCGATGAACAGAAAGTATGCTGCTCGGCCAAAAGCCGGATCGACCTCAGAGTTAAGTTCTTCTCCTCTTGCTGTGATACAGATGGTCATTTTAGCTCCTCGTTCCTTCTTAAAGCACGATTGCGGTAAGCCGTGCTGCTAAAGCGTAAGAGAGCGAGGCGATGCAATCAAGCAACCATTCTCCCCTCTATTTCAAGGACTCTCTTAACCC
Organism: Candidatus Bipolaricaulota bacterium; assembly: GCA_030612485.1. The sequence goes on from JAUWNS010000005.1 coordinate 21,463, forward strand.
TCTTATTATAAGCATACGCACAAAATAGATCAAATCATGGCTGCCGTCGTATTCTGACAGGCAGGCGCGGAGCACGCAGAGAATGGGAGCAGGCTTGAGCGAGCAAGTGATTGAATGATTGAGTGAGTGAATCATTGAGTGATTGAACGGTTCCTTACATCAGTAGCCCCTTCCATCTTTTTCTACTAAGTTATCTTTCATCTTTTCAATCTCCCGATCCTCCGATCACTCAATCATTCAATTCCCAGATCTTCCGATCTCTCAATCCCCACAGCGCTGCCGGTAGAGGGATGAATCGACGACCTGCGACATCTTCTCCACATTGAGATCCATATCTACAAACTTGGCAACGCGACGTGCTTGTGTAAGCGGGTCTTTCAGGATCTCGTTGTAGCTCACGTAGAGGACGTTGATATTTGGCTGATCGTCAATCCAGGTGGCGACCCGGTGTAGGTGTTCATGAGACAGCTCCGCAATCCGTTCGTCGCTGACGGTATCGGTTGATTCTCCTCTGCTGATGAGCATCTGACGCTGAGATGCAAGCATCTCCTCCATCTCGCGCCGCATAAAAATAACGCGATAGGCGTAGTTCTGCGGCAGGTATTTTAGTAGGGCCGAGATCATCTTGACAGCTTTTCCCCCCGCTTCTTTCAGCCAAGCCTGATCATGCTCGATCGCTTTGACCCGTTCTAACTCATAATACCCCTTGGGGTTATCTGCATCGGCTGTTCGTATGTGATCGGTTAATACAGGCATCCCCCCGGCTTCGAGCATCATCATCATGAGAGATGTGCCGGAACGAGGCAGCCCCGACACAATCGTGATCGTATTTCGTTTCATCGTTCCTCCCGCCTAATATTACACTTCGGAGCGGTGTCAGTTCTGTGGATCGAATTTAACGTTGACCCCTCGCCCTTGCAGAGCTTCGATGCCCGGCTTGTTTGGAGAGCCAGGTGCAAGGGTCAAGAGGTTGTGCTGGAGGTCAATAAAGTCGTGGCTGTCAATCCCTGCGTTGCTTACAAGAGGCGTAATGTCGCTATCTGTACGTTGTCGTACAAGTAGAACCACGTGAGGTCTGTGCAATATTGCATCCCTTCGAGATCGGTTATCCCTCGACTCGCGGCATCAAAGGAAGTCAGCCCAATCAAGTCGGTATCGTGGATGTCTCCAGTTGGTTTCCCGATCGCATCACGAATGGCTGCTTCAAGCCCTGGGTCGGGGAAGTTGACAACAGGAAGAAATTAGGGCGGGAGGATTCGAACCTCCGATCACGGCTCCAAAGGCCGCTGCCTTACCGGTTGGCTACGGCCTTAAATATCAGGTCCTGCGTGGGGATTTCCTGAGCAAAGATTGTCTTTTCCTCGGCCACAGCCTCGCGGTATTTCGCAAGGACCACCTGTTCTAATCTCAATCGAAACTCGTTGTCGATCGGATGGGCTGTGTCGCGGAACTCGCCGTTCTTAACCTCGCGACTGGGCATGGCGACGAACAGGTGTTCCTTCCCCTGGATCACCTTCACGCTGTGAATGATGAATACGTCATCAAAAATGATCGAGCAGAACGCTTTCAGGTTCCCCTCATTGCGCATCGGTCGAATCTCTACCTTGGTTATCTCCACCCTGAATGACCTCGCTATCTAACTCTTTGAGCGATCCATCTTAACGAAAAGCCCCTATCCTTTCAATATTCGGTTCCTTGTCGTTTCGAGTGGGTAGATGTAGGCATAACGGAACCAGTACATCTCGCAAAGACGTGAAGCAGTAGCGGGTAATGAGTGACAAGAAAGAGCAGGAGCATTCTCTCGCAAAGCCGCAGAGAGCGCCAAGGAAAGCGGTAGAATTGGAAAAGAACAAGAACAGAAGGCATCTCTTGGCGATCTTGGCGTCTTGAGTGAGTGCAACAAACGGGCGAGAGAACAGCCTTCTATCATTTGTGGTCACAGGTTGTTATCAGCTCAAAACGGCAAAGAGCCCAATATTCTACTCTCCTGCGAGCTCGAAGATGGTAACCCCATCCCCCCCTTCCCTTTGGGGTGCCAGGCTGCAAGACGAGACAAAGGAACAGGAGGATAGGTAAGCCCTGATAGCGTCCCGCAGGGCACCGGTTCCTTTGCCGTGGAGGACGCTCGCTCGCCTAATGTCGGTGAGCAGGAGCTGGTCGAGGTATGCTTCAAGCTCGCGTAGCGCCTCGGAGACCGTCATCCCGCGCACGTTCAACTGGAGGGAAACTTGGCCGGTTCGCAAACCGGCGGGGCGATAGAAACGGGACTTTGGCTTAGACTCTCGCCGTTTCGCCAGGGAGAGATCAGCGGCTTCTGTGGAGACGCGAATCCCTTCCAGATCGATTGTCACCTTCCCGCGTGGGGATATGCTCGCGATCCGCCCGTCGGTGTCCAAGCTGTGCACATGCACGAACTGCCCCACCTGGATCTCGTCGGGAGAGAGAGTGGCCCCCTCGTCCTCGCGTGTGGCACACTCCTCCTCTATGCGCAGCTCACCACGCAAGTCGGCAAGCTCACGGTAGGCCCTCTTTGCCTCCTCCACGGTTGGAGAGGCTTTGATCTTGCGCAAGAGACGCTCTACTTGTTCTTGGCTTCGACGGAGGAACGCTTCCAGCTCCCTGATCCTAGTAGAGAGCGTCTCTTCTTTGGCCTCTTCGAACGTGGCTACTTTCTCCGCGTAGGTGTGTTTCAGCTTGCTCGCCTCTGCCAGTTCTTGTTCCGCCCTAGTGCGGTGTTTGAGGAGCGTCTGGCGTTCGCGATTGAGCTCCTCGATGATGTCCTCGGCGCGGATCTCCCCTTTAGTGAGGAACGATTTTGCTCGTGTCACCAAATCCTCGGAAAGGCCAAGGCCGCGAGCGATGACGAACGCGTTGCTCTTGCCGGGGACTCCCTCAATCACTCGGAAGGTAGGGGAGAGGGTCTCGGCGTCGAATTCCATCGATGCGGTCTTCACCGCAGGATGACGGATAGCGAAGTACTTGAGCGGGGTGAGGTGCGTGGAGACGGCGACCAGTGCCTCGGCCTCAAGCAGGTCCTCGATGATGGCTAGGCCAAGGGCGGCCCCTTCCTGCGGGTCGGTCCCCGCACCGAGTTCGTCGAGGAGGACGAGAGCGCCCGCGTCGGCCTCCTCCAGGATGGAGACAATGTTTTTCATGTGGGCGGAGAAGGTGGAGAGGTTCTGCGAGATCGATTGTTCGTCCCCGATGTCGGTTCGCACCTTGGAGACGAGGGAAATCTCGCTATCCGGGGAGGCGGGAATGGGGATGATCGATTGGGTCATCAGCGTCAGCAAGCCGAGCGTCTTCAAGGTCACCGTCTTACCGCCGGTGTTCGGCCCGGTGATCACCGCCATACGGGTTCGATCTCCAATGGAGAGGGAGACTGGGACGACCTGTTCCCGGTCAATGAGGGGGTGGCAAGCGTTGCGAAGCGAAAGAGAGCGGGAGAGACGGGGGAAGGAACAGTGATGGGCGATCGCGTAGGAGGCACGAGCGAAGAGGGAATCGAGGTGAGCAAGGATCGCCCGGTTGTGCAGGAATGAAGATCCCTTCTCCTTGAATGCCTCGGTCAGCTCGCGCAGGATACGCAGCCGCTCATCGTGAATCTCCCCACTCAGGGTAGCAAGGTTGTTGTTCTCCGTTACGAGCGTGGTCGGCTCGGCGTACAGGGTCTGGCCGGTCGCCGAACGATCGTGAACGACGAACCCCATCGCCCCGACCGCCCCACTCTTGATCGGAACGACCAGCCGCCCGGCGCGGCGGGTGATCACCGCTTCGCTGATCAGTTCAGGGTTACGATCGATCAGTGCGCGTAGCTTCTTCTCGACCCTCTGTTCGAGAGTTCTTTGCTTTGCGATCAGGCTCTTCAGCGTTGGAGAGGCATCGTCGCGCACCGCGCCGGTCTCGTCGATTGCCCGATGGATTCTCTTCGCAAGATCGATCGCCTCGAAGAGACGCTCGGCGAACCGTCGTAGGGACGGGAAGGCCTCTTGCGTGGTGAATACGGCTCGGATGCGCCGGGTCTCATCGATCGTTTGCAGGACGAGAAGGAACTCCTCCCCAGCGAGAAAGGCGTGCTCCTCGGCCCGCCTGAGAAAGGGGGCGAGATCTTCCACCCCGTGAAGAGAGAAACGCCCTTGCTCCTCCAAGAAGGAGATCGCCTCACCGACCTCGGCCATCCCTTGCTCTATCGCCTCTCGATCCGCGAGCGGGGTAAGGGCATCGATCGCCTCCTCGCCGAGAGAGGAGGAGCAGAATCCCTTCAGAAGATGCTTGACGCGATCGAATTCGAGATCACGCAGCGTCTTGTCGTTGGCGATCGCCATCGCTAGGTTACAGCGCTCCCTCCGGGAGAAGATTTCTCGCCGTCTCTACCATCTCCGCGATGATCGTCCCCACCGGTTTCACCTCGGTTACGAGCCCGCTGACCTGACCGGCCATCAAGGAGCCGGTCTCTGTATCCCCGTCGTAGACGGCACGGCGAAGGCCTCCTACGGCCAGGGTTTCGAACTCCTCTCGCGGCCGCCCTTCATGCTCGTAGCGGGCGAACTGTTTACTCAGCTTGTTCGCAAGGGTGCGCACCGGGGCACCTATGCTCCGCCCGGTGACGATCGTCGCGCGTCCGTTCGCCTTCAGGACAGCCTCCTTGAAGTTGTCGTGCACCGGAGCTTCGGCGGAAACGAGGAAGCGGGTTCCCATCTGAACTCCTTCCGCTCCGAGTACGATAGCCGCAGCGAGCCCACGGCCATCGCCGATCCCCCCGGCAGCGATCACCGGAATCGATATAGCATCGACCACCTGAGGAACGAGGACGATCGTCGTCACCTCGCCGACGTGCCCCCCGGATTCCGTCCCCTCGGCGATGACTCCGTCCGCACCGGAACGCTCCATCCTCCGAGCGAGGGAGACAGCGGGGACGACAGGAAAGACCTTGATCCCCGCTTCTTTCAGCCGGTCTATGTACTTCGCTGGGTTCCCAGCGCCGGTCGTCACCATGGGAACGCGCTCACGAATGACGATCTCCACCTGCTCATCGATATCGGGGTCCATCAGCATCAGGTTGACCCCGAACGGGCAATTGGTCTTTTCTCGCACCTCGGCGATCTGCGTGACCAGGAGATCGGGCGGCATTCCGCCCGAGCCGATCACCCCTAACCCACCGGCCTCAGAGACCGCCGCGACGAGCTGGGCACGCGACACGTGTGCCATCCCCCCAAGGAGGATGGGATAACGAATACCGAGCATCTGACAGATTCGATTCACTTTTTACCCCCTTGCTAACTCTTACAAAGATGATACCATGCCGCGCGGGAAACGGACAGGAACCAAAGAGGTTACCTTAGTAAAACGCTGGAAAGTTGCACCTACGGGTGGGAAATGTGAGGCTGTAATCGCTTTATCACAGACTGATCGATCGCTTAGTTAAGAATCTATCGGCATAAATAAGGCTTCACACCGCGGGTGAGAATCTTGTACAATAGGAGAGCAAACGGGAGAGGGTGAGGAAATACGGTGAGCGAATAGGTGGCCTATGTATCGGACAGAAAGGATGGAGTTGTGAGGTTGTGAGCAGAGGGGGCTGCCAAAGCTGTGATAATACAAGGGGCATTGGAAGATGGGGAATAAGCTGACAGAATCCAATAATCCACCTTTGGTGCCCAAAGATCTACTGGGCGATATCCGCAAACTTATCGAAGAGACCCGCTCGGCCGTCGCAAGAACGGTCAACACTGGGCTGACCATGCTCTACTGGCGGATTGGTAAGCGGATCAGGGAAGAGATTCTCAAAGGACATCGCGCGGAGTATGGCAAGCAGATTGTCGTATCTCTGTCACGACAATTGGTGCAGGAACACGGGAACATATTTTCATAAAAGAACCTCCGGCGAATGGTCCAATTTGCAGAGTTCTTTCCTG
>JAUWNS010000100.1 GCA_030612485.1 Candidatus Bipolaricaulota bacterium
TGTGAGGAAACCGTGAATATCCTGTGGAAGGAAGGCTGGGTAGAGCATAAATCCCCTTTTTTCGCATCCTGCGGTGAGGAATTGAGAGATCGGAAGATCGTATAATTGATAGATTGAATCATCGGGGGATTAATAGATCTAGAAGCTAAAATTTAATCACTCGCTCAATCATTCACTCGTTCAATACACTCAACCCTGTTCCTCCTCTCTGCGTGCTCCGCGGCCTCGGCGGTGAAAGCTTCTGTTGGGCCTCCGGCCTTGCTCCGCAACCCGTAAGGAGAAGAGGTTTGTGCGACTCTCTAAGCAGGTCTTTCCAGAGGCTCGACGAGGATTCTGCGTGCTACCCCGCGGCCGAGGGCGAGCCGGATTCCATGCACCTCGATCAAGAACGGGCCGCGGAATGCTCCCGATCCGGCTACGACGACAGTATCCCCAGAGTGAATCCCCATCTGCTCTAAGTTGATTTGGAGGCGCCTTCCTCCATGAACTGTGATGACGCGCGCACGTTCGCCGAGGCGTAACTGATCCAGGGTCATTGGTCTTCCTTTGTAGCCGGTGTGGGGCTGCCCCTTTTTCTTGCAATCTATTCGCAATTACGTGCGAGACTATACCCCTCGATCCCTTCCTTGTCAATAGGAGAAACTGCGAGAGATCTTCATTCTTCGGGGATTACGTCCTGCTAGCCAGCGAGACCAGAAAGTGGTGAACCCGCTTTCCTGGTTGTAGTATACTTAGAAAAGGAACGATCTAAAATCAAGGTGGGGTGAAGAGAATGACCCAATCTGTTGCGGAGATTGCACGTGCAGCGATGACGTCCTATGAAGCGCTTGAGAGCTTCGCGGCGACGGAGATCATCACAGCGGGGTCGATCCGCGTCGAGGCACGGGTGCGGTACAGGAAGCCGGGGATGATCACGGTGGAGTATCGGCATTACGAGGACCCGTTGACCGCGTTCGAGGAGCGCTACGCTGCTGGTGCGGAGTTCATCGCCGCTGAACTGACAGGGATGCAGTTCATCCACGACGGGCACGTTACGTGGATCTACGACGCCAAGAACAACGTCGTAATCCGCAAGCCAGGTCGAACCCTTTACTCGCCGCTCCGTGGGGCGAGTGCCATCGCCGAGATCGGTTTTCTGCGTGATCTCACGCGTGATTTTCTATTGCGGGATGGGGGCGCAGAGACGATTCATGGTCGCTCCGCCCTTCTTCTGGGGATGAAACCGAAAGTGCGCCAGAGGTCGTTCCTGTTAAAGGAAGAGATCTTCCCGATGAAGAAGGTGACGGTAGCGCTCGATCAGGAGACGTTCTTTCCTCTTCGAATCGTGTTCCATCCTGTTAAGTCCTCGGTTCTGTTCTACTTGGTGGGACCATCGACCCCGATCACCATCGAGTACAAAGACCTCCTCTTCGACAAGGCCAATGAGGAAAGATTCGCCTTCACCCCACCAGAGGGGACACGTCTCTTCACCGAGGCGACCCTCACACAGGAAGCGTTTGCGGAGAAGGTTTCGTTTGACGTGCCACTACAGGCGTTGAGAGAGCAGACCGGGTACGAGCTTTACGGCGATCGTGTGACGTTAACACAGTGCGAAGAGAACGATCGTGCTTACGCTTACCTTACCCTCGTTCCACCTGATGATGCAAAAGGCAACCGTGGATCACGCGCCCTCTCGCTTCGGGTGGGGAACTACCTCTCCCTGAACATGAATCGCCGCCGTGCACTCCTCGCCGAACAAGGTGAGCCGGTGGCACTTGGAGAGGTCGATGCGAAGCTCCTCGATCGTGGGGGTCTGCTGAAGGGAGATCTCTCTACGGGAGACTTCCCCACGGGGATGGAACGATCGATCATCGAGATCGGATGGGAGCAGGATGGTGTCTACTGGTTCCTCCTCGGCGAGGGCCTGGAGAAGGAGGCTCTAATCAGCGCGGCGAAGACCCTTGCGCACCCTCCCACCGAAGGACCAAGCAAGGGGGAGACCCCGTAAGGCCTACGGTAAAAGGAGTGTTACTTCCTCCGTATTGAGGGAAACCTTCATCAGCTCATAGATCCCTTCATCGCCCTCGACCGTGAAACCCAACGTCTCCTCGTCGATCCAGAAGAAGGTAGAGACCCCTGTAGTTGCTTCGAGATGATTACGCTCCTCTGTCTCCAAGCGGTACAGGTAGATGTACGGGGTCTGACCATTGTTCGACCCGATATACGCAAGGAGCGAACCATCAGGAGAGAAGGCCGGGATCAACCCCATATCCGCGATTAGCTTACCAGTCTCATCTTCTCGATCGATAAGGTACAGAGAAGGTTCGCGCTCTTCCACTTCCACTGTGGGGGTGATGAGAACCTGATCGTAGAGGACCAGCGCAAGGTGGCGTCCCGAAGGAGCAAGGTCCCACAGGAAGGAAACCGGGAGCAAGAAGAAGGTCTCCTCCATCTCCTTAGTGAGGAAGAACGAAGCGACCTCTTCCACCGTTTCTGTTGCTGGGTCGTAGGTAGAGACATGCGCTAGTCTCACTTCTCCCTCAGTGATTACCTGAATAACGATAAACTTCGATCCTGGACCTATCGGTCGGTAGCTCAAGACATCGGCAAGCAACTGAGTATGGGTGTCCTCTGCCCGGTCATAGAGAAAAAGTTGTGGTGCTTCATCGTCGTCACCGAACCGCAGGTAGGTTATATCTCCCTCCGGGGTGAACGCCGGGGCAAGGATCAGGTCTTCAAGATGGAATAGAGTCACCGGATGAGAATCGGTCTGGACCCCTGTGATGCACAGGTTGAAGGCGATCGGCATGCCGCCCCATTCCCCGATCTCGGTCTCGATGAAAATTAGTTCCTTGCCATCCACTGACCAGTCGAGCACTCCGCTATGGCCGGTGGAGGTCACGCCCTCAATCTGTACAACACGTCCCTCGCGCAGGAGGGTGAGTTTCCCCTCTCCCTCTGGGAGAAGGCTGTAGGCATCCTCATCATCGAGGAAGAAGGCAATCGTCCCATCCGGTCCTACGATTGGTTGGTTGAAGACGAAGGAACAGCCGGTCAGGAAGATCAACGACAGCAAAAGAAGGGTTCGCTTTTTCATGAACCCACTATATAGATTGTAGTCCTGCAAATCAACGGGTTGGAGTGGAGAACACTGTACCCTGTACCCTGTACTCCTTAATCTTTCAACCCCTTATTCTGTCCAATGCTATCGTTGTAAAGGGGAGTCAGTAGCCGCTCGCGCAGCCGTCTTTGCGCGGTTCCGATCCTCCGAAGAGCATGTTCGTCTTTGGATCGATCCAGATTCCCTGGTATCCACCATACCCGCCCTCTCGATACGCGACGCGGTGCCCCTTCGCCCGTAGTCCATCCATGACCGATTCCGGGATTCCCGGCTCTAGGTATAGGGTTCCTCCATCGTACATCACGTCTCCGGTGGGAGAGGAGGAACCGTCATGGCGGAAGCGGAGGGCGTCCCCGGCCTGTTGTGCGTCCATGTGAAAGTCTATCAGGTTGCACAGGACCTGCACCTGTCCCTGTGGCTGCTGATCTCCGCCCATCACCCCAAAGGAGAAGACCGGTCGTCCGTCTTTCGTGACGAAGCCAGGGATAATCGTGTGAAAAGGACGTTTGTGCGGTTCCAGCTGATTGGGGTGATCCGGATCGAGGTTGAATAAGGCTCCCCTGTTTTGCACGGCGAAGCCGGCGCGCTCGGGCACGATCCCGGAGCCAAAGCCGTGGTAGAGGCTCTGAATGAACGAGACAGCGTTCCGCTCTCGATCGACCACGGTCAGGTAGACCGTGTCCCCCTCGCGCAAGCGCGGATCACCCGCGGGAACCTCTAACGCCGCTCTCTCAGGAGCTATCCGCGCCCTCTGGCCGGCGGCGTACTCATGGGAGATCAACCCTTCGAGAGGGACATCGTAGTGATCAGGATCGGCGTAGAAGCGTGCTCGGTCAGCATAGGCGAGCTTCTTTGCCTCAACAATGTGATGGATATAGGCGTCTGAGTTGTGTCCCATCCTTGCGAGATCGAATCCCTCGATGATCCGCAACATCTCAAGAACACTGATCCCCTGTGTATTCGGTGGGAGTTCCCACACATCATAGCCACGGTAGGGAACCGAAACCGGCTCAACCCAGGCCGATCTGTGATCGGCAAGGTCGGCGAGAGTGAAGTATCCGTTGAGCTTATTCGAGGTCGAGACGATCTTCTCCGCGATCGACCCTCGATAGAAGGCGTCCCTCCCTCCTTCTGCGATGAGGCGGAGGTTCTCTGCTAGAGCGGGATTCGAGAAGAGCTCTCCCTTCTTAGGAGGCCTCCCATGCAGAAGGAAGGTTGCAGAAGCAAACCGATCCCTTTGGAGAAGATCGGCCGCGCCACTCCACATTCGGGCGATCACAGGGCTTACCGGAAAGCCGCGCTTGGCGTAGTGGATTGTTGGAGCGAGGAGATCATGAATTGGGATACGACCGAATCGCTCATGCAAAGTGAACCAGCCGTCGACACAACCCGGAACGCTCCACGATAGCACCCCGCGAATCGGGATTCTATTCAACCCCTTATCCGCGAAGACCTCTCGTGTGAGTGCGTACGGCGAACGGCCACTTCCGTTTAGCCCAACCAGCTCTTTTGCTCCCTCGTCCCATACAGTGGCGAACAAGTCACCACCGAGGCCGCAGCTCATCGGTTCGACCAGGCCGAGCATGGCATCGACGGCGATCGCGGCGTCGACAGCAGTCCCTCCCTTCTTTAGGATATCGATCCCCACCTGCACGGCGAGCGGATGACTTGATGCTACCATCGCCTCGGGGGCGATCATCACCGAGCGCCGCCCGGTATTAGCGATACGATCCACAATTTTCCCCTCCTTACGAGATCCAAAGAGTAACAGGAAAGATGCATCTTCGCTATTCGGCATTCTTGTAGAGCCTGTTGTGCAGACCTTTTATACTGCTCGTCTTTGATCTCAAACTTAGTTTCAAGCATCTTACCGCAGAGGGCGCAAAGATCGCTGAGAAAGGTCACACGCGTGGAAAAACGCGGAACGGGGAAGGCGGCGAGAGCGTGGGGTCTGACGTTCTTTCTTGCGTGGAGATCACAGGCCTCTTCTTCTGGAGAGGATTGAGCCATGCAAGAAACAAGGTCTGACACCAAGCGCTCGGGAAGGCGGAACGGGAAACGCGAGAGATACAAGCTTTTTCTCTCTTGCTACGCTCATCGCTTGAGTCTTTCTCTGGGTTACCTTGCCTTAACCGTAAGGAGCCAAAAAAGAAGGTCCCAGCGTTGTGGCTGGGGCCTTCTGAGTGTGGCTGTGGTATGCTATTACTCCACTTTGATCTCGATCGGCTGTTCCTTCTCCTTGATCGACTCCTTGAGAGGGACCGTCACCTTAAGGATTCCATCCTCAAAACTCGCTTTGATCCCGTTCTTCTCAACGCGATCGGTCGGAAGAGGGAAGCGTCTCTCGATCTGACCATAACGCCGGCCGAGACGGAAGTAGTTCTCCTCCTTCACCTCTTCGCGTCGTTTGACCTCTCCAGAGATGATGAGTTGGTCTCCCTCCACCTTGATGAAGATCTCCTCCTTCTTCATCCCAGGGAATTCGGTTTCGAAGGTGAGGGCCTTGTCCTTCTCGTAAACATCGGTTCGGCCGAAGCTCGGTGTCACGTCAAATCCCACTCGGTTGAAGTCGCGGAAAAACTCCTCAACAAGTTGGGAGAGCCCTGTCTCCATCAAGAACGGCCCACGTCTTACCTCTGGTAGCTTTCTAATTAGCATGGCAACCTCCTTTGTTGTCGCTTATTAGCAATCTCGCTATCTGATTGCTAAAACAGTATAGCACCGCACATCTTCCTTGTCAAGGGGGAGGGGGGGAGGTAGACTAAAGGCCATGCTGAAGAGATTTTTATTAGGAATTATCGCGTTCTACCAGCGGTTCGTTTCCCCTCTCCTTTCGCCGCGGTGCCGGTTCTACCCGACCTGTTCACAGTATGGAGCGGAGGCGATCTCAAAGTATGGGCCGTTCAAAGGTGGTTACCTCGCACTACGCCGGGTTCTCCGATGCCATCCGCTCCACCCTGGTGGATCCGACCCTGTGCCATAGTCCCACTCCCAGAAGAGCGCGAATCCCAAATGATTGGGTTCCTTATCGTTCTGAGAGGGAAACTCAAGCCCAAACTTCCCTGCACCGGAGCCCCTTTGAGAGAGTGCTCACTAGAAGAGGCAAAGCACCAACGACCTAGCGAAAACCGCGGGATATACGCTACCAGACAGCTTTTGCTGTAAGATGAACTTTGTAGTCCACCCTGGATTTTCTGCGGTGACTCACCCCCACTGCAGGCTCTTCAATGCGCGGTCTGTTCGCCATCCTCTTGGCAAACACCCATTAAGTCGCTATACTGCTTTACATTCTCAAACTACAAAGGGGGATGCCGTATGAACAAAGCAGAACTGGTGGAGAAACTGGCGGAGAAGACGGGGTTCACAAAAAAGGATGCGCGCACGGCAGTGGATGGCTTGGTTGAAGTCATCACAAAGTCGCTTGTGGCAAATAAACCTGTAATCATCACAGGATTTGGCAAGTTTGAAACTCGCAAGCGGAAGGCCACAACACGCATCAACCCACAGACCCGGCAGAAGATGAAGACTCCAGCAAAGACGGTCCCGGCTTTTAAGGCAGGGAAGAACCTCAAAGAAGCCGTTGCCAAGAAAGGGAAGAAGAGGTAAACGCAACCAAACGCTATTCTTGTAGTTTGGCCGATTAAAAATGAACCCCAAGGGGGGAGATTAGTTCTCCCCCCTTGCGGTTTTCTAAGTTTGTTTTCCGACGGGGTTCAGCAATATCGCTTCACTGCTCGCACACACAAGAAACCCGGTCGTCTTGACAGCTCTTCGTAGTCCTGTGGCGCTTGCTGTCTGAACTTCTCTGTCGGTATGGGTTCGAGTAGCCGATCCAAGGCAAAACCCGCTTCTAGAAGCGGATTGATCATCGCACTTAGCGGGCGCCGATATGAAGGGACTTGTACAGAAGTACCGAACCCGGTCCATTCATATTCGACTAGCTCCGTCTGGAAGTAATTCACCCTCTCGTTCTCGTTATGGATGGAGGAATCAGCGAAGGGATGGTCGACCGAGAAGATCAAGAGACCACCCTGTCGCAACACACGATAGGATTCCCGAAACGCTGCACCCCAATCTCTCACATAGTTCAGCACCAGTGAGCTTAGCACGATGTCGAAAGAAGCGTCTGCCAGAAAACCGAGTGGCACCCCTAGGTCTGCCTGCACAACCCGAACCTTGGTCCCCAGTCTCTCCCGCGCCAGCTGCACCATCTTTTCGTTTACATCGAACGCCACGACTTCTGCCCCTCTATCCGCAAGCCACTCAGAGTACACTCCCGGGCCACAGCCCGCATCGAGAACCTTTTTGTTCCTGACATCTGGCAGGAGCGATAGTGTAGCTGGACGCTCGTAATAGGCATTGTGGGGTTTGGTATCCACCAGCGCTGCGTATGATTCGGCGAGAAGATCGTAGGCATCGAGAGCTATCGGCTTATCTTCGCGTTCATCACTCATGATCGACTCCTAGTGCTACCTGATTCTACAAATCTCTGATGTAGTGAAGCTCCTGAATGGCACGATGTGGGTTCTCAACTGCAACCACGTTGGTTGGTATGTCTTCGGCTCCCAACTCCCTGCGCCAACCGTCACTAAAGCAAGAAGTTATTGACCTTCTGGCCTCCGTTTGGCAATAGACAGTGTATCCATGCGTGAAGGAACCAACGGCTTTTGTGGGGGTAACTTTACCCTTTGGCGGACAATTTTGGAACTTTCCAATGGCCCAAAGCCAGGGATCTACAAGATCTTATCGTGGGGAGTAGGACATGACAAGGGATTGGCGTCCTCGGCACCTGGGAGTAGTGGACAGCTTTCGAGTTCCCGGATGTGTGGATATCGAAACAGCCGGAATCCTGCTCTCTGACGAATTAGCAACAGAGACCTTAATCCTAAGGGCTAGCCTGTCCCACAGTACTCGGTGCCTCTTCTAGAGTAAACCGTGGCAACAAAAGGAACCTTGATGCCAAAGGAGTGCTTCGCGCGGTGAACAGCAGGGCATCAAATGATCTAGTTGGTTCTTCCCTTGGGTTTCCTTATAGTAGATCACTTACAGCCAGCGAGTGTGAGCTGTAAACGAAGACCTAAGGAGGTAGGCTA
>JAUWNS010000125.1 GCA_030612485.1 Candidatus Bipolaricaulota bacterium
GATCAGGGTCAGGGGTTCGTTACAACAGCAATCACATCCATTCGCCACTTTGCACTCCTTTCTTTTAATCGGCAGGCAACAATCTTTGGTGCGCCGGAAGCATCACCCTCCCATCACCGTCCCGAAGAGCTTCCCGGTCAGGGTCGCCGCGATGCAGCCGAGAATGATGTAGGCGAGGGTCTTCTTCGTCCCAAGGACCTTGCGGATGACGAGCATGTTCGGAAGCGACAGCGCCGGGCCGGCCAGAAGGAGCGCCAACGCCGGTCCATCCCCCATCCCTGCCCCCTGTAGTCCCTGCAGGATCGGGATCTCGGTGAGGGTGGCAAAGTACATAAATGCCCCGGCAATGCTCGCCACGCCGTTCGCCAGCCACGAGTTCCCTCCCACGCTGCGGCTGATCCAGTCGGTCGGGATCAAGGCCTGGTGCCCGGGTCGACCGAGGAGAAACCCGGCAACGAGCACCCCGCCGAAGAGGTACGGAAGGATCAGCTTGGCGTACGACCAGCTCGACCAGCCCCACTCCTTCACCTCGGGGCCGGTGAACCAGAGCCGGAGGAGGGCCAAGAGCAATATGAGGAACGCCCCCGCAATATAGAAATGCGCGTGGTAGATCGAGGTGTAGACCGACGGCGCGTAGGAGATGTGCTCCACCTGCAACTTCTCGATTGAGAGAACATCGTCTCCGCCGATCGGCTTATATAGAAGCGAGCTACCGGTTTCGCCGGCACGGGTGGCGACGATCGTCTCACCAGCGACTGTGTGGATCTCGATCGACCCCGGTTTTCCCCAATTGGCGAAGACAAGGATTGCGATCATCACTGCCACGTAGACTGCGGTCTTCCATAAGGGGCGCGCCTCGACCTCCTCGGGCATCGCCATCGCCGCTTGATTCTTCTCCTGTTCCTCCCTGCGGAACAGTAGGTGCATGATCAAACCGATGACGACGGAGAAGAGTACCGCGCCGATCGCCCGCGCGAGGCCGAACGCGACCCCTAAAATGCGCGCGGTAAGGATGATCGCCAGGATGTTGATCGCCGGACCAGAGTAAAGAAACGCAATCGCCGGGCCTAACCCCGCCCCGCGCTTGTAGATCCCGGCGAACAAGGGCAGAACCGTACACGAACAGACAGCGAGGATCGCTCCGGAGACCGAGGCAACCCCGTAGGCAACGACCTTCTTCGCCTGCGCACCAAGGTACTTGATTACGCTCGCCTGGCTGATGAAGACCGCGATCGCCCCAGCGATGAAGAACGCCGGAACGAGACAGAGTAGCACATGCTGCCGCGCGTACTCCTGCAGCATCAGAAGCGCCTCCATACCCGACCGTCGCACCACCGGATCGGAGAACGGGATCAGATACGCGCCGAGAAATACGGCAAGGATTCCACCGAAGATCTTCACTTCCTTAGATAGCTTCACGCTATCTCACGCAGGATTTGCTCCGCCGCTTCAAGCAACTGTAGAACATGTGGAGTGGTCAGACGGTGCAACACGCGCACCCCATCGCGCCGCGACGTGATGAGTCCGGCTCGCCGTAGAGCGGTCAAATGGCGTGAGATCCCGGACTGATCGAGATCAAAGCAAGGCTCGATCTCACAGGCACAGCGCTCTCCATCAGAGAGGAGACGCAGGATCGCGATCCGGATCGGGTGAGCAAGCGCCTGTCCTATCTCCGCCACCTCGGAATCCCAGGGAGTCGTTACTGGACCTTCGCTTATGCATTCATGCACCATATTGCATATATTGATCCAAGAGATTGCTATTGTCAAGGCACGGTTTGTATCAACAAGGCTCTATTCATGTTAACTGTTGGTGGCATGGATCAAGAGGCACCTACTGCAGTTAGAAACAAAGCTTGCGGGGTTAGCGCATTAGCATTGCCGTCTAACCAACGATACCAACCGAGATAGTTAGGTAGGTACTTTGTCGCAACACCGTTGAACCGTCGTATCCATGTCTTGAAACGACTGTGATAGGCATTGACATTCTGGATGTGAAAGACCTTCTCTACAACACGAATACCAGCGCTAGCATTCACTGCCTTGTGTACGACACCTGTGCTAGCGGCAAACGCTTTGTATACTGAAAGACCATCAGAACACAACAACGTATCTTCAGCAAGTACAGGCTGGAGCACCTCCACTAATGTATCCTTGGAGAACTCCGACAAGACATGACTTGCCGTCGCCCCACCACGGTCACGTGCAACTAGAACGCATACTTGTTCACTGCTGCGACCAGGTTTAGCAGCTTTCCCTCCACGCTTGCGCGCTCGGCGTTGAAGCCCTCGCTCTCCCTTCTTAGAGCGCAACAAGAAAGTCTCATCTGCTTCGGCAATCCCTCGCAGTACCTGTGCTTGCTTCTCCTCCGGAATGCTGAGAAACCGGTGCCGCCAGCGGAACGTTGTGGTGTAATGCACTCCGCACGCTTGTGCACTCGCACGCACGCTCTTCCCCTCAATCATCGTCTGGGCAAACACAGGCCACTGTTCCTTGTGCCGTAGATGTGCTAACGGTGTACTGGTAAGAGCGTTGAATGTGCGCTTGCAGTTGCGACAACGAAACCGAGATAACCCATGACTCCTACCCCACCGGATCGGATCTTCTGTCTTGCAGTAAGGACAGGCCGGACGTTTGCCCTGTTTGGGCTCGATCCATTCCACAATCTCCTGCTGGTGCTCCGCTTCCTCTAGCCTCTTCAACAAAAGACGGCGTTGCCCTAATGTCAGATCATCACTGGCTTCTATTAGCTTGGAAAACTTGCTAGCACGCATTGCCTCCTCCTTTTCTCACTACCGACATTGTACGACAACAGCTAGCGTTAATAAAGCCTTGCCGAAAAGTGCTGCGTACGAGTAACTCGCTGTGTCCTTTTTCCTATCGAGGAATTCATGCGTACATGGATTTGACTTTCCTGTCGCCAATCCGTAGGCTGTCTTGCGTGAGTACCAATGATAAGTTAGCGGAAGAAAGGGAGGGGCAAAACCACTTGTCAGTACCCAAGAAGATACCCTTGCAACAAGAATGCCAGCAGGGAGATGAACGGTTGGAGTGCTGAACAAGCATATCCTGTGCTCGCGTGAAAAAGGAGACACGATGGTGGATAAACTCGATTCTACTTCTTGGGAGTCAGCACGACTAATCCCAGTCTCCGGCATCCGAAATGCTGAGGAACGGGAGCGAAGAGCAGTTTCCGCTCTGCTTGCTGTGCTGTATGCAGTTAATGAATTCGGCGTAGCACTCACGCGCCCATTTGGGGCTCCGAAGGGCAAATTGAGCGCCTTCATCGAAGTCCCTCTTGAGTTGGCGGACGGCCGGAGTGTGCGTCCAGATGGGCTAATTCAGGTTGTTCGTGGGAAACGCTCCTGGGGAGGTTTGCTTGAAGTAAAAACAGGCAAGAACGAACTCAAGAGAGAGCAGATTGAGACGTACCTAGATCTTGCCAAGGAGTTAGGCATCGACTGTGTGATAACGATCTCAAACCAAATTGCGAAAATCCCTGGCGGACACCCTGTAGAGGTTGATAAGCGAAAACTCAGGAAGGTTGCCTTGTACCATATCTCATGGTCACGATTGTTGACGGAGGCAGTGCTGCAGAAAGCCCACCGCGGCGTAGCAGATCCCGATCAGGCATGGATCCTCGGTGAGTTGATTCGATACTTAGAGCATTCAAATGCAGGGGCAGTTGACTTCTGTGACATGGGGGAATCCTGGGTTGGTGTACGTGATGCGGTCAAGAATGGAACTTTGCGTTCATCTGATAAGAAAGCAATTGAAGTGGCGGGTAAGTGGGAGGAGTTGGTCTCATTCGTGGCTCTGCGCCTGGGGCGGAAACTGGGAGCTGACGTCCAAGAGATCTTGGCAGTCAAGGAGAGGAAAGACCTGTCGATTCGGATTGCAAACATCGTGGATGCCATGGTGACAGAAGGCTTGATGCCTGGAGCGATCCGCATTCCGAACACTGTAAGCGATATCACTCTTAATGCAGACCTTCGAGCTCAACAAATCGTCGCATCTGTAGCAGTGGGCGCTCCAAAGACAGGGCGTCCTACGACACGAATCAACTGGCTCGTGCGCCAATTGAAGGCTTCATCGCCTGATGTGCGTTTGGACAGTTGGGGAAACAGGTCTAGAACCTCCATGTCAGATTTGCTCGGCAATGTCCGATCTGATAGTTCTCTGCTTGTTCCAGTTGACAATCGAGAAATCGTATCGTTCACTGTCTCGCTCTCTAGACCAATGGGAACAAAACGCTCATCTGGGAATCGATCGTTCATCGACTCGGTTCTACAAACACTCGATGACTTCTACGGAGACGTAGTTCAGCATATCCGCGAGTGGCAGCCTGCGGCGCCGAAGCTTCAACCGAGTGAAGTCCCGAATAACGGGCCCAGCCCGGAAGCGCGGATTGAAGGTGTGCAAGCTGATGACCATACAACTTCCCTCCCCCAGGATGATGGCACATCCGAGACTGACTAACGCATGCCCATTTGCTGGCGCGGGTGGGGCGACGAGCGGTTTTCAGCGATGCGTGAATTCCTATACGAATTTGCCCGAAGCATCTCGAATCTGTAGACTGTCTTGCGTCAGTACCAATGATAAGTTGACGGAAGAAAAGGGATGGCGAAGTGGGCAGGAATGGCGGTTGTTATGATGAGCGCGTGGTGATGATACACAACGAGTCTGCACGCCAATCTATGGATAGGAGAACAATGGAAGGGGGGATATGACTGTTGAGGTTCTATTCTCGCTAGGTGCCGCTTTTGCCAGCCTCTTTGTTGGATTGCTAGCCGCACTCTTCTGGGGACGGGTTCGTCAATTGTCACGTAAGCAAGAGGAGCCAGAGAAGCCATACGGCGAGCGTCTTGCGGAGCTAACGGTCAGTCTGACGAATGCATAAAGGGAAGTGGATTTGATCCTTGCGGAGCTGGCTGAAGTTGCTGGTAACCGCGAATCAGCTGTTCAAGAACTTGAGGCTGGTGTGCAGGAATTGGAGACCCGTGAGAAGGAGCTACAGAACACAATCGATACCTTGGAGCAAACTCCCCTGCCAGTGGCGGAGCGCTTCGCAGAGCTGCTAGAGGGGAGAGAAGAACGGAGTAGAAAGAGAGACTACTTCCTGTTCGGCGCTGGTGTGGCGGTCACCACCGTTATCGCAATCATTATCCAGCTTGTGGCTGGATGATGGAGAAGGCTTTCTTGCAGTATCAGGAAGCAGACAGGTGGCAGATGAAGAAATGGAGGGACACGTACTCCATTGCTGAGGCAGATTATGTGGGACAACCATTGTGATGATGAGCGCATAGTTCTGCTACATCGACGATTTGCACAGCAAAAGATATAGGATAGCAGAACATGAGCATAACTTAGGACGATGTGGCCAGAGATATGGCGATTACGGAGCTTCACAGCGAAGCCGTCATGGCGCGAGCCGCCCTTGAACAGGCTATCTTCGTGCTAGTCGAAGGCGATTCCGAAGAACTGGCCTTGCCGTTGCTTTTCACCGACGTACTCGACTTGGACACCGTCGGGGCGAAGATCGCAAACTACAACGGTCAAGGGAATCTGAGGGCAGCCCTGCGCCTGCTGAGACTTACATTGAGCCACGAGAGGCCCATCGTGGTTACATATGACAACGATCCCGAATCCATGGCTTCTATCCGTAAGTGCCAGAAGGAGAATCTCTTGGGTGGTTCAACCTACCTTTTCGGGGTCCCGTGCGATCCGGTCGTGACATACCCTGGCGGTCATGTTGGCGGGTCATTCGAGGAATCGTTCCCCGTCGAGGTTTTCCTGAATGCCGCCTTCTCCGAGGGAATACTCCCTTCATCTGTCATAGCAGACCGCGCCTCGTTTGAGTCAGCGTTCAATCCGCGTAGGCCTTGGCTTCAGCAGCTCCAGAAATTCACTGCGGCCCTAGGTTTCGTTGGATGGTCAACGCGCAAACTGTTACTCGCCGAGACTCTTGCTGAAGAGTGTGACGACCTGCCGCCGACCTTCTCTCGACTGGCGGCTTTGATCCGGGAAGTCAGAGACAAACACCCAGTGGTCCATCCCAACGACGTGGAGCTTCCGAAGGTCCACGGGTTGACGTATTTTCCAGAGAAGTCTCCGTCTCCGGGATCAGACCTTCATTCTTAGGATTTCCTAGCTTCATGCACGCGCTTCGCGATCATACGGATGGTTCGAGCGCAACAATCCGCAGAAGTCTTTCGTCTGAGTCTCAAGGGCATTGTAAAGGCTTTCGAGGAGCCAAGCCCGATTCTCGTTGCAAAAGAAGAGCCTCTCATGCATTGCCACAGTTGGTGAGATGGTAGACAGCACCTTGGTGATCCAAACGCAACTGCCTCGCCATCGTGATCTCAGCCCATAACATCAGATCCTAAGAATGAAGGTCTGACCCCAAACCTTTGGAATAACGGTGTTAGGCGTCGGGTTTACGGAGAAGGTTTCCAGGGCTCCCGATCACTCGACTAAAAAGAGGAAACAGGTGATCTTTCTCTAGGATTCACCTATTCGAGATCTGAAACGGCACGCTCGCGCCCATTGCGGCCGGGTGTGCCGTTTCTCTTGATTGTGTGGGCGGATTAGTTGCTTCACTCTTGAGCAACCTCGACGCTATCCGATGCGATGCAGCCCTCCGCAGTGGTGACAGTCAGTGTGTAGACACTCGGTAGAGTAACGACTATGTCTTCTGTTTCTCCAATCACGGTCCCACAAGCGTTCATCCACTTGTACTGATAAGGGAATGCCCCGCCGATCACCGTGGCGTCGAGTAGAACTTCCTTGATCTCACAGGTGAGCACCTTGTCCGGACCGGCATCGACTTCCGGCGGATCGATCCCGTTGACGACGGTAATCGTGTTGCTGGCCGAGCACCCATTTACCCCGATGACTATAAT
>JAUWNS010000008.1 GCA_030612485.1 Candidatus Bipolaricaulota bacterium
CATGCTTCTCCTCCTGGGAATCGATCGCGTTGGCGACGGCCTCGATCGCGGTCTTGAGCGCCGTGGCGGTCTGGAGCAGCGATTCGACCTGGGGAAGGAACTCGGGGAAGGAGGGGAAGCGGCCTCGCTTCTCAGGGGGGAGGGTTCCTGCGAGCTCGGAGAAGAAGCGCGCGTTCAGCTTGCGTAACGGTTCCTGTAACTCGCGAATGCGCGTGACACGGGCATCGGAGCGAGCGAGGGGGATTCGCGCGATCCACCCGCCTGGATGTCGTCCTGGTGAATGTTCTATCTCTCGCAGAGGCCCCTCGAGGGTCCGTTGGCTCAAGGTCTCGGTGAACGCATGCCGCGCGGCCCCTTCCAGGGCGTGCGCCTCGTCCACGATGAGGGAGGCATAGTCCCCGAGGATCCTCGGTTCGGCTTGCTGATCCGCCAGGAGGAGGGAGTGGTTGACGACGATCAGGTCGGCACGCTTGGCCCGTCGGCGAGCGCCGATGGAGAAACAGTTGTCGTAGAACTGGCAGACCGGCCCGAGGCAGCGGTGCGGATCGTCGTACAGCCTGTTCCACAGTCCCCTGGACCGTGGATCGGAGAGGAACACGCCGTTCTCCTCGATGTCCCCTGTCTTGGTCTGAAAGAGCCAGCGGGCGAGCGGGGCGAGTAGGGGGAGGAGGTCCTGCTCCAATCCCTCGATCACCTCCCCAAGGACCATCTGCCAGCGACGCAACCACAGGTAGTTCCTGCGTCCCTTGAGGAGGGCGACCTTGATCTGTGGGGCGAGGAGGGGGAGGAGGAAGGGGAGGTCCTTATGGTAGCTCTGTTCCTGAAGCTGCTTGGTGCGGGTGGAGAGGACGAGGCGGGTCTTCGGGTGATCTTTCAGGTGGAGGAGGGAGGGCACGAGGTAGGCGAAGGTCTTTCCCGTTCCGGGGCCTGCCTCGACAACGAGTGTTCCACCCTTTTCGAGCGTTCGGCTGACCTGGGTAGACATCTTGCGCTGGCCGGGACGATCCTCGAACGAGGCCATCTCCTTCGCCACCCGCGACATCGCTTCTTCGAGCGAAGGTATGGGCGCGAGTGGAGCAGGGGGCTCCTGGGGAGGAGGAGGAGAGGTTGGCCGGATGTGAGGGATCGCTCGGGCAAGTAGGTTTCCAGTGGGATTGGGGAGGAGCTGAGAGAGGAGGGAGAGGAGGTCCGGGTCGAGCTGGAGGGCATTGGTGAGGAGGGATATAAACAGGGCCCCTACTGTCTCTTCCATTTTATTTTTTGCAAAGGGAACGTTGTAGTGATGGCAAAGGCTTGGTACGGTGTGATCGGAAAGGGTAGGGAGGAGGGTGCGTGCGAGGAGCAGAAGATCGATCGCTGCGGCCTTGTCAGCCTTTACCCGATAGGCGACTGTTGGGATCTCGCCGAGATCGCTTCCTCCCTTTCCAGGGCGCGCTTTTCCCTTCTCGAACAGGACCGTCCGATTCCTGCCGAGCACCATGAAGCGGGAGAGCCCGAGTTCGTTCCAGGGGAGCGTCATGCCGCGCTAGAGGAGGTGGTGGAGGAGGTCGATTCGTTTGACCTTTCCCACGAGTCTTCCCTCGCTATCGACGACTGGGAGGCTCTTCGTTCCTTTACGGATGATGATATCGGCTGCCTGAAGGTCGTCGTCGTCCTCGGTAACGACAATGGCGTCGTGTTGCATATATTTCTCGACCGGATCGTCGGCGATCTGCGCGAGTTTCTTGGAGATCTGGTTCAAGTCCGGAATGAACGAAGCGGTATGAAGCATCTCGAAGTACCCGGGGAGGGCAGCCTTGATCAGGTCTTTCTCCGAGATGTAACCGATAACCTTCTCCTCCTCATCGACGATCGGTATGTTAGGTATCCCCGCGCTGTCGAGTATGAAGATCAGCTCGCGCACCGAGACATCCTTCTCGCAGGAGGTCAGGTCTTTCGTCATGATATCGCGGACTTTCATCAGGGTTCCTCCTCTATAGCCGTTCGATGGAGATGTTCTCCATCTCCGCCGTTACTTTATCCAGATCGCGGCAGATCTTCTCATCGCACTCCGCGCTCCTGACCCCCGCGGCCATCCCGAAGCGCAGCGCCTCTTCGATCTTCTCCCCCTTATCCAGCATGTAGAGGATCCCTCCGAGGAGGACATCATCGGCTCCGACCAGGTTCTTGAACCCCGTCGTCTTCGCTGGGGACTTGATCTCCCAGATTCCATCCTTAGTGATCGCGATATCCCCGGTCACCTCGTGGGAGATGATGAGAATCCCTACGCCTGTGTCGACGATCTTCCTCCCAACGGCGATGATCTTGCTGCGGGTAGTAAGGGGGGACCCCTCCATGGAGAGGTGCTCCCGCGTGTCCGGCTTGACCAGGTAAGGAGTCGCGCGAAGAGCCCGGGTTAGCGCGTTCCCGCGGGCGCTGACCACGACCTTAACTCCGGCCTCCGTTGCCATCTCCGCGAGGACGCGGTAGATATCGGCATCGACTCCTGGGGGGAGGCTCCCCGCGAGGACGACCCAGGTAGCGCGGTGGAGCATTCGTTTGTAGCGGCGCAAGAAACGGGCGATCTCCTCTTGTGAAACCGGGCTCCCTTCCTCATCGATCAGAATAGGGATGTACTCCCGTCCCTGTTCGAGCACGGTCACGTTGGTCCGCGGCTCCCCGTTCACCCATACGAAGTTGGTCGTCACCCCTTCGTCGCGCAGGGCGCGCACGACCACATGCCCTGTGTGTCCGCCGACGAATCCCATCGCGACATTTTCCACCCCTAGGCGGGCGAGCAAGATCGAGATATTTATCCCTTTCCCTCCTGCGGAGGTGTCGCTTCTGATCGCGCGGGTGAGAAACTCCTCCTGCGTGACCCGGCCCATCTTCAGGTGATCGATCCAGTACATCTTGTCGATCGTTGGATTGAGTGTCACCGTAATGATCATAGCGCTCCTTTTGACGCAACCGGAAGTACCCGTTCGCAGGTGAGAGCACCGGCGGATGCCTCCTCGATACGGACTGGAATAAACTCCCCCAGGCAGGCTTTCTCCGTCTCAGGGAGGACCACGGTGCGATGGTCGTCCGCACGTCCGTAGAACGTTCCATCACCCCGTCTACCCTCCACGAGAATGGTCAGTGTCCTTCCAATCTGTCGACGATTCTCTTCGAGGGCGATCGTGCGCTGCCGTACGAGGACCTCTTGCAGGCGCGCATTCTTCACCTCTTGTGGGACATCATCGGGGAGACCAGCGCTCCGTGTCCCTGGGCGAGGAGAGTACTTGGCGACAAATATCGACCCGAAACGAGCCTCCTCTATGAGATCGAGGGATTCACGAAAGTCGACCTCACTCTCCCCGGGGTAACCGACTATGAGGTCGGTGGTGATATTGACCCTTGGGATTGCCCGCCGCACTGCTGTGATTATAGCAAGGAACTCGTCGCTCGTATAGCCGCGGTTCATCTCCTTAAGAATACGATCGCTCCCCGATTGGCAGGCGAGGTGGATGTGATTGCAGATGTTCTCATGCTCGGCGATCTGTTCGATCACCTTCAGTGTCATGTCGCGCGGGTGGGAGCTCGTGAACCGGATGCGCGGAATCTCGGTCCTTGATACCCGATTGAGGAGATCGGCGAAGTCACCGTACTCTGGACGATCCCGCCCGTAGGAATCGACATTTTGCCCCAAGAGGAGGATCTCAGGGTACCCTGCCTGCACGAGTGTCTCCACCTCAGCGAGAACATTCTTTGGTGCGCGACTGCGCAGCGGGCCGCGCGCATAAGGGACGATGCAGTAGGAGCAGAAATTGGAACATCCCTGGGTGATCGTCACCATCGCCGTCACCGTGGAGGTGCGGTGACTCTCGATCTCGTCGATCCCTGTCGGCTCGGGGAGGTGAGCAATCCGTCTTTTCTCTCCCTCGATCTCGGCGATGAGGGCGGGAAGGCTGGCGAGATCGCTCGAACCGAAGAGGAAGTCGATGATGGGGAAGCGTTTTAGAAGGTCCTCTTTGCGCACCTGCGGCAGGCAGCCCCCCACGCCGAATAGCACGTTCTTCTCCTTCTTCAACTGGGCCACAGCGCCGATACGGCCGTAGACCTTCTCCTCGGCCTTCTGCCGCACCAGGCACGTGTTAAAGATCACCACATCTGCATCATCGAGCGAGTCGGTGAGGGAAAGGCCTTGCTCTTCGAGCAGGCCGGCGATCCCCTCCGATTGGTGAAGGTTCATCTGGCAACCCCAGGTCTCGATGTACAGGTGTTTTTTCATGGTCCTACCTTCAAATATAACGGATCGATGCGAGTCGATCAAACCCTAATCAGTGCGTGCTTCAAGGCGATTCATCCGCGCAGAGTATCTTCCGGTCCCCTATTTCGGTATCATCTTCACCGAGATGATAATTCGCCGTTGCGATCACTACGTGCTCTCGGAGATGATTGGTCCCTTCCTCATCTCCGTGGGAGGACTCCTCCTGTTCATCCTCCTCAACTTGATCCTCTCCCTCTCTTATTTGATGGTTGATCGCGGAGTGGGGATCGTTACGCTCATGCGGCTCCTCCTCTTCAAGACGCCGAGCATGCTGGTCCTCGCTCTTCCGGTGGGGGCCCTCTTTGCCACCTTCATCGGGTTGGGGCGATTGGTGCACGATAGGGAGGTGATGGCGTTGGAGGCTGCGGGAATATCGCTTCGCCGCATCCTGTTGCCGCTCCTGGTGGCAGCTCTCTTCGTTGGGGCAGCTGATTTTGCCTTATACAACTGGGCGATCCCCTCCTCCGAGCACGCTTATCAGCAGACACTGCGGGAGATCATTTTCCGCCAGGGTGTTCCCCACATTCGCTCGAACACCTTCTTCAAGGGTCCACAGGGGCAGTTCTTCTACGTGCGGCGCTACGACGAGAAGGAGGGCACCCTACACGAGGTTCTCGTTTACGATGTCGATGGGAAGCTCTTTCCGCAGGCGAAGTCGGCGGTGACGATTCTCACTGCGCAGGAGGGGCGGTGGGAGGAGAGTGCATGGGCGCTTCGTGATGGGAGGGTTTACGGCTACGATCACGACGGGGCGTTGATCTATACTGGAACCTTCGATCGGCTCGATGTGGCGGTTGGCCGAATCGGGACCGACTTTCTATTCGGGTCGCGCACCCCGGCGGAGATGGGAATAGGAGAGCTTCGCGCCCGTATCGCCATTTTGAAGGATAGCGGTATCTCGGCCGACGATCTCATCGTCGAGTGTCATCTTAAGGTAGCGATTCCGTTCGCGACCTTGGTCTTCGTCCTATTCGGGGGTGCGACGAGCCTCATCTTCGGCTGGCGGAGCCGCGCCGTGGGAGTGGTCGTCAGCCTACTCCTTGTCGGCATCTTTCAGGGGGTATTGGTATGGACACAGATCCTGGGGCGGCAGGGGGTCATACCCGCACCATTGGGGGCGTGGCTTCCCGATCTGATCTTCGGCCTTCTCGGGGTCTTCCTCTTCTGGCGCCTCGATCGGCTGACCCACCACGACCTGATGGCACGACTTCGCCGTCTCGTTCCGTTCTTCGTGATCCTCATCCTTCTCGGAGGGAGTGCCTTGGGGGAGGAGATCCCGGTGAACATACACTGCGAGGAGCTGTTCATCTCCTCCGATCAGCAGCACATCGACGCGCGTGGCGAGGTTCGACTTACCTACGGGGAGACCTTTCTCATGGGGGATTTGGTCACCCTGGACCAGGATGATGATGAGGGTTGGCTTCTGCACGCGGAGGGGGGTGTTCGACTGGAGGTAGGGGAAGGGTTTACCCTCACCGGAGAAGAAGTCTCCAGCGAACTCTCCTATGAAGATGAGACTCTCATCACCCGCAACGTGGCGGCGATCGATTTCCGCGGGGAGAGCACGTTTAAGAACTCCAAGGGAGAGGAACACCTCCTGATCTACCGTGGAGAGGAGGGAAGAATCTCGTTCGATTCGCAGGGGGAGGTCGTTCAGATCGAGGTGATTGAAGGCGAGCTCTCGACCTGCAACTGCTGTGGAGGGGTCCTGCGAGCCCAACCCTACTCTCTCGAAATGGGGAGGCTTATTCTCTATCCGAATCGACTCATCGTAGGCTTCAACCTCACGGTGCGATCGTTCGGCGTTCCTGTCTTCTGGCTCCCGGTCTATGTGCAACCCCTGGAGGAAACGCTCGATAGCCCGCTCTTTCCCTCGATCGGAGAGAGCTCTCTTCGTGGCTGGTTCTTCAAGTGGAACCTCCCGTTTTACATCGATAAGGAAAACTACGGAACGATCTTGTTCGATTACTTCAGCCGCTTTCAGGAGGTGGGTCTGGGCGTGGTCCTTCGTTACGCCCTTGCCGGGTTAAGTGGGACGCTCAGGATTTATGCTTTCCCGGCGCGCGTCGGGGACGCAATGACCGAGTTTTCCCTCGATCAGAAGTTCTCCCTTCCCGCAGGGTGGAACCTGGGTGGCTCCCTGAACTACAAGGCGGTCGGAGAGAGAGAGGATCTCTCCTTTGCCTTTTCCCTCACGGGAGAAGTGGAGGGTTGGAAGGTTTCCCTATCCGCGGCGCGCACGCGCACCGAGGATGAGGAGCGCCTCCGTATCGACGAGCGCCTCCCCGAGCTCGTCCTCTCGCGCCCTTCAATCGAGGTGGGGAATCTCTCCTTCTCGCCCCGGTTGAGCGCGGGGTGGTTCCGCGAGTGGGAGGACGGAACGTTGATTGGAGCCTCGCTGCGCGTGGATGGTACGCTCGATATCGCCCTCTCTCAGTTTCCTTTTCTCGGTTTCACATGCACCCCGCGAGCGAGCCTGCGCTTCACGGGTTACGAAGCGGGAGATGCGTCCCGAACTCGCGAGGCCCTCTCGGCCTCTCTTGGCTTGGCGCGCCCAGGGATGACGATCTCCTACGCCTACCAGGAGATCAACGGCAAGAGCCCGTTCTCGTTCGACCACCTTGTAGCGCAGAACCACCTCTCCTGGCGGTTCGTTGGGGAGGGGGAGATCGACGCATGGGTGGAGGGAGGAATCGACCTCGCGACAGGGACGTTCGACCCGTTACGATTGAGCGCACAGTGGCAGTGGGGAGCGGCGTTCGCCTTGAACGCTCAGTACGATCTGGAGAGGGGAGTGCTGTCGCAGATAAAGCTGAGCGGAGAAACTACCGGGGAGACGAGCCGTCTCTCCTGGATCATCCCGTATGACCCCGTGCGCGGAGGGTTCGATACGGTCACGTTTCAAGTCCGTGTTGCAGATGACAGGCAGGGTGAGATCTCCCTCTCCGGCGAGATCGAACCGAGTCAGGGACGATTGACGGCCCTCTCCGTGGAGACGACGTTTCACGGGGAATCGGGGTGGGGAATCAGCCTTGGGGGACGCTATGATGTGGCGAGTGTTGCTATCGTCGATCCGAGCTTCGGTCTCTTCCGCGATCTCTCCGACTGTCTGCGCATCGGGATCGAACGGCGAAGTGGACAAATCTGGGTCTACACCTCGATCCTCGCCTTCCCCGAGGCGATCCTTCGTTACGCACCAAATTCCACCCAATTCGAGGTGGGAGAGTAGGGTTGAGCGATTGAGTGATTAAACCTCCCAATCTTCCGATCTCTCAATTCCTCAACACCCCGCAGTCTGCTGCATGATTCCCTATCCTCCTGGTTAACGCCGGAATCGTCCTTGTATAGCGCCATTGTATTCATGGTTCCTTTTTCGCGTTTGTAATGGCCATTGTTCTACGTATAAGACGCAAACGCTCTTTAGGTTGCGCTTTATCTCTCATTGCTACAGACAGGATGTCTAAAAAACCTTTCTATAAGGGATAATTTGTAATGTGGCAGTGGCGAGCTTGCAAAAGTTTCAACAGAGTAAATCAAAGGAGGTAGATCGATGTTACATAAATTGCTTGTGGCTGGTGCGGTCGTGGTGGTGCTCCTTATGAGCACCGTGGGAGCGTAGGATTTGCTTCGACAACGATTGTCTCTTCCGCTTCGCTGGCGCTGTAGTTTGAGCGCCAAGTAAGGAGGACGGTGAACCGCTGCGCGTTTTACAGCAAGGCGGTTCACCGCTTATTCCTCGGCTCTTTACCGTTTCGAGAGGGGAGCGGCTTCCAACTTCGACTACTGGATTGATCTCTTAGGAGACCAGGAATCCCTGAAAGAGGCTCGGAGAGCGGCATAAGACAGCGGTTTAGTATGGTTCCTCACGGTTGAGACAAAGCAACCCAGAAAAAGACTCAAGAGATGAGTCTCTTACTGAGCCGCAGAGGTCTGTCTGCCGTCGTGTTCTAACAGGCAGGGCTTGAGTGAGTGTAATGAACAGGCGAGAGAAAAGGCTTATTTCTCGCGCAAAGACACAAAGAATGCCAAGGAAAGCGTTGCACAGGAAAAAGAACTAGAACCAAAGGCATCTCTTGGCGATTTTGGCGTCTTAGCGAGAGGCACTTTGTTCCGCGCCGTATCTCCAGCTGCCCACTCGACATTCAGCTTGTTGTTCGTGCTGGCTAGATGAGTTCTCTCAGGAATAAACCCCTCAACGTTGGAGACCCCAGTGGAATAGAATTCCACAGGGCAAGGGAAAAAGGTCTCTCTTACCGAGGAAGTAGTACTCTCAGGCATGGTATGATTGAGAGAGCGACTGAGATGGTAAACCGTATTTGTCGGAGCGTTCTTTTCAGGTTCGCTTTTATATCCACCCTTGTTTTACCTTTCAAAGCACCATTCGCAATGGTGGAAAGCTTCACTTTGCCTCCGCGTTCGGCTAGAATGCATCAGGACAAATTCACAAGGAGGAGCAATATGAAGAAGGGATTGATTGGTGCAACACTCGTTTTTCTTATCGTAATCGGGCTTTTCGGAGCGGCATACGCCAACACTTACGCGCTCTACTACACGTGCGCAGGTACCCAGGATACCCATCTTGTCATTATGAATTCGGGGGGATTCGACACGTACTACACACTCAAGGTCTACAATGCGTATGGGGCGCTCCTCGATGCGACGTCTGGGGACCTCACCCCGTTTGAGTCTGACTATCAGATCTTAAGCAACTTGGCTGGGAACGAGGACACCAGTTGGGGTCTTGCCCTCATCGAGACGCCTGCGATTATCACCATTGGGGTGGAGACTTTCGAGAATAACTACTGGCGAGCCTCGGATAACATCGTCGATGCGGTTCCGGAAGATTCCAGCTACACGACATACTACTGGTACGGACTCAACTACTCCAACACGAGCACGCAGTCAACCGGGATCGTAATCATCAACCCGAACGATTTCCCGGCGGCGGCGACGTTGTTCCTCTACGATTCCTTCGGGGCCTTACAGAAGACGCTCGATGTTCTCTTAAACCCGTATGAGACCGACTACTACGAGGCTTCGGCTCTCGTCTCCCTGATGGAGAGCATGTGGGGCGCGCTCGATGTCAAGGCGACCGTCCCGATTGTGATTGCAGCGGAGTACATAAGTACAGACGGAATCCTTTTAAACGTCGATCAGATCGCGCATTTCTACTATTCTGAGTAGCTTGTAGGGGTACTCATTTTAAAAAAGGGAGCTCACAAGAGGAGCTCCCTTTTTCATGCTGATACTCAGTAGCAGCTCGTCCCGATCGAGATTGCTCCGTAAGCGATCCCTTTTGTGCCGGAATCGTCGGTAACAGTGAGGGTAACGACGAATCGCCCGGTTTGCTCATAGGTATGACTGACCTGAGAGCCACTCCCAGTCGCTCCATCTCCGAACTCCCATGCGTACTTGATGATTGTCCCATCGGCGGCACGGGAATAGCTCCCGTCGAGTGCAATAGCCACGCCTGCCGTTCCGCCAGAACAGGAGGGGAGTCCGGTGATAACTGCAAGTGGGATGTCCGAGCCACCGCAGCTTCCTCCGCTGCATCCACCGCTCGATTTCTCCTGCACGATGAGGGCATGCCGAGCCGTAGTAGTTTTCCCCTCGTTGTCGGTGACGGTGAGGATAACAGCCACCGGCCCTTCTTTGACGTACACATGGGTCACTTCGACTCCGCTTGCCGGGGGCCCATCCCCGAGGTCCCAGGTGTAGCTTGTGATCTCGCCGTTTGTATCGTACGAGCCCGCAGCGTTGAAGGTGACTTCCTCCCCGATTGTGGGCGCATCACTGCTCATAGCGAAGCTTGCCAGCGGCGGCGGGTTCGTCACTGTGATCGCGATATCCTCTGAATCTATCTTTCCCTTGTCGTCGGTCACGGTCAGCTTAACACGGTAGAGGCCGGGAACGGTGTATGTGTGCGTGGCGGTGATCGTGCTCATCAGCGTGGCGTCTTGGGGATCGCCAAAGCCCCAACTGTACTCGGCAATCGTTCCGTCATCGTACGAATAGCCGGCGTTGAACCGTACCGTCAACGGGGCCGGTCCTTGTTGTATAGAGGCGTCGATCACCGCTTCGGGAGCTTGATTTGCCAGTTTTGGCAGGAGAGTATCCAGCGCGCAGCCCGATAGGAGGAGAGGGGTCAAGAGGAGGAAGAGAAAGACTATGCGTCTCATTTGTACCCCCCCGCGTCCCAGGCGTCGATGCTTTCGAGGTCAGCATAGCACGGCGGGCCTCCTACTATCTCGACCGTTTGCACATACGTTGTCTTCCCCTCATCGTTATCGGTGACCGTCAGTGCCACACTGTATGTCCCAGCCCAGAGGTAGCGGTGCTTCACGACCTTACCATCGTGCTTCCAGCCGTCGCCGAAATTCCAGGCGTAGGAGACGATCTCGCCGTCGTCCGTCGACTCCGAGGCATCGAAGGTAATCCACTCGCTCGCTCCAACGATGTACTCGTCCTCCATCATGCTCTTGGGACTGTACGAGAAAGCACCAGTAGGTAGTGGATTGAGGGCGTGCACGGTGATGGAACTCGAGTTGGAGACCCCTTGATCATCGATTACCGTCAATTGTACGACGTAAACTCCATCTTCCTTGTACTCGTGTGTGACCTGCGCTCCGCTTCCAGCGGCGTTATCTCCGAAATCCCACATGTAGGAGACAATCTTTCCATTGGAATCGTAGGAGAGGGTCCCGTCGAAGCTTGCGGTGAACGGGACGACCCTCTCCAACATCGAGGCGGTGAAGACCGCCCGTGGTACATTCCAATCCTGGCAGCCGGTCAACGCGAGTACGACGAGGAGCGCCAACCCCAGCAGAAGGTAGAACCTCGTGGTCCTCATAACATCACTCCTTTCTCCCGTTACAGGGAGAGATTAATATTCAGCGAGAAGGTTGCCTGTACGGTGATCCCGCCGAGGTCGACCCCCTCCACCATTCCATCTCCATCGATATCTAAACTGTTGCCCTTGTTATCCGTCATTCCAGCGGGTGTAGCAGCGCGGTAGAATACCGAGGCACCCACCCCGAACCAGTCGGTGATTGGAAGGGAGAGGTTGAGTCCTAGCTCAACTCCGAAGGCGGATCCGGCATACCGCCCCTCTCCTTCCTCAGGGCGATCTGAGAGCGGGTCGTAGCTACTGGGGATCTCGAACGTAATAGCCTTGTCGAGCCCGGTGTAATAGACTCCCGCTCCGAGATCGGCGGAGAGGAGGATCCCCGCGTTGAGGAAGGTGTACCGCCCGCCGAGCACGAACCCGACGCTGTAGCCGTCGAGCGAGATATCGATTGTCGAGATCTCGCTCCCATCGATCGCGGTGTAGGTTCCAGAGGTTGTGGTCGCGGTGTGGGAGTACCCTATCTTCCACCCGAGTGCGAAACGATCCGTGAGCCAGAATCGCTCCCCTGCCTGATAGGAGATCCCTCTTCCTAGATCCTCTAGAAGAGGAACCTCACCATTAACCGTTGCTAACCCATTGATCTCGTCCAAGAGAACATTAATGAACTCGATATCGCTATTGATCTCGCCGAGGAACGCCAAGGACGGCCCTACTCCTAGGTGGAATTCGAGCGGTCCCGCGCTCACCGCGACCGAGCACAAAAGCACGGTTGCGATCGAAAAAACAGTCATTAGCCCCTTCATCGTCTCCCCCTTTTCCATCTTGAGTGGGTCAGGGGAGGGTCTTGCTTCGTTACGGAAGGTTTACCCTCACCACCCAGTAAGACTAAGGTAAGGGCTTACTTCCGCGGGATGGAGCGCATCCTTCTCCAACGAGGTAGATTTATTTCTGGGGAGAGACGGACCTATGTCTCGTGTAAGACTGACTGTAGGGCGGCGAGTGTATCCTCGATGTCTGCTGCATTGACATCGATGTGGGTGACCATGCGTATTTGGTTTGCACTTCCTAATGGGTTTGCCAGTATTCCGCGCTCCTTCAATCGGTTCGAGAGAAGACTTGCATCAAGGGCGGGATTCCCAGCAGCCGCGCCGTCGACGGTGAAGTAGACGAGATTGGTCGCCACAGAGTTAGGTTTGCCGTGGCAGGCACATGTGAGGCCGGGGATGGCATCGATTCCTGTAGCGAGGCGCTCGGCGTTTTTGTGATCCTCTGCCAAGCGCTCGACATGATGTTCCAGGGCGTAAATACCGGCTGCGGCAATGATCCCTGCCTGGCGCATTCCCCCACCAACGAGCTTTCGCATACGCATCGCTCGGTCGATGAATGAGCGCATGCCACACAACACGGAGCCAACCGGCGCACCTAGCCCCTTGGAGAGGCAGACCATCACCGAATCGAAGCCACGCGTTAGGGTAGCAGGTTCAACCTCCATGGCGATGGCAGCGTTGAACAGGCGCGCTCCGTCGAGGTGGACCGCTATGGAATGGCTGTGTGCAAGGTCGGTCGCAGCGCGGCAGTAATCAAGGGGAAGGGGCACCCCTCCACAGCGGTTGTGAGTGTTTTCCAGGCAGAGGAGTCGACTGATTGGAAAGTGGACGTTCTCTGTGCGTATCGCCGCCTCTATGGCATCGAGGGCGATCGTTCCATCCGGCTCGTTCGGAAGGGTAGAAGGGTGGACCCCGGCCAATCCTGCTGCACCTCCTACCTCGTAGAGAAAGGTGTGAGCAAGGTTCCCGAGGATCATCTCATCGCCGCGGCCGGCATGGGTGAGGATGGCGACTAGGTTTCCCATTGTCCCGCTCGCGACGAACAAACCTGCCTCCATCCCCAGTCTCTCCGCCATCATCTCCTGCAGGCGGTTCACCGTGGGGTCTTCGTTGTAGACGTCATCCCCCACTTGAGCCATCGCCATCGCCTGGCGCATCCCTTCTGTCGGTTGGGTCACGGTGTCACTGCGAAGATCTATGGCTTTCATTGGTTCTCCTTGTTATTGATAGCTGGTCGCTCTTTACTGTAGGATGGGCGTTACCCCGCCCTATCTATCACTCACAGTGAGAGAATAGCCTCCTTGCCCAGTCGCGACAAGGGACCTGAGATAGCCATTGCTCGGGAATAGGGGGACATAACACTTATCTCTCCCTTGCCAGTCTTCTTATGCGGTACCTTGTAGAACGCCCTGTTCCTATCTAAAATGAGCGCATGGCCAGGATTGCGAGAGTTGTTTTACCGGGCATTCCTCATCATGTGACCCAACGCGGTGTCCGCTCTTTGCCCGTCTTCTTCTCGGATCGTGATAGAACAAGCTACCTGTCCTTCCTTGCTAAGGAAGGGAAGAAACACGGGCTGCGCTTCTTGGCGTGGTGTCTGATGACGAATCACGTACATCTAATCATCGTTCCCCAGGAGATGGACAGCCTCGCGCGCGGGATCGGCGAAGCGCACAAGAGGTACACTAGGATGATCAATCTTCGGCAGGGGACGAGAGGTTTCCTATTCCAAGGGCGGTTCTTCTCCTGTCCATTGGATGAGAAACACCTGTACGCAGCCGTCCGCTACATTCTGCGGAATCCCGTACGTGCAGGGGTTGTTGACCGCGCTGAGGACTACAAGTGGTCGAGCGCACGGTGGCTTCTTGGTTTGGCTGACCACGATTCGCTCGTGCATGATCTTGATCCATCACGCAATATTGCTAACTGGGAGGAGTTTCTTCGCAGTGATCCTGCCGACATCAAGTCACTCCGCAAGTACACACGAACAGGACGGCCATACGGAGACGAGGTCTTCCTCGCCACGGCCGAGAAGATAACTGGACGAAGCCTGAGAAGACATTCCCCCGGGCCTAAGGCGAAGAGGAGTTAAGTGTTATGTCCCCACCCACCCACCATCGGCTCCTTTATGGCTTTTCCTCCTCTTCTTCCACTTGCAGCTCGCCTTCCTCCAACAACTGGATGGGACGACGTTTGACGAATACCTTAACCAGGAGGTCCCCTTGATCACCCGGCTTTAGGTCAAATTCGAATAAGTTCTTCTCCAGATAGTGGAAGCGCGGCAACTTGGTATCATAGACTTTCAATGTCCAATGACCGGGACGCAATCGCTCAAACTGGAAGTGCCCATCGCGATCGGTGACTTGGAGGAACGTTTCCTCATCGCTGGTGAGACGCAACGAAACATTGGACAGTCCTTCTCCGTAAGCGGATGGTTCTCTGCCTGATCCTTCAAGAGACAGTCCCTCTCTCTGCTCTTCGGAGAAAACAGCGACCTGTCCCGTTATCATCGCCCCCTCCACCAGAGGCACTTCCACCTGTTCCACCGCGCCGGCCTCCAGGCGCACCGGTATCGGCATCGAGGTAAGCGGGATATAGTGCAAAGGAAGGTTGAGTATTCGAAGGGAATAGTCTCCCGGAGGAAGCGGCGGGAACCGGAACTCTCCCTTCTTGCCTGTCAGGGCCTGAGTATCAGCCACGCCCATCACTAGCTCCGCGATACCTTCCTCATCTGAGTCGTACTGCCCATTGGCATTGGTATCGATAAATGCGTGCCCCTCGATCCGTCCTTTGGTGACGATAAATGGGATGGCTAGCTCGAACGCCAGGTCGAGGTTGAAAGCCAAGGTCACCTTTCCGCTAAACGCCGGTGGTATGGCGTCGTCCCGGGTCCATTCAAGTGCTCCCTCGACCTGGAACTCCAAACCCTCCAGGATTTGCATATCCAGATCGAGAGACAGATCAAAGTCATCCCCGACGTTGGTAAGAGTGATGTCCACTGAATGCGGTGAGCCTCGGGGAGAGAAATTCAGGGAGACCTCAGTTTCGCCAGAGAGAAGCCGGCCGGTTGAATAATCCTCAAGCCGCGTTTGGGTTAACTTGAGGAAGAGGTAGAACTCCTTGATCGATAGGCCAGTACCCTCGCTGAAGGTGAGGGTTCGATAGTGAGTCCCGGCTACGTGATCGATCTGATCACTCACCTGGGTCGAAAATGAGTAGGGCAAGGCACCCATGGAACCGCTCACGTTGAAGGTGAGAGTTCGGCAGTGAGTCTCTGCCACGTAATCGATCTGGTCATTCACCCCGGTTGAAAATGAGTAAAGTAGGTCCTCCATAGAACCGCTTACGCCCAGGGAAAGAAGGCGACCGAATTTGCTTTTCACTGTAGCGCCTTCGCTCCTCTCCCACGTAAGTTTCGCGGAGGGATCGACTGTCGGCCATTTCTCGAATGGGTTTAAGGAGAGATTTGCCTCAAGAAGGCCGTGGAATTCACTGGAGAGGTTGGAGCTTTGCTTCCTGTTGCATTTCAAGGTGGAATCGACTTGTAGCCACTCAGTGAACGGACATGAGAGATCCAACTCCAACTTATCGGTGGCCGTGGTGGAAACAAGCGGATCTCCGACTACGTTGTTCGAGATGTGGCTGAGTGAGGCGCTCAATGAGATGTCCTCGTGTCGCAGTCGTTGAGAGAAGGCGAACCCGGCCTGGTCGCTGCGTAGCCCAGGGAAGTACGTTCCCACAGAGAAGACCTCGGCGCTCAAGAAGTACACAGCGGAGTCGACTGTCGTGTTGAAGAAAAAGGCTCGGCTGGTGAGCGCATTCTTAATCCCAAGCGCTCCTTCCATCCGAAGCGACCAATCCTCAAGCGGCTCTGTACTTGCCGTCAAGCTCCACACCATGGACTGATCGGTCTCATCTTTGCGCTCTATGTGTGCGATTCCAACGTTTGCTACGTCTGGTCCTACAACAAGGCGCCCGCCTACACAGGTCTCATCACCTGAGCCACCGCC
Organism: Candidatus Bipolaricaulota bacterium; assembly: GCA_030612485.1. Next base: position 15,976 of record JAUWNS010000008.1, read on the forward strand.
TAGGAGCGTCAGGTCGTAGTACTCGGCATCGATTATCACGCTCCCACCGCGGAGGGACAGACTGAGAAGGTCGGTCAGCTTCCTTGAGGTGTCCCCGATTGCGTACTTGGCAGGGCCACGCCGGTAGCAAACGGAGAAGGAATCGAGCTCAAGGGGGGTAGGGCCAAAGACCGGCGAAGCGTCGAAGTAGGCTAAGAAATAGCCGTTCTCCACTCCTCCAGCTAACGAAAGTCTAAGGGCACCGTCGAGAGTCCTAGAAACCAAGTCGAGCTTCGTGGACAGGCGTACACGGACAGGAAGCTTTGCCATCAAGGTTCCTCCCACCTCAGCGGGCAAAGGGGGAAGAACCTTTGTTGTCAGGGTTGCTTTGTCTCGAACTCCCGGCTCCAATATTGAACACACCTCTACCGTAAGAGAGCGCTCTGTTCCTGGGGCGGCATCCACAGGTACCCAGTGGCGGACCAACACCTCGGCCCGCTTTCCAGGTGAGAGTTCGACAGATTCAGGAACTATGTCCACGGGCCACTGTGAACGAGCTTCAAGCTCAAATTCCGAAAGGATGTTCCCGCGGTTGAGTACCTCGAACCAGTACTCTACGGCTCCTCCGGGGAGAGCCTGGCCATCCTGTGGGGGCGGTTGGAGTTTTACTCCTGCTATTGGCTGCACTTCTACCTGCAGCGGGGCCTCGTGCCAAATAGAGGGGTCCGTTTGGGAGATTGCCCGAAGGACGACCGCGTACTCACCGGCAAGCACCCCTGCTGGGACCCTCAATGCGAGAAGCACGGTCCCGTACTCGCTGGGCTGGAGGGAGAGAGATGGGGTGAAGACGAGTGTGGTCCATCCGTCAGGAACCGTGGCATATAAGTCGAATGTGTCAGCGGTCGCTCCGGCGTTGGTAATCCGGAAGACCAACGTAACAAGGCCAGGAGGAGAGAGCGAAAGGGCTTGAGAGAGAGGGTCAAGCAACACCTGAGGGGATGCGGTCACCACAACAAAAGCGACCAGCATCCCGGCCAGAATCACCGTCTGGAGGCCAAGGTTTCTCGTTAGGGGCATGGGCAATCATGTTCATTATGCGAGAGACTAGAGGCCACCGAACAAGCATTTGGCACAAAACGAGGTGATACTCGATACTCCTTGACGAACTTCCCTGCTATCCAGTCTGTAACGGCTGGGTTTTCGCTCTTAGAAGCGAGGCACAATAAAGAACGTCTCAGCATTGGCTACCGGCATGCGTGAGGAGTCCCCGCTGACAGTATCACCGCTACCCGCGGAAACCAACCGGACTGACGCTTTGTATAACCCGGGCTGCAGCGTTTGATCCCAATCTAGTGCCACCTTCTTCTCCTGAGCAGAGGGGACGTAGGTCGAGGGGAAGCGTATCTCGCCAACCTCTTTACCCGCGCCATCGCTTATTTTGGCTGTTCCTACGATCAGGGCTGGAGCAGTCCCATTGTTCTGAATGGTAAGATGGATCACGACAGACTCCTCAAGACTAGCTTTGGTGGCTGAGAACTCGGCAATCTCCAACAGCTCTTCGGCAACGGTGAATTCAAATACCCGGTTCACTGATTCCTCGTCATATGTGATATTCGCTACCGCCAGGTAGTCACCGGACGCCGGTCCCTTCTCCAAAAACGCACTCAGAACAGGCCCATTCCCGATTAGAGGGAGCGTTTCGATGATCTCATCGGCGTCTGTCAAGATGTCAATCGTCCCCCCGGAGACCGCCCTGTCTCTTGCGTGGAAGAATAGCTTGAAAAGGATCGGTTTGTCGGGGCGCGCCACAGGCTCCAGAAAATCGACAATCGGTTCTGACCCTCGGGAAAAGAAAAAGGTGGGAGGCTGTGTCTCAGGGACTGGGCTTGTCATTCTCAATCTCAGGTTGTAGTAGTCATGGGCCAATGCAGGGGGTGTTTTCACACCATTGAAGACCCTAGCCTGCTCGTAGTAGAAGAAAGCGCGATCCAGAGTGCTCTCGGCCAGTTCTCTGCTGACAGCTAATAACTGTTCTTGTGCCTGAATCCTGTAAAGGTCTCCAAGATTAGTATAGGCGTTTGGGCGGTTAGGAAAGATGGTGATACCCTCTTCAAAGACCTCCCTTGCCTCCTCCAGCCACCCAGCGTTCTTGTAAGCAGCCCCTAAACATTCATAGTGGTCTACTTCAATCCAATTGGGTTCCGCTCTTTTGAAGGCTTCGATAGCCTCATCGTAGCGACGTGCCTCAGCATAAGCCATCCCGAGATAGGCATAGGCCTTTCCGTAGTGAGGTTCAAGTTTCGTTGCTATCTCCAACGCCTCAATTGCCCTAGGATCATCTCCGAGTCCTGCTTCAATTAACATCTTACCTTGCTTTAGATACATGTCAGCCTGGAACAACCGTACCCGCGCCATGCCGAGGAAGACGACCACTACGATTACAACTGCAACGATGCCCCAACGGAAAATCTGGTGCTGGTTCTTGGTTCTTGGTTGTTGGTTCGTAGTTCGTAGTTCCTGGTTCCTGGATATTGGTTCTTGGGTCTTAGGTTCTAGGTCTTGGACTCGTGACTCTCGACTCTCGATGCTTGACTCTTCGGCATCAGGCCTTGGACCTTGGACTTTGGACCGCCTTATCGTTACCCAACTCAACGCCAGAAACAGCCAGAAGAGCAGACCATTGGGGATTACATGAAACGGAAAGCTGAAGATGCTGTGACCAAGGATGGCCAAGGCGCCACCCATGAATCCGATCAGGAGGAATCTATCTTTGGGGTTGGCCTGCTTCAGGGACACCAATCCCCTGAAGTAGAATGTGGCTATTACCCAGGCAGCTGCCAAAAGCCCCAAGATCCCGATCTCCGCTGACATATGAACGAGATCATTGTGAGCGTTGATCGAGTAGTCGGCATAGGGGATAAGGTGCCTATAGCGTACCTGTGCCAGGACCGCACTTTGGCCCTCTGGGTAGTTGATACCGAGAGTGCCGATCCCTGAGCCAATAATCGGATGCCGTTTAGCGACCTCTATCGTGGATAACCAGATGAGAAGGCGTCCTTGGAAGTTCGGCAGCTCTATGAACTCCGTCGGATCCAACGAAGACGGTAACCTTCCTATTACAGTCTGCTCTACAGTCTCCCCTTCCCAATTCAGGAGGTTCGGCGTAGAGTAGACTACCGTTATTGCCAAGAGCAAGAGAGCCAGGCCGATCAGCCAGGATCTGTTTCGCTTGAACACCGCTCTCCCAAAGCCGAAGAGTAACAGCACCAGTATGAAAACCGCAGCAATCACCAGGCTGGCCCAGGCGGCCCTGGTCCCGCTCATGAACAAGGCGGTATACAGGACGAGCACAACGAACCCGGCAAGGGACTTGCTCGCCCTCCCTCTGGAGGAGACAAACCAGATGAACGCCATCGGGAGGCATCCGCTGAGATACCCAGCCACGTAGGTAGTCCAGCCGAAGGTGGAGAAGAGCCTGCTTCTGCCGCTCAGTTTCATCCAGAAGGGAAAGTCGATCCCGTAGAACTGGAAGATCAGATAGACCGCGGCCAGAAGCCCGGCCGACAAGGCAGCCCCTAGAAGGATCTTGGTCCATCTGGAGCTGTCGACGGTGGAGATAGCGATGAAGAAGACCAAGATGTAACTTCCCCACAGGGCGAGCCCCAGAGAACTGGCAAAGAAATCTTCCGTATTGATCAGTGAGAGCAGTATTGTCCCAGCAAGAACGATGATTGGGATGGTAAGCGGTGTCTTGAGAGAGAAACGCCCTCCTTTACCCGCCACCCAGATTGCCCAAAGAGCGGCGATCACAAGTAGGAGAAGCTGGGCAACCGTCTCCTTGGCCATCACAAAGGTGGTAACCCAGGGATAGAAGACCAAAGGAACACTGAAGAAAAGGAACACTAGGCCGATCAGAATGCTGAGCCTAGCACGGCTAAGCCATTTTATTGCTGGAGGAGATTGAGCCTCGTTGCGTTCCATGATGAGCCTTACAGGTCAAGATCGTACTGAGCACCCCAGACGTACTCATCATTGTTGTCGAAGACAACCAAGGCCTTGTATGCTCCGCTTGGGACCTCGGACAGCACAAAGCGATGCCGAACCGAGCAACCGGGGTAGATGCGCAGCTGGGAGGATTCGAACCGGCCGACAGTGGACCCCTGCTCATCGTACAGCTCGGCCCAAGCCATGGGCCTCACCCATCGCTCACCCGTGTTCTCGACATCAAGCTGAAGCACAGGCCCTTCCTCCTCACGCAGAAGCTTCACATCAGAGATGCTAATCTTGCGCTCACCGGTATCGCCGATATGGGTGACGATCTGGATCCCGTAGCCCATCCTCTGCTGGATACCTACCCCCTCTGCTGGGGTTTCAGCGGGGGGGAGTTCTGGCGTTATGAGGATCATGCTCCAGTATGTGCCTACCAAAGATGGGTCATTCGGAACCTTGATAGTGAATGGTATGGAAACCGTCTCTCCAGGCTCGATTATTGGAGAGGCGTAAAAGCTAATCCACGCCACATTTGAGCGAGGCACGCTTCCGGGCTCACCATAGACGTTGCTCCCATCGGCAAAGAAGAGATAGTCCGATTGAGTGATTTCTACACCGGTGCGGGAGTCGGTAGTGCTACTGATCACGATCTCCCCGGCATAGCTCTGGCCTGGCTCCACCACGAACTCATGTGTCAATTTGCCCTGCATGGCAATCTGTGCTTGACAACAAAGGGAGAGAAGAACGCACATAACGACAACGCCAACGGACATCCACCCTGCCTTACGCGCTGATGGGACTGCAAAAGCACTCATAGTCTCCCTCCTCATGTTGTGCAAAAAGCATACATCTCGGCAGCCTAGATGTCTACCACCGTATAATAGATCGTGGCGGTATAGGTATCCGGGGGAACCTGGATTGACATTCCGCTCAACTTGAGCTGTACCGTGATCCCGGACACGTCGTCGCTTCCGGTGAAGAATGGTTGATCAGTACCGGTTAGCTCCTGGTAGACGGAGCCATTCGATACGCTACCGCCACTACCATCTCCGGTTCTTCTAACCCATAGGTAAAGATCGCTGTGCCAATTCGTATTGACCTTTCTAACGTCCACTCGCCAGCTCCCGCTGGTACCTGAGATGAATAGCGATACCTGATAAGGACTGCTTTCATAAGTACTATTTAAGTCGCTCCCGGCACCATTGATCAAGTCGTTCTCATCGATCGTTACAGACCAATTGCCGGTTGACGTGATCTCTATGGATACCGCACCGTTGCTGATCAACAGAAGCAGCCCCACGGAGACCAAGAAAACTTGCTTGAATCCTCTACTCCTCATGTTCCCTCGCCGGATAATAGGGAGGAGTACGGGGCAAGGAATATCCTGTGCATTTCCTCGCCCCCGCTCCATCCATCCATCCACTAAGTATCTGTCAGAATATACGTAATGGTTATGGAAGCAGCTGTAGTGCTGACCATACTTGCTATGGCATCTACAGAGAGCTCCCAGGTGACTTGGGCTCCATCTGTCGCGCCGACTCCGGTAGCACAGCTCGGGATCGCAGTGACAACATCCGCGGCTGCTCCGGTTGTTATGCTTATGTTCGCTTGGAGCGTTCCTTGAGACCCCGCTGGGGCTGTGGTTGCCTTAAGCAAAGTCCCAGCGGGTAAGCTGTTGGTTGTAATCTGCGCCGTGATCTTCTTTGTAGCCGCGGATATTACTACCACGGTGTATTGAAGATAGGTGGTGTTATCCGAGACGGCTGGCGGGGTATCTCCTCCGGACGTCGGTGCTACCAGAAGCAGGTTTCCAGCAGTACCATAGACGTCAAGGACTGCGATCTCGTTATTGCCGACCGTGAAACTGGATGTAGCATCGTCAGTCGTCACTGCGGCGACACCAAACGCCAACACCGCGACCATCAAACTTGCTAGTAAAAGCTTTTTCATTGTAGTTACCTCCTTTTGGTAACTGGGCTGCCTTCTTAGGTATTGGACCCTCGGTTTGGGATTTGAAGGCCCTATTTTGCCCCCTTAAGGAAGGCCCCTGGTTTTGCGCCCCGCCCTTTCGAGCGGTTTGCCTTTGTCAAGAAGTTCTTGCATCCAACCACCTCCTTATTCTTCGGTAGTTTCACAGTTTTTGCGCGGTACAACTTCGTTCAATAACGTCTTATTGCGCACTATCTCCTGTCCCTTATGTCTGTAATGTACATTACATATCTTACTAGCCGTTCCGGTAATCGCTTGTCAATGACCAACAAACTTATTATTCCACAATTCGGAAGGTTCTAGACATACCGGCGTGAAGCCAGACGGGGACTATCAAAACGGACCTTCTGGCGCTAGAGAGAACAAGACTACAGAATAGGATCGCGGCATCTTGGTGAATCCTTCGAAAGCGGCTCTTTCTAGCGGGTATTCTGCGTGGTTCAGCCTGGGTGGGCACCGCGCTCCCTTCATCCAGGATTTCCAGAAACACCTTAACCACCAGGGAATCAAACTGGCTTCCGGCGTTCTCTTTCAGCTCTCTTATTGCCTCTTCCCTTCTCAAGGCCTGGCGATAGGGTCTATCGGATCTCATGGCATCGTAGGCATCGACGATGGCCAGGATCCGAGCCTCCAACAAGATCTCATCACCTTTGAGCCCCTTGGGGTAGCCCTTGCCATCTATCCGCTCGTGATGCTCCTCCACGATCCGTGCCACCGACCCGAGGCTGTCGATCTTCTCCACGATCTCTTTTCCGATTGTGGGATGTTTACGCATCTCGGCCCACTCTAAAGGGGTGAGCCTACCGGGCTTACCCAGGATGTCATCCGCGATCCCCAGCTTCCCTACGTCATGGAGCAAGGCCCCATAGCGCAACTGTTCCAACCTCTCTTCTGTCAGACCGAGGCGCTTGCCGATCGCAAGCGCCATTTCGGCCAGCCGGTCACAGTGCTCTTCGGTGTACCCATCCTTTAACTCTATCGTCTTGGCCAGCATGGTTGTTGCCTGGATGGCATCTTCCGCACCTTCCATCAATGCTCCTTCCCTGTTACCCCTTATTACCCACTACATCTCGCTCCTCACGATTGTAATCTATATTACATAGCTGCTTACTTTATGATTCACACATCAATAAGCACTGATCTTATTATTCCTTAATCGAGAGGGGCTTAGACATATCCACTACGTGGGCGCGGGCGTCACAGAGTCTATCGGAAGTCTGTAGGCGTCCTTGGGCCCTCTCCTGGTTGCGATTCTTGCCTTTGTTTCCTAAACTCACCACTCGTAGTGAACAAAATCTCAGAAATTCTAGTGATTGTGAGAGGAGGGATCGATGGCGGCACATACGGTACGGGGGTACGGGGACATAACACTTATCTCTTAGGTGGCAACCTCACCCTGATTCCGCGGGCATAGCCATTGAAGATCCTTATTGGTTCCACATATCGTCGAACGAGCGGTCAACAGTCAGTTACGGTCCAACAATTAATGGTAACGGTCACTCGCGGCAAGCTGATTGCTGAAGGCCTTCTGAGCTCATCGGGTTCCTCTATAAGAATGGCTCGCTTAATCTCAATACCTCTTTTGATCTCTCATGGCTTCCTGGTTTCCTCATAACAAGATTGTAAGCAAGCTTAACTTCGGGTTACTCACTTGAAACAGCGAGGAACTGCATCACTCACTGTTCTGTTCCTGGAACTCAAGTTCGAACCCGAAGCTAAACTCGGTGATCCCACTGGAGTCAAACGCAGCGGTGGTGTAGAGGTATCCCCTATTGAACCCAACCCCAACGGTGATCCACTCCCCAGCGAACCCACCAAGCCCGAAGCGCGTAAGGCTCGTGAGGGTGACCGGCTCGGGCTTGGCCTCGATCGCCAAAAGCCCCTGGTCGAAGAGGAAGGAGGCGTCGAAATCGGCCTTGCCGGTGACGAGCACGTCAAACACCTCGAACGAGCCGACGACCCCCTGCCCGAGGAATTCAACCGGGGGCGACGGGGGCACTGGCACGGCAAACATCGTCTTGGAATTGAGCTGGAAAAAGTTGAAGTCGATATCCAGCATGAAGTCGAACGCGCTTATGAAAAAATCGCTCTCCAGCGTCACCGCGGTGAGGAAGGCGAGGCTCGGTTCCTCGAACCGGTAGCCAAACTCGGCGATCTCCTTGATGAACCCGCTTGGGGAAAGCCACGTGGTACTGCTTGCAAGGAAACCTTCATGGTCGACCGTGAGACGCACGAGCTCCTCCTCGAAGTAGAACCCGGGGACGATGGTCACGCGGGGATCCGGAGCACCTCTCAGTGAGAGATCGGAGAGGTGGGAGAAGAGGTGGAGGAGCTCGTAGGAGAAGGGCGCCTTTACCCCACCGAGGAGGTTCACCAGGCCGACCGCGCCGAACCCGGTCAGCGTAATGCCGGAAAAACCCCCGCTGACCTCACCGTTTAGATCGAGGACCGCCCCCACGCTGAAGCTGGGGGTCTGTACCGAGCCAATGTTTGAGACTATGAGGTCGGCACCGATCCCCATCCCGACGATTTGAGTACCGACGCTCAGCCGCTGCCAACTGAAGTGGGGATTAAACCGGATCTCCTCTGCGATCTGAACCGCGTCGAGGTCGATTGCGATGACGAACCCCTGCGATTGAAAGCCGCTTAGGTCGAGCCCAAGGTCGGCCTCGAAGGTGAGCCAGGGTACACTGACCGACAATGAGAGGCCGGATTCGATCTCGTAGAAGAAGGGCGGGATGGAGATAAACGTGATATCAAGCCCCACGTTCCCTGAGAACCCTCCATTCTTGGCCAGGGCGAGCCCCCCCACTATCAGCATCACCAATATGAACGTGACCATGAAGCGGGCAAATAGTGGTGGCACCGTGACCTCCTTTACGGAGAGGAGCATAGCCGAATCGGATGCTCTCTCAAAAGGAAATCGGGGAAGGGAGGATTGTGGTTTTGTCCGGATTGCAGAAGACAGGTGCCGGGGAGCTCCGCCTGATCACCATTGGGATGGGGCCGGATTGGTTGGGCTAACCCCTGAGGACTAGCCCTCTTTAAGAGGCGATCAGGTGTGCAAGAAGAGGTCGGTTTACAGGGGACGCACACGAGGTCGTTGGAGAAATGTCAGCTCCTTGGCTCCTTTGCTACACTACCTAATTTGGATTTTACAACCACATACTTCAAAACAATGCGCTGAGTGTAGTAAGCTGAAGCAAACGGGAATGGCCGCTTCCTACATGGACAAAATCCAATTCCTTGAGGTGATCGCTGTGGCAAGAGCTGATCAGAGAGGATCAAGAGAGGGGCTCCATAAGTGGATCTTGGAGCAGGGGCAGCCGTGGGTACGTTACCATGCTCTCTTGGACCTGCTCGGCCGGTCGGAGGATGACCCGGAAGTACAAGCCACCCGTGCTGAGATGCTGGCCCACCCTCAGATACAGGAACTCATCGCCGAGGCTGCGGCTTGGCCCGGCTATCCCCTCAAGCGGCACAACGATGCGGGGCATGCCATCTATAAGCTCAGCACGCTGGCCGATTTCGGAGTGCGGGCCGACGACCCCGGAATAACGGCCGGTATCGAGGCTGTGCTGGCTCACCAGTCGCCGGAGGGGGCTTTTCAGACTTCGGTCAATATCCCTGTGAGGTACGGCGGGACGGGAGAGGAGATGTGGACGTGGATGCTGTGCGACGCACCGACGTTGCTTTATGCGCTGCTGGGCTTTGGTCTGGGAAGTGAGGAACGTGTGCAGCGAGCAGTCGATCACCTGATCGGCCTGGCGAACGAGAACGGCTGGCAATGCGTCTGCGCACCAGAGCTGGGCAAGTTCCGCGGGCCAGGCCGCAAAGCCGATCCCTGCCCTATCGTCAATGTCTATGCGCTCAAGGCGTTCTCACAGGTGCCGGAGCTGCTCGATAGCCCTGCCGCGCACATTGGGGCAGAGATGCTCCTCTGGCACTGGGAGCATCAGACCGAGCGCAAGATATACATGTTTGGCATCGGCACCGACTTCCGTAAGCTCAAGTACCCCTTTGTCTGGTACGATATCCTGCACGTGGTCGACGTACTCAGTCGCTTCCCTTTTGTCCACGAAGACCCGCGCTTTTGTGAGATGGTGGCGACGATCACGGCGCAGGCGGACGAGCAGGGATGCTACACAGCTAGCTCGATGTATCGCGACTGGAAAGGCTGGTCCTTTGCCGACAAGAAGAAACCCTCGCCGTGGCTCACCTTCCTG
>JAUWNS010000072.1 GCA_030612485.1 Candidatus Bipolaricaulota bacterium
CGGCTGCAATCCAGACTAGAGTGGGAGCGGCAAGGAGGGTACAATGGGAGCGATTACGAGATGAGCCAGGCCGTTTCTCTAACGCCCAACTGGATTCGCAAGAGATCACGCGGTACTGTTCGCTCGATAAGGAGGCAGAGGAGCTCCTGAGAATGGCGATCGACCGATTTGCGCTGAGTGCGCGTGCTTATACCCGTGTGTTGAAGGTGGCGCGAACGATCGCTGATCTGGACGTGGCGCGCTCTATAAAGGCGCAACACCTGGCAGAGGCGATCCAGTATCGACCAAGCGACGAGACTCTTCACTGACGAGGAGGAAATATGATAGCAAGAAGGCTATGTATCCTGGCATGGATAATGATGATAGGATTAGCAACCGCGGCAATGGCGGCCGACCTTCCGCTCACCGTGTCGGGGATCGAGGTTGAGGGAAATGTGGAAATCCAGACGAAGAAGATCCTTGATGTTGTCCCGTTCCACGTTGGCGACACGATTTCCAATGATGACCTGAAGGAGGCCTCCCAAGCGATCTACGACCTCGGTTGGTTCAGCGAGGTGATCCCAACGATCGATGACGCGGGCTCGATCCTCTTTCACGTGGTAGAGAACCCGGTACTGAAGACAATCGAGATTACAGGGAACGTGAACACAGAGCCGTTCGAAATCTTTGGGATCACCCTCTTCAGCACACCGATCATGCCCTCCGACAAGATCCGCCGTATTCTCCGTGAAAATGGGGTAAAGCCAAAGAAGGTCCTCAATAATAAATCGCTCGAGGAGGGGCTGCAAGCGGTGATCGATGCTTACGGTGAGAAGGGCTACATCCTGATCATGGTGGGGAAGGTCACCCCAGGCGCAACGCTCTCAATAGAGATCATAGAGGGGAGGGTAACCGCGAACATGGTCAGCGGCCTCGGAACCGTTCCCGAAGAGATTGCGCAGGAGATGATAGATCTCCCCATCGGTGTATGCTTGAAGAGAGCGCCGATCCAGCAAATCCTCGCCCGCTTCAAGAAATCAGTATTCTTTTCCGATGTGAACGTCGTCCCTCAGCAGGGAGCAACCCCGGATGAAATCCGCCTGTTGTGGACCCTCACCGAGAGGAGGCTGATCGAGAACCCGATCGAGATCAACGGTATCACCCTTGCGGGGGTGACCCTATTTCCGCACGAGATCGCCGAGAGTTCACTCGGTGAGATCCTACTAGGGTCAATCGACAACTACGCCCTCCTCCAGATCGTCCAAGGCCTCTACGACCTTTACTACCGCACCGGGTACGTCATGGTCCGTCTCTCCGTCGGCCCGATCGAGGAGGGGGTCCTTCCCTTGACGATAGAGGAAGGAAAGATCGGCGATATCAGCATCACGGGGAACGATCACACAAAAGACTACGTGGTCATGAAGACCCTGGGCATCCACGAGGGAGAGATCCTGAATCAGGGAAGACTCGCTGTTGCTTACCAGGGGCTGATGTCGCTCGGTTATTTCAGCTCGCTCGACATCGTCCCCGAGTGGGTCGATGACCAAGTCTCTCTCTCCATAGCCATCGTCGAGAACAAGAAGCTGGGAGGGATCAACGGATCGGTCGCATTCTCCCCGGAGAGCGGGGGATTGGTAGGGAAGCTCGACTACCACCAGAATAACCTCTTGGGAACCGGACAGGACCTTTCCTTCTCCTACAGTCGCGGGCTGATCGGGGACAAGAGCGCTGTCTGGGACCTTGGGTACAGCACGGTCGCCTACTTCCAGGATTTCAACCGTGTGGGGTTCGACCTCTATCGCAAGAGCGACGAGAAGACGGTTGAGGAAGACAAAACACAGACGTTCCTCACCATCGGGGGAAGGGGCTCAGTGAGCTATCCCTGGGCTGACTACACCGACCTTACCCTCTCCTACAAGCACGAGGCCGTTCGTACTGGTGATGACCCGATATGGGAGCCGATCGATTCGGTGCGGGTAGGGATACACTACGATGACGTAAACAATCCTCTCTTCCCCACATTAGGCAATCGACGCACCCTTTCTGTGGAGAAGGCGGGCGGGTTCGCTCCCGGGGTGGAATTCTCCAAGTTCGACCTCTCCTGGATCCACTTTACGCCACTCTACCTCCCGTTCCCCTTCCTAGAAGAGCGGGATCAGGTGCTGGCAATCCGCCTCGCACTCGGATGGGGAACAGACCTCCCCGACTCGCAGGCCTACACCCTGGGCGGATCGACGACAATCCGGGGGACCACGACCTCTTCCATCGAGCAACTCTGCTACGCGAACGTCGAGTACCGTCTGAAGATCGTCGAGGGGCTGACCGGTATTCTCTTCTTCGATAGCGGGGTGGACTTGAGCCAGGTCGGCCTCAGTGGAGCAAAGACCTCCGTGGGGATCGAGCTTGGGATTGAGGCGGTCGGGATGTACGTACGGTTGGATATGGCGTGGCTTCTAGGGCCGGAATTTGAATTCGTTCCGCACTTCGACTTCGGATTCGGACCGATGTTCTAGGGGTGACCAGAGAGAGGTCACCCCGTATAATCCATTCTGGTTTTTCTTGTAAAGTGAAAAAGGAGGAATAGCATGTCCAAGAACACGATGGTTGTCGCTGTTGTCGCATTACTTCTCGCGGCCCTCGCACTGGTCCTTCCGTTTGTCCTTCCAGCAAGCGAGGGAGGGGACGATGTCGCGCTGAACGCCCGGGGTGATCGGATTGCAAATCTGGAGAATTCATCGAGCGCCCCGCTCAAGATTGCTTACCTGAACGCCGAGGACGCCTTCACCGTCTTTACCGATGCGGTGAGCGACTTGCGCCAGAAGGCGATCGATAAACAGATGGAGATCGCCCAGCTACAACAGGATTTCATGGCGGGTACTATCTCCAGGGAGGAGTCCCAGAGCACAAATAATCGCCTGCAAGTCGAACTCCTGCAGGCACAACTCAACATCGATGTCGGCACGATCGACAAGATGATCAACTCCTCGGGATTCAGTAATATGCGCAGCGACCTGCAGCGACTCAGGGATGAAGCCCAGCCGGTCGTCGACGAGATGAAGAACCTGGTGACGACGATACGCACGGGAGTGATCGATACGCAGGAGTTCGAGAATCGTTACACCCAGGTGAAGAACGCGTTCACCCAGCTCGACCAGCTTCTCACCAAGGCCGCGACGTCGAAGATCGTGGAGGCTGCGAACAAGGTGGCCCTCGATGGAGGGTACGACCTCGTCCTGCGCGTCAAGAATGTCATCATCTACCGCAACACGGCCAAGATGATCGATATCACCGACATGGTCAAGCACGAACTCACTACGTACCTGTAGACGAAGATGGTACGGGATATTGAGGCGATCCGACGGTCGTTACCCCTGAGGTATCCCTACCTGTTGATCGATCGGATAGTGGAAGAGGGAGAGGGGCGTGTCGTCGCACTGAAAAACGTGACGATTAACGAGCCGGTCTTCCAGGGTCACTTTCCCGAACCCCTCTCCGCGGTGATGCCGGGAACGTTGATCCTGGAGGCAATGGCTCAGACAGCCGCCTTTCTCATGGGCCTAGGTGGCAAGGGGATGGGCTACTTGGTGGGGATCGATCAGGCCCGCATCCGCCGAAGGGTCGTCCCTGGCGATCAGCTTCTCCTTACGGCACGTACGCTGCGTAAGAGGAGAGGATTACTTCGCGCCGAGGTGGAGGGGACGGTCGCTGGTGAGACGGTAGCGAAGGCGATCATCTCGCTCGTCGCTGCGGGAGAGGAAGATGTGGGATAGCATCATCGAGTGCGTCCCCAACATCAGTGAGGGACGCCGTCGAGAGGTGGTCAAGGAGGTCGCCGTTGCCGTTGCCGGACCAGGGCGACAGGTGATCGACTTGAGCCTCGATTCCGATCATAATCGCTCGGTGATCACAATCGTCGGTGAGCCGGACGGCCTTGCCGAAGGGGTCCTCTCCCTGGTGAGAAGAGCGGTCGAACGGATCGACCTGCGCGAGCACCACGGGGAGCACCCCCGCATGGGAGCGGTCGATGTCATCCCATTCATCCCGGTCCGAGGGGTGACGATGGACGACTGCGTCAAGCTCTCCCGAACGGTCGGCAAGAGAATCGCTGAGGAGGTCGGTCTTCCGGTCTACCTGTACGAAAGATCAGCGACGAATGCCGCCCGTAGGAACCTGGCCACGATCCGCAAGGGTGAGTTCGAAGGATTCGCCATGAAGATCGCCCTCCCCGAGTGGGAACCGGATTTTGGCCCCAAAGAGATCCATCCGAGCGCCGGCGTCGTCGCGGTCGGCGCGCGAGAGTTCCTTATCGCTTATAACATCAACCTTGCCACCTCCAATCTTGCAGTGGCGAAAGAGATCGCCTCTGCGGTCCGCTCTTCGAGCGGGGGTCTGCGCTATGTCAAGGCACTCGGATTTCCGCTCGCCGAGAAAAGGATCGTACAGGTATCGATGAACCTGACGAACTTCAAGAAGACCCCCATCTTGCGGGTCTTCGACCTTGTGAAACGCGAGGCGGAGCGCCGTGGGGTGTTGATCGCGGGGAGCGAGATCGTGGGAACGCTCCCCCGTCAAGCCCTCTATGACGTGGCATCTACGGCGCTGCAGATAGAGGGGTTCTCCTCGCAACTCGTGCTTGAGGAGCGAATCGAGAACGCACTGCGTTGAGAATCGTTGGGCGAGAGGTCGAAGACGCTGCAGTCCTCGGCTACGCCCGTACCGGCAGGGCAACGATGCAGTTCCTCCTCAACCACGGTGTCCGCCCGTTTGTGAGCGACTCCGGGCCGCTCTCAAAGGAAGATCGCGCCGAGCTTGAGGCGCAAGGTGTTCAATACGAAGCAGGTGGTCACACCGAGGCCCTCCTCACCGATTCCGACCTCATCGTCCTGAGTCCAGGGGTGAGGCCGAACCTGCCTCTCCTTGTCGAGGCGCAAAAGCGCGGGATCACGATCCTCTCCGAACTTGATCTCGCTGCGGAGGCCTGTTGCTCCACTCAAAGTATTGCAATCAGCGGAACGAACGGGAAGAGCACGACCGTGCGTCTCACAGAAGCGCTCCTGCGCATGTCCGGTAGGAAGGTTCTTGTCGCGGGGAACATCGGAATTCCGTTCATCTCCATCGTCGATCAGGTTCTGGACACCGATGTGGTCGTCCTCGAGGTCTCAAGCTTCCAACTCGAACAGAGCGAATTCTTGCACCCACGGGTCGCGGTCCTCCTGAACATAACCCCGGATCACCTTGACCGCCATAAGACGATCGCCGCCTATACCGTGGCGAAGGGACGCCTCTTCCGGCGTCAGACGCGCGAGGATACCGCAATCCTTCCCAGTGACCTTATCGCAACCTTCCCGAAGATCAGAGCGCGAAAGGGCCTCTTTGACCGGGTGAAGCTTCCACCCTCTCCCTTTCTCGCCAATCTCTCGCCGCACAACCGGGAGAACCTGAAGGCAGCCGTCGCGGCCTGTCGCGCCCTCCTCCCCAATTTCGACACCGGTTCGATCCGGTTCGATGATCTCAAGGAGGCGTTCGTCCTTCCGTATCGCCTGCAAGAAGAAGGAGAAGTGAACGGGATCAGAGTGATCAACGACTCCAAGTCGACGAACGCCGCCTCCACCCTAGTCGCCCTGCAGAGCGTGGATAGGCCTGTCATCCTTCTTCTCGGGGGGAGGCACAAGGGGGCAGGGTACGAACCGCTCGCAGCCGCCATCTTGGAGCGGCCGGTGCGGAGGGTCATCCTCTACGGGGAAGCGGCTTCTTCTCTGTATGAGACACTGAAGAAAGCAGGGTACGCCTCGATCGCACTCGCGAGTGATCTTCCCCAGGCCGTCGACATTGCGTTCCATAGCGCGCGTAGCCAAGACGTTCTCCTCTTCTCGCCGGCCTGCTCGAGCTACGATCAGTATTCGAACTACATCGAGCGCGGCAAGGATTTCACTCGCCTCATTCAAAGACACCGACTCTGAGCACGACCAGTACAACGAGATATTTATCACCTCTTATCCAGTGACACCTGTACGGTCTTCGGGGAGCAAATTCTATCCCTTGCTGCGACACCCTTCCTTTCGCATACAGGACAACTGCCGTATTGATAGAAGGCAGCGAGCGTGTGGGCGCAAAGAGGGCGATGGAGGCGTTACGTGGAGAGACGAGTCGATCGGGGGATCGTAGTTGCTACCGCACTTCTACTCCTTTATGGTCTGGTGATGGTCTACAGTGCCAGCTCTCCGTTCTCCCTCCGCCACTTCGGAAGTGGCAGCTATCTCTTCCTCAAGCAGATGATCTCGGCTGGAATAGGGGTGGGTTTTCTCGTCCTCCTCTCCCACCTTGACTACCACCGACTACGCCAGATCGATGATATCCTCCTTATCGGAGCGTTCCTTCTGACCGCGTTGACAGTGTTCCCCTTACAGATCAGCGATGGGAGGTGGCTACACCTGGCAGGATTTACCGTACAACCGACCGAACTGTTGAAGTTCGCGCTGATCGTCTACCTGGCAGCGACCATAGAACGGAAGAGGGAACGCATTCGATCGTTCTCCGAGGGTGTTTTTCCGTTCGTCGTCGTTCTGCTTATCCTGGCGGCAGTGGTGATGAACCAACCGGACCTAGGGATGATCCTCGTCTTTAGCGCCCTGACCGCGGTGATGCTCTTCCTGGGAGGGGCGAAGATCGTCCACCTGGCCCTCGTCACCCTGTCGAGCCTTCCATTTGTCTACCTGGCGATCCTCATCGCGCCTTACCGCCTCGCCCGTTTGATCTCCTTTCTCCATCCCCAGGCTTACAATACCTCCTCGGGGTATCAGATCATCCAATCTCTAGTGGCGATTGGGTCAGGAGGGATCTTCGGGCGCGGGTTGGGAGCGTCACGCGCCAAGCTTTTCTATCTTCCACAGTCCCACAACGATTTTATCTTTGCGATCACCGCCGAGGAACTGGGGTTGATCGGAGCGTTCGCTCTGATCGGTCTCTTCACCCTCTTTGCCTGGCGTGCTTTTGCCGTGGCAAGCCAGGCCCCGGATCCATTCGGGCGACTTCTAGCGTTGGGGATTGGATTTAGCATCTCCTTCCAAGTACTCCTCAACATAGGGGTGGCAGTCGGGCTCCTCCCGGTAACCGGACTGACCCTTCCGTTCATTAGTAACGGCGGATCTTCGCTTCTCATCACACTTTCCATGGTTGGCGTTCTGCTCAATATCTCGAAACAAGGAGTATCATGATGCGAGTTCTGATCGCTGGTGGAGGAACAGGGGGGCATTTCTACCCCGCTTTAGCTGTGATGGAGGAGCTCTCGCAGCGGGAACCGGGGGCGAGGATCGCCTACATCGGGACACGCCACGGGATCGAGGGGCGCATCCTCCCCTCCTACCCCTGGATTCGCTTCTTTCCGATCCACGCTCGCGGGCTCGAGCGCGGAAACCTTTGGCAGAATCTATACGCGATCATCATCCTCTCCTTGGCCTTCCTGGAGACGTTCATCGCGATCGTGCGCTTCCGCCCGCAGATCATAATCGGGATGGGAGGATACGCCTCTTTCCCGGCCGTCCTCCTCGGTTCTCTGCTGGGAAGGGTCATTCCGATACGAACGGTCATCCACGAACAGAACGCGATTGCAGGCTTGACAAACCGGATCCTTGCCCCATTCGTCGACAAAGTCCTCGTCTCCTACCACCAGTCGAAAGCAAGTTTTTCCCGTGCTCGACGCATTGCAGTCACAGGGAACCCGATTCGCAAGGAATTCCTCCTTGCCAAACGGACTGCGGAGGCCTACCAACGATTTGACCTCGATCCGGACAAGCAGACCGTTCTTGTCTTCGGCGGCTCGCACGGATCGGCGGCGCTCACGACCGCGATCATTCAAGCAAAGGAATCGATCGCCAAGAGCGAGAGGCTGCAAGTTCTCCTTGTCACCGGGAAGAGCGGGGAGGAACGCGCAATCAGGGAGGGATTCAACCGCGCCGGGGTGCACAATATTGTTGTTCGCCAGTATATCGAGAGGATGGGCGAGGCGTTCGCGGTGGCTGACCTGGTCGTTTCTCGTGCCGGTGCCACAACGCTCGCGGAGATCACATCATGTGGGAAGCCGGCCCTCCTTGTCCCATGGGGTGGGGCCGCTGGTGGGCACCAGTGGGAGAATGCGTGCGTCCTTAAAGATGAAAAAGCCTGTGCATTGGTGAATGAAGCGGATATTCTAAAGCACGGATTGGTGGGACTGATCTGCCAGATGGTAGGGGACCGCGAGGCCCTCACCCGGATGGCGCACAATTCTATGCGCATGGGAAAACGCCAGGCAACCACGTTGATCCTGGGAGAGATCATAACGCTTGCTGAGGGGGCACGGACGTGATTAACGCGGGAAAGAGGTATCACTTTATTGGAATCGGCGGATCAGGGATGAGCAGCCTCGCCACGGTGATGCTCGCTGGCGGGAGCAAGATCTTTGGGTCGGACTTGCGTGAAAACACGGAGACCTTACGCCTCCGTCGGAAAGGAGCGACGATCCACCTCGGACACGATGAGCGCTTTCTAGACGAGGAAGGGATCGATGAGGTGGTCATCTCCTCGGCGATCGGGATGGAGAACGTGGAACTCCAGGCTGCGATGAGGAACAAGCTCCCTGTCGTACGCCGTCTGCACGCGTTGGCAACGCTCCTTCATGGCTACACGAGCATCGGGATTGCAGGGACGCATGGAAAGACGACAACCACAGCGATGGTCGCCACGATCCTGCGCCAGGCAGGGAAGGATCCGAGTTACCTGGTCGGAGCCCACTGCGCCGGACTAGGCGGGAACGCGCACCTCGGCAATGGGGGTCTCTTCGTCACCGAGGTCGATGAAAGTGATGGTCTTTTCCTTGCGCTTCACCCCACGATCGGCGTCCTCAACAACATCGGTCGCGACCACCTGGACACCTACAGAAGCCTCGATGGGATCGTTCAGAGCTTCACCAAGTACATCCGTCAATCGGAGAAGGCCGTGCTGGCGATCGACAACGAAAATGTGCGGGTGCTGGCAGAATCGTTTCCTAACGCTCTGACCGTTGGGCTCTCTCCACTCGCCGCTCTGCAGGCGAGGGAGATCCGCCATCACCACTTTCACACCACCTTCGAACTCGTCTATCAGGGGGAAGAGATCGGGCCGGTCTTCCTCCCGGCTCCCGGGGATCACAACGTGAGAAATGCCCTCTGCGCGATCGGAGCCGCCTTCCTTGCAGGGGTTTCGCTTGCAGAGGCCGCATCGGCCCTGGACTCGTTCCTCCTCCCACAACGGCGGTTCCAGCTTCTGGAAGAGAATGGGGTTACCGTGGTCGATGATTACGCCCACCTCCCGGAGGAGATCGAGGCGACCCTACAGGCGATTCGTTCTGGTTGGGAGAAGCGGCGGGTCGTCGCGGTCTTTCAGCCCCATCGCTACAGCCGCACCCAGGCGATCGGTGATGAGTTTGGCAAGGCATTCCAGCTCGCCGATACGGTTGTCGTGACCCCGATCTATCCCGCCTATGAGGATCCGATCCCCGGCGTCTCGTCGCAAGGGATCGTCCGAGCGATCACCCGTTCAACCGGGGCGCAGCCCTATCTCATACATGATAAGAAGAAGGTGGTCTCCTTCCTTAAGAGGTATATAGAACCGGGAGACTTTATCATCAGCTTCGGAGCAGGGGACATCTGGACAGTCACAGAAGAGCTATCGTGCTTCCTTACGGAGGGGAGCTTCTGCCTCGCTTAAGCCGTCCGGATTGGGAATCCCGCTTCGCCCTGCTTCCGATTGAGATCCGCCCCGATGAACCCCTTTGCACGCACACCACAATCGAGATCGGTGGCCCCTGTCAATGCTTCCTCCTCCCAGAAAGCATAGACGCGCTGATCGCGTCCATCCGAGTCTGCAAAGAAGAGGAGATACCCTATCGGTTCCTCGGTGCAGGATCGAACGTCCTGTTCGCCGATTCCGGCTATTCGGGCGTCATCATCGCAACCGAACGGCTCGTAGGGAGCACCGTCCGTGGGGATCGCGTCGAGGTTCTCTGCGGGGAACCACTCTCTTCTCTGCTCGCAACCGCTACGCGAACGGGAGAACGATCCCTCGGATTCCTCGCGGGGATTCCCGGCTCCTTGGGTGGAGCAATCGCAATGAACGCGGGGATTCCAGCTCGCTCGCTCGGCGATATTGTCGATAGAGTAACCGTTCTCGATACGCACAACGACGTATGGATTCTTAATGCCAAGGAATGTCATTTCGGCTACCGGGAAAGCAAAATCCGCACGGAACGCCTCCCCGTCCTCTGGGCAAGCCTACGCCTGGGTGAGGAGTCCTACGACCACAACGCTATTCTCGCTCATCGCCGTGCAACCCAACCGATCTTGGAACGGAGTTCGGGATGCGTGTTCAAGAACCCACCAAATCTCTCCTCTGGCCAACTGATCGAGGAATGCGGGTTGAAGGGGTTTCGAGTTGGAATGGCCAAGGTGTCTGAAAAACATGCTAATTTCATCCTTAACCTTGGAGAAGCAAAGGGGGCTGAGATCCGCAAATTAATTGACATTGTGCACCAAAAGGTGTATAAAAGTTTCCATATCTCGCTTGAATTGGAGCTTGAGGTTATTGACGGGTGAACGAGGGGAAACCGAAAAGACACGTTGTTCGTTGGGTCGTTATTATAGGGGGGGTTCTTATCGCTGCTGCTACCATCGCCCTGTATGCACCTTGCTTATATCTCTTTGATCTACGGGATATTGAGGTGAACGGGAATCATCATATCTCGA
>JAUWNS010000153.1 GCA_030612485.1 Candidatus Bipolaricaulota bacterium
GGCCAGGGAAGGACTTCGACCTTGTCAAACCGCGCGAAATCTTTATGGTTGTTTGTATAGATGCTTCGTGTTTCATATTAGATCATCATCGAGACTATGAGACTATCGAATATCGCTTGACGCCTTATTTGGTATCGAACACCCAGCTTTCCAAGCTCCACAAGCGTACGTTCATCTGGGTACAGCACCTCGAACGCCTTCAAGTATGTTACCACCTCACGCCATGCCTCTGCGGGAGGGAGTGGATTATCAACGCGCCGGGAATCGGTCACAACCGCGAAGAGCTCCAGCAGCACAGAATAGCACAAGCGTGCTTTCCGCTGCTCAGTGACGGCACGGTCACGCACGTCACGGGCTACGGAATGTAATGGGAACGACTCGTCAGCTGCATAGACGAGGACGTTCGTATCGAGTGTATAGATCATCGATGATCTAGCTTACGTCCGAGTTGTTCCTCGTAGATCTCTTCCCGATGGACGGGGTTCTTGACCTTGAGTTCAAAGCTGCGAAACTCGGGATTGGATGGGCTTTCCTCATTTAAGTACTGGGTTATCGCGTCTACCACCAACCAGTTGATTGGTTTTCCCGTTCTCTTGCTCAGACGGCGCAACCGCTCCACAGTATCGAGCTTCTCTAGCAGAACATGGATATTCAACTGCTTCCCTCGGCCCACCGTTATCACCTATGCTAAAAGTACCCGCTTACGATTGCATAGCCAATGGTGTATAGTGACCGTAGGTGCTGGTCGTGCTCTGTTGTCCTGAACCAGATGTTAACTGGTTCTCCAGTTGTGCAATCCCACGCGGTTGTACCACAGTTGTGGTAGCGGTGGTTTGCACCGAGAAGCAGCGGGCTGATCTATCCCAGGGATCTATCGGCAAAGACGGTGATCGTCGGCTACACAACCCCCGACATCGCTACTGATCCCGAAAGTGCAATCACGATCAATATGGTGCCTATTATCCGCATCTTCTCACTCCTGTGAGCTGCGTGAATCATCCGTTGCAATGTCCCAACGAATCCATAGCGCGATGTCTACCGTTCTTTCTTCATTACATTTAAACGGATGGGGAGGGGAGAGCATCCCCTCCCCTGAAGTCTTACGGTGTCCAGTGTGCATTGAACTCCATCGTCTTCTCGCAGAGGATCGTATCCCAGGAGCCGGCGTAGAGGACAACGCGTAGCTTGTCAGTGTCCAGCGGCACAGACCCGGTGTACATAACAATCTGGATTGAGGTGTGCACACCAGTCTCAGTGATCTCTACAGGGCTGTAGTAAAACTCGGCCTGGTCAGTCTCCCCGACCATGGGGACAGCCTTGAGATAAACGGGGAATCCCGCAGATCCATCGTAGCGATACGTGACCGTAACTCTTGCCTTTTTCCCAATCTTCAAGGCAGTGCTTGACATGATGCTACACGAGTCAGCCACAGTCGGGGGTGGGGTAACAGAAGGGCCCAGCTGCAGTCTCCCCACGGTGTTTCCCCGCTCGCACACGAACCAGACACTACCGTCATCGGCAACCTCCAAGTCGACTGGGTGAGAACCCACTGTGAGGTAGTACGTGGCAATCTGGTTTGCATCACGGTCGAGCCTGCCAATCGCGTCCCCCTCCCGGTCAACGAACCAGACAGATCCGTTGTAGTACTGGAGATCCAAAGGTTGGTCACCGCCGGGGATTCCCCACAAAGTAACATTCCCGGTCTCCGGGTCCAGTCGGCCGATTGAGGGCATGGAGATGTCGGTAAACCAGATCTTTCCCTTCTGATTAGTGGAAAGGCGCACGGGCTGGATCCCAGATGGAAGCTCGTAGAAGAGCATGGAGTTTCTTCTCGCATCGAGCCGCACTAACTGGTTCGTGGAGCTGCAGAACCACACATTCCCGTCTGGAGCGACAACTACACCCTCCAAGTAGGCAGAAGTGTCCATCGCAGCCCATTCCGTGAATGGACCGCTCGTAACACCCAGGACCGCGGCGATCGGCGGCGGGAGGGCGGGATTGCCTGGGAAATACTGCGGAGAAGCCTCCCTAACTATTGGCTCCTCAACAATAATCTGAGGTTGCACGGACACACGCGGGACGTTCACAAAGAGGGTATTTACGACCACCTGAGAGGGAGAGAATCGCCCAATTCTTGCGTCCACGCGCTCGGTGAACCAGAGATTGACAGAACCTGGGCCGGAATCGGCTGGAACCAGCAGATCAACAGATCCTTCCGGGAGTTCCCAGAAGTTCCCGCCTCCATCAAACACAAGGAGCCCAATCCCTGCCGCAACAGGAAGGCTGTAGTAGACTGAGTTGTTGCCAACAACTGCAAGATCCTTTGGGTTCCCGATTATCGATCTCTCCTGAATCCTATTTGTCGCCGGGTCGAGACGCCCTATCTTCTGCCCCATGTATTCTGTGAAGTAGATCGTTCCATCTTCCGCAATCGCCACACCCTCCGGAAGGGATCCCGCAGTAGGGATCGTCCATGTCGTTATTTCCGCAGTCTCCGCCCACAGAAGGACGCTCCACACCAACACCAGTCCGACAAGCAAAGCCGCTGTCCGAACAGGTCTCATAGAAACCACCTCGCAAAGTATTTCCACTAACCTAGCAATTCCACAACAAGAAGACAAGACGCCGGTATCGTTGTTGATTCCACTTCCCCTCAAAGGCGTTGTACATCAAGGAATCTGTTTCCAACTGCGCACGGGCCGCTCTTGCCATGAGCCTGCAATGCTCGTATCTAGCGTGGGAGGGCCGATCTTCAAACAGCTGGTGCCCGCCAGAGGAGGACTTCGATCTCGGCGAAATGTGCGAAATCATTACGGTTGTCTGTATAGATATCACTTATATTGTGCTGAAGTATCATCGCAACTATGAGAGCATCAAAGATCGTCTGACGTCTTATTCGGTATTGGCCCACCAACTTTTTGAGCTCTGCGAAGGTGCTCATCAGGGTACAGCACCTCGAACGCCTTCAAGTACGTTACCACCTCACGCCACGCCTCTGCGGGAGGAAGCGGATTACCAACGCGCCGGGAATCAGTCACAACCGCGAAGAACTCCAGCAACATAGAGTAGCACAAAAGTACTCTGGCGCGTTCGGCTACGGCACGGTCACGCACGTCACGGGCAGTGAAATGTAATGGGAACAACTCGTCAGCCGCATAGACGAGGACGTTCGCATCGAGTGTATAGTGACCGTAGGTGCTGGTCGCACTCTGTTGTCCTGAACCATACGTCGACCGATTTATCCCAGCGAACTAACTTCATATACCGATTCTCTGAAAGCCATCTTGTGCTATCAACACTCCATTACTGGCAACTGTGGTCCCGAATCGCTCGACTCGCCTCTGCCGTTGAACTGGGGAGCGACGGTGACCTGATCAGTTCTCCGGCAGATCGTTTGAGGGAGAAAGAATAAATTACGGAAGACATAACACTTAACTTCTTCTTCTACATGGTCCCACAGCAAAAGGCACCTCTTGCAAGCGTCAAAGGTCCCCAGATCCTCTCAAAACACTACCAAGCGCGATCAGTCTTGCAAATAGTAGCACTATATGCTAGAGTAGTGGTATATGTTCCAGCGAACGTTTTGGCTTAAACGGATTGAACATGCTTGGCAAGAGCGCAGCATCGTCTGGCTGGCCGGCGTACGACGAGTGGGAAAAACTGTCCTCAGCCGATCATTACCCGATGTGGAATATTACGACTGCGAGCTCCCACGCGTGCGCCGCGCACTGGAAGATCCGGAAGCCTTCTTGCAGGGATCGCGCGGCAAGCGGATCGTGCTTGACGAGGTGCATCGATTGATGAATCCATCGGAGTTTCTTAAGATCGCTGCTGATCATTACTCAGATGTGCGTATCCTCGCCACCGGCTCTTCAACGTTGGGCGCTTCCACAAAGTTCCGCGACACATTGGCTGGCCGCAAGCGAAATCTGTGGCTCACTCCGATGGTGTTGGCTGATCTCGCAGCGTTTCAACGGACCGACTTGCGCTACCGCCTCTTACGAGGTGGTCTACCGCCGTTCTTTTTGGCTGAGGCCGTGCCAGAGCGGGACTTCCAAGAGTGGGTAGATGCCTATTGGGCGAAGGACATCCAAGAGCTGTTTCGCTTGGAACGACGGGCGTCATTTCAGAGATTCGTCGAGCTATTGACCGCACAGAGCGGGGGGATCTTCGAGGCGACCCGATTCGCTGGTCCGTGCGAGGTGAGCCGCTCCACAATCAGTAACTACCTGAAGGTGCTTGAAGCCACGTTCGTTGCCCACGTGGTCCGTCCGTTCAGTACGCGTCGGGCAACAGAGATCGTGGCTGCTCCCAAGATCTTCGCCTTTGATACGGGCTTTGTCTGTTACCTGCGTGGCTGGTACGAACTGCGAGAAGAGGATCTCGGGGTGCTGTGGGAGCACTTCGTCCTTAATGAACTACAGGCCCACCTGCAGACACGCGAGATCAATTACTGGCGTGACAAACGGGGGCACGAAATAGATTTCGTTTATGTCCAACGGGGCAAACAACCGGAAGTAATCGAATGCAAGTGGAGCGCCGACGCGTTTGACGCGAAGAATTTGCTGGCTTTCCGCCGACAGTACCCTGAGGGGCACAACTGGGTTGTAGCGTCCGATGTTGACCGGGGATACACCCGCCGATACAAAGGAATAGATGTGCAATTCGTTGGTTTACCGCAACTGGTCAAGAATTTGGCAGTTCCAGCCGTTGGCCAAGAGGGGCCGAAAGATCGATAGTCCGCTCGCATCATCAAAGAAGGTATCAACAAAGCCCGAGAACTACGGGAGAAATGCTTGAGTCAGCGGTTCTATCCGTGAAACGCGATCTGGCGTCGCTCGCCCGGATCATCGAACCGAGCTTCCGATGGGTCAAACTCCTCTGGATCGAACGACCCGCCTATCCACTCCAGAAATGCATCATGCTCGGGGTCGGTCGGATCATTGATTGCCCTCAGAAACTCTTCGTACCCGAAAGCACCGCCACAGTCCTCGGGAGGACAGCGTCGTGCCCCATCCAGGCAGCGGGGATATATCACTCCGTCCTCAGCCTCATAAGCGCCCTCGAAACGAACCTCGTGCAGCCAAGAATCACCAAAGTCATACTCGTACAATCCAAGCGGGGAAAAGTGTGAGAAGAACTCGCGAAGCTCGGCTTCCCACCCGGGTCTGAAGTCGACGGGATCATCTCCGTTGGGGTCAGGGATACCGATCGTGACGCTCGATCCGACAATGTTAAACGAGTGCAAATGCTGGTCGAGCCAACCCATGGCGTCTTGAATGGCAACATGTAGATCCCAAAAAGTGTAGTCGCCCGGTACTTGAATGCGTCGCCAAATCTGTGGTTCTACTCCCAAGAGTTCGATCTTGAACTGAAATACGGTGTCTTTTCTATTCATATTGGCCATCGTCGGTCAGCCGATTATTACTCGAAATCATCGAGAAAGACAAGGGTTCTCTCGAATCCTTCCAACCGATCGTAGAGCTTGCCCAGATGGTGCTAGTGTACTGTTTCGAGTATCGCTTTGCATTTCGACACCTTTCGTAGGATATCTTCGACCTTGGCTGTCCAAACAAGGGGTTTGGGATCTTTGTTGTAGGCATCAAGGTACTTGTAGATGGTATCAATCAACTCCGGCAC
>JAUWNS010000231.1 GCA_030612485.1 Candidatus Bipolaricaulota bacterium
TCCAGTACGAAGACGAGTGTCGAATATGCTTCTCAGCCACGGGATGGGTATAGTCTCCTTATCTCCGTAACGAAAGAGGAACCGAGTGGATCTACACGCAGGTGTATTCTTGGCGCTCTTCTTCGCTGCGATTGGGATCGGTGGCTTCGCGAGCTTCCTCGGGCTCGGAGGGGGCGTGTTCATGGTCCCTCTCCTCTCCCTCGGTGGCTTTGTCGCCACCATGCCCGAGGCCGTGGGGACGAGTATCGCTGGGGTGGTCTTCACCAGTCTCTCCAGTTCGATCGCCTATGCCCTCAAACGGAAGATCAACATCAAGCTTGGCCTTCTGCTCATGCCGACGACTATGTTTGGAGCGTGGTGCGGGGCGCGATTGACCGAGGCGATCGATACCCGTCTTCTATCGATCGCCTTCGGTATCTTCCTCCTCTACCCAATGCTGATGATGCTATTGGGCAAACCGCCGAAGGAGATCCCCTTCTCCTTCCATGGAAAGATGCGAGGAGTGCGCCTCTACGCGATCACCGCAGCGATTGGCCTGATCGCGGGGACCGCCTCCGGTCTATTTGGAATAGGTGGAGGCACGGTGATGGTCCCTTCTCTCTCCGTCTTTTTGGGGCTCGATATAAGCATCACTGTCGCTACCAGCCTCTTTGTCATGGCTCCATCAGCACTTGTGGGATCCTACCAGCACTGGGTGCAGGGTCACCTTCACCCCGAGTTGGCTCTTCCGCTGATCCTTGGACTCGTGATCGGGGCACAGATCGGCCCCCGTCTTGGAGCGTGCCTCCCCAAGGTACGCCTACGCCAGACCTTCGGAATTGTCCTCCTCTACGCCGCGGTCAACATGATCATCAAAGGAATTAAGTGATCAACTGGAGAGAGAGGAAGCTTGGGGTCAGGTCTTGTTTCTTGCATGGAGACCAGTGAGACTCCGCCTTTGGAGAGAGTTAGACCACGCAAGAAACAAGACCTGACCCCAAGCGTCCCCATGTCTCAGTGACCTCGGATGATCTCGCTCTTCTCGGTAAACTTGATCCCCATCGACTCAAGCTCGGCCAGGACCGGCTCGTAGATCTCAGTGACCACCGGTACCTGCACCCCTGTGAGGTCGATCTTTCCCTGCAGGATCAGTCTCGTCGCGATCGCCGCAGGGAGCCCCACGGTGCGCGACATCGATGTATCACCGTGCGGGATCCCGTAGTCGATCATCGTGGAGGTCGTCTTCTCAGTGCGGTCGGGGTATTCGGCAATGAATTCGTGCTGCATCACGAGGAGGTCACGTTCACCCGGAGCATACTGCATCTTATCGAGCATCCGCGCTGCCAGTGCATCGAGCGGGGATTTCGCCCCCTTAGGGAGGGGTTCATCGCTCAAAAAACCAAGCCACTCAAGGTTCGAGATGATGCGCGAATCACCCTCGAGCTTCAGGAACGAGGCGAGGCCGCTCTTCAGGTCCTCCTTCGACTGGCCGATTAACTTGGCAGTCAAGTCGGCAAAGGTGAGGCCAGCAAGGTCGGTTCGCTCCGCCTCATCGAGGAGGCCCAGTTCAGCGATCTTCTTCAGCGTCTCGCACCAGCCCGGGTAGCGGAGCGTCCCGCGGAACATGTCCTTCACCCCTTTTACCCCATAGGTCTCGATGTACGGGATGCTGTCGCGGTTCGGATACCCTTCGAGCGTGCCGAACCCCTCGATCTCGACCGGAGAATGGTGGGCGAAGAGGTCCTCGCCGGGAATGTCGACGACCTTGCCATCCCTCAGGTAGCGAGCCGGGTTCTTGCCGGCGAGGATCACCCCGCGTGGGCTCCAGGAGAACTTGTACCCGTAGGGATTGTCGTTCGCATCCGGCGCTGGTAGCCCCCCACAGTAGGAGGTGAAGCTTACAAGCTCCCCATTGCTACGTCTGATCCTGTCGATCACCTGCATCGCCGACATGTGATCGATCCCCGGGTCGACGCCGATCTCGTTCAGCAGGATCACACCTGCTCTCTTCGCATCCTCGTCGAGGGCCAGCATCTCATCCTTGACGTAAGATGCGGTGACCATCATCTTCTTGTGCTCGATACACAGCCTGGCAACGAGTGGGTGGTAGGCGTACGGAAGGAGGCTGATCGAGAGGTCCGCTTTGCTGATCAGCCTCTCTAAGGCCTTTTCGTCGCTCATATCGAGCCGCTCGGCGGTCCCATTCTTTGCGTTACCGACGAGTTTTTGCGCCTTCTCCAAGGTCCGGCTCGCGACCTTTACCTGGAGATCCTCCTGGTCGAGGAGGTAGTGAACCAATGGCCCGCTGACAAGACCGGCACCAAGAACCAGTACTCTCTTCACGTTTCACTCCTTCTGGGCTCGCGCCCACCGTTTCGTTATAGATACCTCTCGATATAGCGATAATTCGGGGTCAGTTCGCCACGGTAGGCGATCATCGCCCGCTTGATCTCCGGGGGAAGATTGCAGGACGCGAAATCCCCGCTGTAATCGGCCGCAGCGATCGCTGGAACGTACCCCTTTAATACACCACTGAAGTACGCGGAGGATTCCCGTGGCAGTTCGCTGGGAAGGATCTCCACCGCCATCACCACCGGCCCGTTCCCCGCGATCCCGTCGATCGCCCTATCTGCCACAGGATCGTAGACATAGACCGGGTTATCCGGCTCGGTCGCCTTGACCGTGCACTCGATTGCCCCCTCCACATCGCAGGTGATATCACCGATCACCCGCAGCCGCAGTTGGCCTTCGCGGTATAGTTTCCTCACCGACTCCTTGGAGAAGAGGCGAGGGTAGCGCGGCTCCCAGTAGATGCAGTTCACAAGGATATCCAGGTGAGGGAGGTAGCGTTCAAAGACGCCGCGATAGCGTTCGGGATGATCGTAGTACTCCTGGAGGTCGAACAAGTGATCCCCCTCCCGTCGCTCGACCATATGCTCCTCCGCAAAGACGACCTTGTAGACGACCCTGTTTGAGGCGTCCTTCGCCGCGTTGAGCGTGGCAAGTTCTCCGGGAGCGATCTCTTTCACAGGGAGGAGGTCGAGAATCTCTTGTGCCCCGCGGGAGACGTTCCCGTACCCCGCGATCCCAACGACCAACGGGGTGATCTCATTGGGTAGCCCCTTTCTCTCAATCCGCTTGCCGATCCCACGGATCGCTCCCTTTGCCGTACCGAGGTCGGGGTAGTCGAGGGCGCGTTCGATCTCATCAAAGGGGTTAGGTGTTCCCTCGAAGGCGAGCCGCTTCCCGAATGTCCACAGCGTCTCGATCATCCCGGCGAGGCCGGCGTAGTTCCCGAAGAAGATCAACCTCCGGCCATCCTCATCGGTCACCTTCTCGTAGTCGATCAAGGTGCAGCCCATGTCGAGGATCTTCCGTAGCATCGGCATATTGTA
>JAUWNS010000038.1 GCA_030612485.1 Candidatus Bipolaricaulota bacterium
CAGTAGAATCGCTCCGATCACCGCGAGTGCGATCAAGATCTTTGAGTCCATCTTTCCTCCCTCACTTCCACCGTGTCAATATCTGCTCCCGGCGAAATACCTTGATGGCAAAGTATAACACGATGCTGCTTGCGGCGAGTAGTACGAGCCCCTCCACCCCCACAAGCCACAGGCTGACGAGAGTCTTCTTGCTCGAGTAGATGATGAGCGGCACGATCCCCGGCAGGATGGCGAGGCTCGATACCTGGTAGGCTGCTCGGGTATCTGAGGCCCGCGAGGAGACGAGCATTGTCACCCCGACGGAGAAGAGGGATAGAAGCGGCGACAGGCCGAAGATCGCGGCAATCCACGGTGGAGTAAGGGCGTGCGGTGGGATCCCTCCGATGAACAGGATCGATACCCCCAGGAAGAGGCCGAAGCTCAGCAACGTGAGCACGAGCGCCGGGATCACGCTTGCCAGCGCCTTGCCCAGGAAGAGTTCGAGGTCGGAGATCGGCGTGGCGAGGAGCGGTTCCAGGCTTCCCTGCTCCTTCTCCCCGATTATCGAGTAGGCTGCGATGGCGAGTGGGATGACCGCCGGCAGGATGAGAAAGTACATCAACGCCGTGTTGAAGAGGGCAATCTGTGCACCGGGGACATCGAGTTCCCGCCCCTGATAGACCATCACCGTGGCCGCGGCGACCATGAACAGCGGCAGGAAGATCGCCCCGAAGAGGATCATCTTGTTGCGCAGAGACTCGCGCCATTCTTTTAACAGGATCACGCTAATTCGGTGCATTATTATCCTCCATTAGGTCGAGGTAGAGGTTTTCCAGCGAGACGCGCAGCTCGTTGACGTACTGAATCTTCGCTCCCAGTTCGACGAGTCGGCTGACCAGTACTGGGTTCTCTTCCTCTGGATTGGAGAGAGAGACGACGAGGGTATTGTCCACCCGTTCGATTTTCTTAACAAAGGGGAGATCGACCGACTCCTCGATCCCAGGAGGCGGGTTGACGAGGTGGATCACGGTGCGACGTCCGTACAGACGTTCCTTCAACTCCTGCGGGCGGCCGACGGCCACAAGCCGCGTGTTGAACAGTGCAATGCGGTCGCATAGACGGTCGGCCTCATCAAGGTTGTGCGTGCACAAGAAGATCGTCCGTTCTCTTGTGCGCAAGGTCTCGATCAGGTTGCGCACCACCTTGGCCGCCTCGGGGTCGAGACCGGCGGTTGGCTCGTCCAGGAACAGGATCTGCGGTTCGTGCAGCATCGCCCGGGCGATCGCCAGTTTCTGCCGCATCCCCTTGGATAAGGTTCCGGCAAGGTCATCTCTGCGAGTCCACAGTTCAAACAACCGTAGGTATCGTTCCGCCTGCTTCTGTGGTTCGGAGACTCCGTACAGCTTCGCGAAGAACAGGAGGTTATCTATGGCTGAAAGGCGCTTGTACAGACCGGGCGTCTCGGTGAGAACACCGACATGCCGTCGGATCTCTTGGTTCTCCTGCCCGATTCGCAGTCCAGCGACCGTTGCTTCTCCACTTGTTGGGGCGATCAATGCCGCAAGCATGCGGATCGTGGTTGTCTTACCGGCACCGTTCGGCCCGAGGAACCCAAACACCTCGCCTTTCTCCACCTCAAGGTGGAGGTCCTCCACCGCGGCGACATCCCCGAATCTTCGGGTCAATCCTTTCGTATTGATCACGGCAACCCCTTCTATATGGGCATCTTATCAGTAGCCTTCTATTCGATCAATTCGGTTCTTTGTCGTTTCGAGTGTAGGGGCGATTCGCGAACCGCCCCTACCTCTAATTTCGGTTCGCATGGAGACGGATGCCGGTTGCGAAGCAAGACCGGAGGTCGAAGAGGATTCACCACGAAGAGCACGAAGAATGGGATTCGATGAGCTGTCGAATCGGGTAATTGGCGACTGTGCGATTAAAGTGCACCGGGAACTGGGTCCAGGATTATTGTAGTCGACCTATGAGCAGTGCCTTTGACCCCTTCGTGCTCTTCGTGTCCTTCGTGGTGAAATGAGTCCATTACACAATTCTGTACCTCTGCGAGAGTCTTGGCGCTTGACCCCTTCTCTTTAGTTACCCACTTGAAACAACAAAGAGCCAAGCTCCACGTGGTATGCATGCCCCCTTAACGAGATAGGTACGTAGTTAAGGCAGAGGCTACCTCTTCAATAAGGTCGCGGTCGGCTTGCGTGAACGCCGCTTGTGTATCGCTGTCGATATCGATCTCGCCGATCACTTCCCGCCCTAGTAAGAGTGGCACGACGATCTCCGCGCGCGTCTGCGGAAAACAAGCAAGATACCTCGGATCGGCGTTGACATCGTCGACGACCACGGTCTCTCCTGTACAGGCGGCCAACCCGCAGATCCCCTGACCTACCGGAATGCGCACATGCTGCGTCGCTTCCGGGCCATCCCACGCAACAAGGACGAGCTCGTCACCTTCACGCATGTAGATCCCCACCCAATCGAAGTGCGGCCAGTTGGCTCGCAGCCAAATGACGGTGCGTTGGCAGGCCTCGGCAAAGGAAACGGCCGTACGGATCGCTTCAAAGAGTCCTTCTTTCATCGTGTTCATCCTCAGAGGGATAATACCCGCTTGCTTAATGACTTTCCTCCCGTAGTAGGGTATGATGCCTCGCCCGTACCGCCCCTCAGCGAGCGGTGCGGAGCAAAGAAATCAAGGGTGAGATACAGATGAACTTTGAGGAGAGTCTGCGCACGCTTTTGATGCGTTCGGCCGTCGTCGATAACCCGACGAGGGAGTCGTTGATCGAAGAGTCCGTCAAGAACAGGGAGGCGTTTGTCAGCGCCTGCGGTGCACTCGCAACCTGGACCCCCCCTGAATCGACCGGGAGAAGCCCCAAGGATACCCTCACCGTAAGACGAAAGGAGAGCGAAACAGAGATCGATTGGGATTCGCCGAACAACATCCCGATCGATGAGGAGACATTCAATATGGTCCTCGAGGATGCGCTTTCCACCCTCACAACGAAGGAGCGCATCTATGTCACCGATCGGGTTCTCGGCGCGGATTCTTCTTACGCCCTCCCCGTCAAAACGATCAGCGACAAGGCCCTCACCGCCCTCTTCACCGACAACATGTTCCGAAAGATCCCCGAGGATATCTCCCGGAGTGTCTTCTACGCCCGACCGTTCACCATGCTCGTCCTCCCTTATGACAAGCTTGACCCACAGCGCTACAAGGGACGGTTGCGCATCGACCCGCGGCTTGGGGGAACCTCGACAATGGTGATCGGAATGGACTACGACCGTCGTATCGGGATCGTCTACGGGTCGGCCTATGGCGGCTCGGTGAAGAAACTGATGTTTACGGTGATGAACTACCTCCTCCCAGCGGAGGGAATCCTCCCGCTTCATTGCTCAGCAAACGAAGGGAAGAACGGGCATACGGCACTCCTACTCGGCCTTTCCGGTACGGGGAAGACAACCCTCTCCGCCGACCCACGGCGGGCCCTCCTCGGCGATGACGAGCACGGATGGAGCAAAGAAGGGATCGCCAACTTCGAGCATGGCTGTTACGCCAAATTGATCGATCTTGATCCACAAAAAGAGCCGGAGATCTATAACGCGGTGATGCATGAGGATGACTACCGGAAACACGGATCGATCGTGGAGAACGCGATGTTCTACCCCGATGGAAGCTTCGACCTCTTCGACGATCGTCTCACCCCCAACTCACGCGCCTCTTACCCACTCACCTACCTCTCCAATATCAAGGCCTCCTCCCGTGGAGGCCACCCCAGGACGATCCTCTTCCTCACCGCTGATGCCAACGGTGTCCTCCCCCCTATCTCCAAGCTGACCCGCGAACAAGCGATGCTCTGGTTCCTGATGGGATACACGAGCAAACTCGCCGGGACAGAGACCGGGATCGTCGAGCCGAAGACGACCTTCTCCCGTTTCTTTGGTGAGCCGTTCATGCCACGTAACCCCGATGTCTACGCGCGGATGCTCGGGGAGAAGATGGACCAACACGGAACCACAGTCTACCTGGTGAACACCGGCTGGAACGGCGGGCCCTACGGGATCGGAAAGCGAATGGACATCAACCTTACGCGAGCGATGGTCCACGCGGCCCTCTCTGGAGATTTGGCAAACGTCGCCTATGATGAGAACAAGACCTTCCACGTACTCGTCCCGCGTGCCTGCTCCGGGGTTCCCTCTGAGATCCTTAACCCAAGAAACACCTGGGAAGACAAGGCCGCCTACGACGCGCGCGCCGCGAAGCTCGCCGCGGAATTTGCCGCCCATTTCGATAAGGCGCACGGGAACAAGGGGATCGACGAAGCGATCTCTTGCCAGTGCCCGGGAAAGTAAGATAAGACTGTAACCACCTGAGGCTCCGGTCAGTTCATAGTTACCTCCGGAGCCTCATCCCTTCAGCCTGTAATTAGGATCAAGCTCCAGATGAACAATCACTTCGCCCTCCTGAAGATGTAACTCGACCTCTCTAACAAACCACGGATACGTAATCCCAAGGATCTGAGCATACAAGTCTTTGTCTCGCATGCCTCAGAGAATATCACCTCAGCCTATCCCTGCTCACACAAAATACTGAAGCGCCTGATAACAATTGCCTGTACTTGACAGCGGCGAGGAAACGAATTAGACTAGTCTTATACTAGTCTAAGGGAGGCCGATGATGACCCGAGTGGGAGCCTATGAGGCCAAGACCCGACTTTCGGAGCTTCTAAAGCGAGCAACGAATGGAGAACGGATAGTTGTCACCAAGCACGGCGTTCCCATAGCCGAGTTGGGCCCCGTGGCAAAGAGTGAGAAAATTCAGCCCAAAGAGACGATTAATGCGCTCAAGTCTTTCCGAAAAGGCCACCGCCTGAACGGGATGTCAATACGCGAACTGATCGAGAAAGGGCGGAGGTAAATGGCCACAAAGGATGCTTTGGTGCTTGATGCCTCGGTCGCACTCTCTTGGTGCTTCGAAGACGAAGAAACTGAATATCCCTATGCCGTCCTCGACCGGTTTGAAACCGGAGAGGCCATCGTACCTGGAATCTGGCCACTGGAAGTAGGAAATGCACTGCTTGTAGCGGAACGTCGAGAAAGGCTCACTAAGGCGGACAGCGCCCGCTTCGTAACGCTGCTGGCGCACCTCCCCATTATTATCGAGCAAGACTCACCAGAAAGAATGTTCGGGGAGATCATCGCCCTGGCACGTGCGCACTCCCTTTCCACCTATGACGCCTCCTACCTAGATCTGGCGATGCGGAATGGATTGCCTCTCGCCACGCAGGACTCGCATCTGTTGCATGCCGCCAAGCAGTGCGGAGTGGAGATATACAAAGGGTAAGCAAATTCAGTTCCTCCCCTTACTGATTCAGTTATGCGGGAATGTGTAACGTTATAAACTACTAACTATAATACGGAGGGATTAGGAGAACTTAAAAGTGTTGCGGAAAAAACTGCCGGCCTGGCTGTTAGCCAAGCGTGAATGGGTCGAAATTTGTGTTTCTCGCAGAAGTACAAAACTGTTTCACCACGAAGGACACGAAGAGCACGAAGGAGTCAAAGGCACTGCTCATAGGTCGGCTTCAACAATCCTGGGTCCAGTTCCCGGTGTACTTCAATCGCACCGTTAATTACTTGATTCGACAGCTCATCGAAGTCCATTCTTCGTGGCCTTCGTACTCTTCGTGGTGAATTCTTTTTAGTCGCTACCCACTCGAAACGACAAGGAACCTAGAATCAGAATAGGATCAACCGTCGCTCAGGTAGAGCCTGGCCAGATCCAGCACGTAGATGGGGAGCTGGCTATAGCCCATAACTCCGGATCGCATTCCTTCAAACTGCGGGATGTCCTGAATCCATACGGCCATGGCGTCGCTGGCGATGATCGTCTGTACCATCGCATAGATTGTCTTGCGTTCCGCTATGTCGAAGGTCTCCTTCCCACGTGCGAGTAGCTCGCGCACGAACGGGTTGGAATACTGGAAGTAGTAGCCGGAACTGCCGTCTGCCTGCACCCGTTCAAACGGTTTGGTGAAATTGACCGCCGGCTCGACCCCCTGGTCGTGTCCGATCACCGTCATGTCGTAGTCCCACTGTGAATAGACCCGCTCGATCCACTGTCCCCATTCGAGGACTTGCAGGGAGCAATCGATCCCCACCTCCCGCAGCTGGGCGGCGATGATCTCGCCGGTACGGATGTGAAATTCAAACGGCTGCGGCAGGTAGAGGGTGGTTTGGAACCCGTTCGGGTATCCAGCCTGCGCCAGCAACTGGCGTGCGTACTCCGGGTCGTGCGGGTACATGCCGACGAGATCGACGTAGAACGGGGTCAGCGGCGACATGTGTGAGCCGATAGGGGTCCCCCACTCGGGACGGGCGACCGTGCCAGCGATAATCTCATCCCGGTCGATGGCATAGCACAGGGCGCGGCGGACGAGCACATTGTCGAACGGCGGACGGGCGTTGTTGATCGCCAACAGCTGCGGCGTGTTCATCGAGCCGACGATGACCTTAAACCGGGGGTTGTTCTCCAACGCAAGGGCGTTCTCGGAGACCATCTTGTCGATCATATCCACATCTCCGGCCAAGAGCGCCGCAAACGAGGCGGCTTGATCCGGGATGAACTTGACGATCACCTCGTCCAAATAAGGGCTTCCCTCTTTCCAGTAGTGATCGTTCTTCACCAAGGTCAGGTGATCGCCAGGAACCCACTCAGTGAATGCGAACGGTCCGGTTCCAATTGGATGGGCTTTCAGCTCTTCCATATCCGACCCTGCGGGGATGATTCCCACCCCTTTGTTCGATGCCAGGTAGCCGAGGAGTGGGGCTGCATTCCCTTCCGTCACAAAGCGCACGGTTAGGTCGTCGATGACCTCAACGTCTCGTAGGAACGAGAACGGGGCTGCGTTCGGCGAGGCAACCTCCGGATCGAGCAGGCGATCAAACGTGTACTTGACATCGTAAGCGGTGAACGGTTTCCCGTTGTGGAAGACGACCCCGGAGCGCAGGTAGAACGTATATCGTGCTCCGCTCTCGATCTCCTCGATCTCGTAGCTTTTCGCCAGCAGCGGCACAAGGTCACCCTCGGCTGTGTAGCGCAGTAACGGCTCCACCACGTTGTACATGAGCAACTGATAGGTCTCCGCCGATGGGGTAAGAATAAGGTTCAGCCCGAGCGGTTCCCCTTGCACCGCCACTTGAAGCGTGCCTCCGGGGGTCTGCGCATAGGCAAACCCTCCCATCAAGATCACAATAATGAAGAGCATACTCCCGATATACTTCGTTATTCGCATTCTCTCCTCCCCCGGTCGGCCTTCCGACGCAGTAAACGGATGCAGTGAGCTATGGTGTCGCGCGTAAGATACATTGAGGGGTCTCCGGTTTCAAGGGAAAGAAGCGGCTAGTACGCGCCCTTTAACCTCGGGTCGAGCAGGTCGCGCATCCCGTCTCCAAGCAGGTTGAAGCCCAATACGGAGAGCGCAATGGCCAGTCCTGGGAAGATCGCCAGCCCCGGCGCCAGTCCCATGAAGGTCTGTGCCTCGCGTAGCATGCGTCCCCAACTTGGGTAGGGGAGCTGCGTCCCCAGACCAAGGTAGCTCAAGGCGGCCTCTGCGAGGATGGCGGCCGCAAACTGGATCGTCCCTTGAACGATGAGGGATGGAAGGATGTTGGGCAGGATATGACGCCAGGCGATCGTCCACCGTCTGCGCCCGAGGCTGTAGGCAGCGAGGACGTACTCCTCTTCTCTGGCTCGCAGCACGCTCCCCCTTGTCAGCCGCGCGAAGATGGGAACATTGTGAATTCCGATGGCGATCATGGCATTGACGATCCCCGGTCCGAGGATAGCCACTAATAGGATCGCGTTCAACACCGCGGGAAACGCATAGACTACGTCCATTGCCCGCATCACCGTCTCGTCGCTCCAGCCGGAGGAGAATGCAGCCCAGAGACCGAAGAACACCCCGAAGACCATCCCGATCCCTACCGCCACAACCCCGACCAAAACGGAGTTCTGCGTCCCTTCCATGATGCGGCTCAGGATGTCGCGCCCGTACTGATCCGTCCCCAACAGGTGGGCCGTACTCGGTCCTTGCAAGCGGTCCTTGATTGACATCTTGATCGAGTCATAAGGGGTGTAAAAAAGACTGACGCACGCGGTGAGGACGAGAAGTCCCACGACCACCGCGCCGATGACGAAACTGGCATTTCGCCTCGACGAATGCGCTTTCCGTGTTAGTCCCGGATGCTTCGTGCGCATCATCCCCTACTCCAACCGAATCCTTGGATCAAGCAATGCGTAAGCGATATCGACCAATAGACTCATCCCCACTACCAAGACGGTGATCAACAGGACTACATCCTGGACAACGGGAAGATCGCGGGTATTGATCGCCTGATAGGCAAGCCGCCCTAACCCTGGCAGGTAAAAGACGTTCTCGATGATGATCGCCCCCCCAAGTAGGGAGGCAAACTGCAGCCCAACCAACGTGATGATGGGAATCAGGGCGTTCCGAAGCGCGTGTTTGTAGAGAACGACCCGCTCGACCAACCCCTTGCCTCGTGCCGTGCGAATGTAGTCCTCGCCCATCACCTCAAGCAGGGTGGAGCGCGTCAGTCGCGCAATCACGGCGGCGTGAATCACCCCCAGAGAGAGGGAGGGGAGGAATATCGATCGGAGCGCCCCCCCGACGCTCTTCGACCAAGGAATGAACCCACCCGCCGGGAACCATTGCAGCTGCACCGAAAAGAGAAGCATCAACAGGATCCCTGCCCAGAAAGCAGGTACGGCCAACCCAAGCTGTGAGAAGGCCATCACCCCGTAATCGCCGAGGCGATTGCGATGCGTGGCAGCGAAGGTTCCCAATGGGATACCCAACCCCAGCGCGATGACGATCGCCAACAGCGCCAATGGTCCGGTGACTGCAAAGCGAGACACGATCAGTTCGCCGATCGGCTTTCCATAGCGGATCGATTCCCCTAACCTCCCGGTGAGAAGGCCGTTGATCCACGTTCCGTACTGTACATAAAAGGGTTCATTGAGCCCGAGTCGTTCCCTCAACGCATGGAGCGAGGTTGGGTCGGCTTCGGTTCCGAGTATGATCTGCGCTGGGTCTCCCGGAACCACCCGGATGGCAAGGAAGACCAACAGAGAGACCAGGATCAGGGCGACGATCAAGCCGATGAACCGCCTTCCCAGATACGCTGCCACGCCTTCCCCCTCCTTTGCTACCGATCTCGCCGATTATACCGCCCACCTCTGGAACCACCCCATTTGATCCCCGGGTGTAGTCAGGACAGGGTTCATTGAGCATTGAAGAGGTTTTGTTGTAGGCGCCGTGCGTTGATGGCCGAAGGCAGTCTTTGTCATTCGGTAGGCCGACACCCCGAGCAAACCCTCTTGTGTCAGTGAGAGAAACCGCTCCCATGGAAACAGGGTCAAGGCGGAATGCCAGATCGTACAAAGCGGTAACAGCCCTAAATTGGTGACAATCCCCTACCGTTATGGCTGCAGGAGGAGGTGCCCTTCGCGGCGCTCGGTCACAACAGTGATGATGTTGCCGAGACGGCCAAGGTACTTCCGCCGCACGATCTTGGCTTTACTGTTCACCCGCCTGCACTCGCGGGCTAAGTTCTTCCTCGAGTTGTCCTTTTGGGTAGGTTTAGCATGGTTAGGACATGCAATCTCTGGGCGAGATCTTCTCTTCCTCTATGCAGAGCACAACCAGCCACTGCAATACCCTCATCTGCGGTAAGGTCGGGCTAGCGAATAAGGAGGTTAGCCCTTCTTCTCCTCCCTTCCCAGGTATCCGAGGATCGCCTCTACGACCATATAGTTGATCGAGCGGTCTTTCTTATTCCCCAGCCGGATCAGGCGCTCAACCGGCTTCTCTTCCATCTTCTTCTGTGGAATGTAGATGGAGAGCTTGTTAAGAAGCTCCTTCTTTGCCATGTGATTCACCTCCTTACCTTTTCATCCTGTCTATCGTAGCAGCTATGGCTTTAGCGATCAAGTGCAGAAAGAGATGTCGACTGATCGCTCGTCCCTGCTTATTCATTGCCAATTCTTTAATTGAGTGATTGAGCGAGTTAGTGATTGAGTGATTGAACTTCCCAATCTCCCGATCATTCAATCTTCCGATCTCTCAATTCCTCAGCGCCCTCTGCGGTAAAATGCTTGAAACCAGGTTTCAAGATTTAAGACGAGAAGTGTGAGCGTCATCTCTCCTCCGTCGTAACGATGTGATCGGCCCACAGGGAATCGATGTCGTAGAATTCGCGTGCCTCACTTACGAATACGTGCACCATGAGTTCCCCGTAGTCGAGCACGATCCAGCGCCTCTCGGATAGCCCCTCCCGATGGATCGCTTTCAGCGGGAATTTTGACATCAGGCTAGAGACGATTGCCTTGACGTGAACGGGGTTCTCCCCTTCGGCAATCACAAAGTAATCGGTGGGGATCGGGGAGTTCCTAAGATCAACTACGACGATATTCTTCCCTTTCTTCTCAGCAATCAGGTCAATCGCCGAGCGGAGGAGCCGGTCGTCATCCATTCTCCACCGTGAACCCTGCCCCGATGACCAGCAGGAGGTCCGTCCCTGTCGGTGCGGTGGGGAGCTCCTCGTAGTGTGGGGCGAATTCCTCTGGTGTGACGACGGTCGCTCCGATGGGAAGAACCTGCTGCAGCACCCATGCCTTTGCAGTCTCGGTCAGAACTACGATGTATGTCTCCTCGTATCCGAAGCTGTCGGCGTTGTTCGCCGGCAGGACCTTGAACCCTTTCCTCTTCAGGTACTCGCTCGTATCCGCAGCCGCGCGCAAGGCTCCATTTCCGTTGTACACCGTAACGCTGATCTCATCGGGTGTGAGAAGATCGATTCCCTTGATGAGCTGCGCGATGATCTGCTCCATCTCCACTGCCTGCGGCTCCAGGTAGCTGATCTCATCGATTATGAC
The DNA here is from genome assembly GCA_030612485.1 of Candidatus Bipolaricaulota bacterium. The sequence goes on from JAUWNS010000038.1 coordinate 10,943, forward strand.
AGGGGTCCCAGGGATAATCGCCATTTGGATCTGGTTCAGGTTCAGTTCCTGTACAAGCTTGGCCAGGTCGTACAGATCGATCAGCGAGAGGTCGGTGTGCAAGTAGGGATAGATCTCCTTCACCGTCTTGCGCATCGAAGCAAGATCTTCGTTCTGAAGTCCCTTTGCCAGTAGAGCGTTGATAAGCTTCTGCTGGTGCTCGATCCGTACGATGTCTCCTGTTTCCCCACGGTAACGGATATAGTCGAGAGCCGTCTTTCCATCGAACGTTTGGCTCCCCGGCTGGATGTCGATATGGAGTGGCGGGTCGGCCCTCTCGTCGTCGTAGACCATCCTTTCCTCTACGGTGAGAGTGACCCCGTTAAATAGGTCGATCAGGTGCTCAAATCCGGTATAGTCCAGGGTGACGTAGAACGGAACCTCGATCCCGAGGAGCGAGGAGACCGTCTGGCGAGCGAGCTTCGCCCCACCGTTTGTGTACGCAGCGTTCAACTTGTGGAACTCGCCGTTTGCGAATTTCACCCGCAGATCGCGCGGAAGCGAGATCAGCACAACGTCCTTCTCCGGGGCAAGGCTGAGAAGCATCATCGTGTCGCTTCGGTTTGTCGTTCCGGCCTTATCGAGACCGAGAAGGAGGATGTTGGTCCGCTCCCCTTGCGCGACGAGGTGCCCCACGTGACGCTGAGTGGCGAGATACCACCCTATCACAATCCCGACAACGACCACTATCGATACTGCGGCGATCAGGATCTGTTTACGCATCGTTTTCCCCCTCATAAGTGAGCCTTAAGGTCGACGCTATCACAAGAAGACGAGAATGTCAACCGCTATGAGGGTTGACAGGAATGAGTAGGGCGGTATCCTTGCGGATGCGAGAAGGGCTCCGCGGATAAACCATTTTCTCCTATGAAACAAGAATTTTCGGCGCGAAGCACACAAGAAAATCGTATGAGGGTTGAGTGATTGAGCGAGTTAGTGATTGAGTGAGTTAGTGATTGACTGATTGAGTGAGTGATTAAATTTTAGCTTCTAAATCTCTTAATCCTCCGATGATTCAATCTATCAATTATACGATCTCTCAATTCCTCAGAGACCCGAGCGGAGGCTCGTTATGACGGTGGAAGATAAACGTATGCGCATCGGCATCCTCACCTTCGGATGCCGGGTGAATCAGTATGAGACGCAGATGATGCGCGAACGATTGGAATCGCGGTACGATATCGTGCCCGGTGACGCCGACCTCTACCTTGTGAACGCCTGCACGGTCACCTCCCTTGCCGAGCGCAAGGCCCGTCAGGCGATGCACCGTTTGCGCCGGGAGCAACCAAGGGCGAGAATCCTCCTCGTCGGTTGTCTTGCCGATGCCGTCACACAGGGATTGACGCAGGTCGCAGAGGCTGACCTCCTCGTGGGGAACGCGTGGAAGGCGAGGATCGAGGAGGCGGTGGCACGGGCGTTCATTGGTGAACAGGGAGTTCTTCTTGAGAAGTCTCTGTCCTCACTCGATAGGGAAGCGATCACCTCGCACCTCGGCCATGTGCGAGCCTTCCTCAAGGTGCAGGACGGCTGCGACCTCTCGTGTACCTTTTGCCGCACCACCCAGGTCCGTGGACCCGCGCGCAGCAAGTCGGTCGACGCGGTCCTCGCAGAGGCCCATCACCTGATCGAAAACGGCTATCGAGAACTCGTCCTCACGGGGATCAACCTCGCCCAGTACGCGCCGCCCGACGGTGATCTGGCGCGCCTAGTCCGTCGACTCCTTCGGATCGAGAAACTCCGCCGCTTGCGCCTCGCCTCGATCAATCCGTACGGGATAACCGCTGGGCTCGTAGCCGCCTTTGCCGAGGATCCGCGCACCTGTCCTCACTTTCATATCCCCCTCCAGAGCGGGGACGACACCATCCTCCGCCGCATGCAGCGGGGATATACCTCATCTTTGTACCGTTCGCGCGTCGAACTGATCCGCCGGACCATCCCGCAAGCCACGTTCGGGGCCGATGTGATCGTCGGTTTTCCTGGTGAGGATGAGGCGGCCTTTGCACAAACCTGCACAATGATCGAGGAAGTCGGGTTTGCGAACCTCCACATCTTCCGCTACTCTCCCCGTGAGGGAACCGAAGCAGCGAGCTTCGCCGCCGCGGTCCCCGAACAGGATAAGAAGAGAAGAGCCGGAATCCTTGATGAACTGGGGCGAAGCGTACGTCGGCGCCTATTCGATGATTTGGTAGGAAGCGAACAGGTTGTACTGATCGAGGAGAAAAAGAATGGGTACTTCCGCGGCTACACACGCGGGTACATCGATACCCATCTCCCCGCAGGGGGAGCGATGAATACCGGCAACGAGGTGCGGATCGCGATCACAGGAGCGACCAATACCCATCTCTTAGGGGGTGAGATACGATCGAACTGACGAGTGCAGAGATAACCCTACGGGATAACGCGGAATCGACAGCCCTTCTGGGCGAGTTCAACCGCAACCTGAAGGAGATCGAGAAGGAGTTTCCCGCACGGATCATCGCTCGTGGGGAGACGATCCGTATCGAGGGGACCCCAGAAGAGGTGGAACAGGTCCGCTCACTGTTCGAGAAGCTCCTCGATATCATCGAGTCGAAGCATTCTCCCAACCTGTCCGAGGTCCGCTACCTGATTGGACAGATCAAAGAGGGAAACGGAGTGGAGGGGGTACTCGCCGATGTGGTGCGGGTGACTCACTGGGGGGAGGAGATCCGTGCAAAGACGGTCGGCCAGCACCGCTACATCGAGGCGATCCGCAAGAACGATATCGTCTTCTCCATCGGACCGGCTGGGACGGGGAAGACCTACCTTGCAGTGGCGATGGCGATCGATTACCTGAAACGTGCGAAGGTGAAACGTATCATCCTCACCCGCCCAGCGGTGGAAGCCGGGGAGGAGCTTGGATTCCTTCCTGGGGACATTCAGGCGAAGGTGAGTCCGTACCTGCGCCCGTTGTACGATGCGATCTTCGATATGATCCCGGCGAGCGAGTTCGAGAAGCTGACGGAACACGGGCGGATCGAGATGGCTCCGCTCGCCTTCATGCGCGGCCGTACCCTGAACAACAGTTTCGTTATCCTGGACGAGGCGCAGAACACGACCTCTATCCAGATGAAGATGTTCCTCACGCGCCTCGGATTTCACTCCAAGGCTGTGATCACCGGAGATATCACCCAAGTCGACCTCGAGGACGGCCTCTCAGGGCTTGCGGCCGTTCGTTCGATCCTGGGCGGAGTCGACGGGATCTCTTTTGTCAACCTTGATAAGTCCGATGTAGTTCGCCACCCCCTCGTAGCGCGGATCATCGAGGCCTACGAACGCAGCGAGCAACAGACAAAACACACGAAGAATGAGAAATAAGGTTCCTTGTCGTTTTGCCTGCCTGCTGCACCTGTCTACCGCCAGGTAGAGGCAGGAGTGGGCAGTGACTTCTAATTTCGGTTCGCACGGGGCGGATACCAAAGAGAATTCACCACGAAGAGCACGAAGGACACGAAGAATGGAAGCGGGAGTAAAGACCGGACTCCTGATGAACTTCAATATCACCAATCTTAAGAACGGGATCAAGCGCTTCGCCCTCCTCCTTCGTGCTCTTCGTGTCCTTCGTGGTGAAACAGTTTTGTACCTCTACGGGAGTCTTGGTGCCTGACCCCTTCTCTTTAGTTACCCACCCGAAACGATAAAGAGCGAGAAATAATCACTTCCTTGCGTGTGCTCTCCCCGGTTCTTCCCTGATAGAATCACCTGTCTGGGTACTTAGAACCTTCTGCATATGGATGTTCGTCGTGGCGTACCCGGCCTTCTCATACAGCGCTCGAGCGGCGTGGTTGTGGCCAAAGACGTGCAGGCGGATTGTGTTGGCCCCTAACTCCGCAACGGTCCGTTCTAAAGCGCGTAACGCCTCCGTTCCGTATCCCCGACGGCGGAAGGGACCATCGATCAGAAGATCGTAAATGAACGCCTGCCGGCCTTCACCATGGGCCTGTATCCCCACCCAGATCATCCCGATGGTCTCGCTGTAAGCCGTTTCTTCAATCGAATATAAGTGCTGCCCTTCCGTAGCGAGGCCATTCGGCAAGATCTCCTCGAATTGCTTACGTGCTCGTTCGATCGCCTCCTCCTCGCTCCAACGCCCTGTCCTGACGTGCTCGGCCGCATAACTCCGAATCGACGCCTCTTGCCAGCGTTGGAACTCCTGTTCCGTCATCGGGCGCAATCTTACTACCACTCTTCCTCCTCTAACTTGGTCAACGCCGCTAGCTGGTTGTGCCAACTTCCAATCCGGCTTTCTTGAATTGGGTGATCCTCCCTTCATACTTCAGTTGGGTGAAGAGCTTCCCTGGAAGGGAGGATCGTCCTTCGATGGAGAGTATACCAGCCGGTTTCAGGAGTCGATGAATCTCCCGCAGAATGCCTTTAAGATCGCCGATCGGATGAGTGAACCCGAAGAGGAAAACAAGATCAAAGCTCTGATCTGGTAGACTTGTTTGAGCGGCATCGACGAGGAGAAACGCAACGTTTTTCATACCTTCCTTCTCGACCTTACGCTCTACGATTTGTACAGCGTACGAATTGATATCCAACGTGGTAACGCTCCCCTCCGTGCCTACGATCTTTGCTGCAGGAACGGTGAAAAAGCCGGGGCCACAACCGATTTCCAGTACCTGTTGGCCCGGCTTGAGCCCTGCAGCGTTTAGCGCCTTATAGGGATCTCTGAAGACGCTGTAGAGGGTTCCATGGACGAAAGATATCATTCCAAAGTGGATTTTGTCTGTGAGTGATGCGGTTTTTCTTCTTCCTGTCATGTTTCGCCTTCTTCTTCGGTTTCATCCGCTTTCGATGCCCCATGGAACGCCTCAAACATCCCCCCCAAGAGCTCCGTGACCAGTGATCCTTTGACAAGAGCGATCCCCTTGTTTAGATCGCCAAGGACCAACAGCTTGTCGCCCGCCTCGATCCCGAAGTCTCCCCTGGCAGCAGCCGGGATGACGATCTGTCCTCGCTCGCTGACGGTGACCGATCCGTAGAACTTCTTCCTTCTGTGATGTCTCACTGCTCTCGCCTCCGATTGATTTTGTAAACATAATTTACAAAGCAGATCTTACTGATCGTGTAAGTGTTTGTCAAATGCCCATCGGTCTACAGGCTGGATCGCAGGAGTGCAGATGATCCTACATGGCCAATAAACGTTTGTGCGACAGGGAGGATTTCCCTCTTCGAGAAGATTTCTTCTACACTCTTTCTATGCGCCATTACACGCCAGAAGATGATCCGTTTGTGGGGGAGCGGAAGGCGATGGTCGAGCACCAGGTTCGGTCTCGCGGGATCGTTGATCTGCGGGTGTTGGCGGCGATGGAGCGAATTCCGCGCCATCGCTTCCTTCCTCCATCGCTGTGGCGGGAGGCCTATTGCGATTTTCCTCTCCCTACTGATGAAGGGCAGACGATCTCTCAGCCGTTCATCGTCGCCCTGATGACGGAGGCGCTGGAACTTGCAGGGGAGGAGAAGGTCCTCGAGATCGGAACCGGTGTCGGCTATCAGACGGCGATCCTCGCCGAACTGGCAGAGAGCGTCTTCACCATCGAACGGATCGCCTCCCTGGCGCATGCGGCGCAGGAACACCTGTGGGCGCTTAGATACAAGAACGTCCATGGCACGGTGGGCGATGGGACTCTGGGCCTTCCTCGAGAAGCGCCGTTCGATCGTATCATCGCCACCGGTGGGCTTCCCTCCCTCCCCCAGGCTTTCCAGGACCAGATTGTGGATGGAGGGATCATCGTCCTCCCAGTTGGGGAAAGGTGGGACCAGTATCTTGTGAAGGTGAGGAGGAGCGGTGCCACGTTTACCCAGGAGAGACTCTGCGCGTGCCGGTTCGTCCCCCTGCTCGGCGAGTTCGGCTGGGATAGAGGGACGTCCTTCGACTGCTAGCGCGGGATGGTCCTCACTTATGGACGTGCTTGAGGAACGCCTCGATTCCGGGGACTCCTCCTTGGAAGATTAGGTACCCGTCGTGCGGTTCGCGCTCGGTGATCTCACCGCTGATCGGAGTGAGCATGAGCTCCTTCACCTTCTTCAAGTCGTCCGTCTGCCCCAGTGCCCACCCGAGCTTGATATAGGCGACCTCGGGGAGCATGTTCTCAGCGGGGATGATCCCTGCGGCCATCAGGTCGCGTCCGGTATCGTAGACGAACATGTGCACGTATCCCCACAGGGTCTGTACCGTCATGTAGATCGCGACGCCGGCATCGATCGCACGTTTTATGGCGGGATAGAGCGGCTTGTTGATGTGACCGAGTCCCGTGCCCGCGATGATGATCCCCTTGTATCCATTGGCTACCAGTGCGTCGATGATGTCGGGATGCAAGTTGGGGTAGTAGTAGAGCAAGGAGACCCGCTCCTCAAAGTAGGGGTAGATCTCCACGTGGCGGTCGTCGCGCCGATGGTTGTAATCGTCACGAAGCGGTCTGACGCCGTCGCGAGTCACCGTGGCAAGGGGGATATCACCGATGGTTCGGA
>JAUWNS010000172.1 GCA_030612485.1 Candidatus Bipolaricaulota bacterium
TCATTCCTCCTCCCGCATCAGTTCGGCTGCATAGTGAACCGCCTCGATAATCTTGGTGTAACCGGTGCAGCGGCAGAGGTTCCCCTCGAGTGCGGTCAGGATCTCCTCGTTGCTCGGGTTTGGGATCTCCTTCAGGAGCGCGTAGGTCGACATGATGAACCCCGGCGTACAGAATCCGCACTGCACCGCGCCCTTCTCCACGAACGCCCGCTGGATCGGATGAAGTTCGTCTCCTTTTGCTAGACCCTCGACTGTAAGGATATCCTTTCCATCGGCCTGCGGGGCGAGGACGAGGCACGAATTGACTGCCTTGCCATCGATAAGAACGGTGCACGCTCCGCACTCCCCTTCGCCACACCCCTCCTTTGTTCCGGTGAGGTGGAGGTTGTCACGCAGAAGGTCGAGGAGGCGCGAGTCGGCCGTGACCTCGCGGTCGACCTGCCTTCCGTTGACAGTAAATCGTATCTTCATAGGTGTTCCTTCACTTCGTTGAGGGAGGGTTCGATCTCGATCGCCTTGCCTGCTACCCGTCGGGCAGTGACGATGTCCTTGAGTCCGTTCCCAGTGACCATTACTGCCGCGCTCTTCCCTGAAATCTCACCGGATTCAGCCAACTTGATCAGGCCGGCGAACGGAGTTGCACCGGCCGGCTCGGGAAAAACACCGGTCTTGCGGGCCATCGTCGCGATCGCGGCCATGATCTCTTCGTCGCTCACTGTGATGAACTCACCGCCGTTTCGAGCGACGTACTTCACCGCTTTCACGATGTCACGCGGTTTCCCCACGCAGATGCTGTCGGCCACTGTCTGCGCCTCGATATCATCGAAGGTAACCTCGCCCCCGCTGTAGCGCGCGAACGCCTGCGCGATCGGAGCCGAACCCTTTGCTTGTACCCCGATCACACGCGGTATCCGCTCGATCAGGCCAAGGGTATGGAGTTCGTCGAACCCCTTGCAGATTCCGCTGATCACCGAGCCGTCCCCCACACCGACGAGAACTACATCGGGCACCTCCCAGTCCATCTGCTCGGCGAGTTCGAGCGCCCCTGTCTTCTTCCCCTCGACGAGGTAGGGGTTCACCGCGGCCGAGCGGTTGTACCACCCGAAGGCTTCGGACGCCTCGGCAGCAAGGTCGTAGGCGACATCGTAGGAGCCGTTGACAAGGAAAACCTTCGCCCCATAGATGAGGAGCTGTGTGACCTTCGCCTCCGGTGCTGTGCGCGGGACGAAGATGACCGTCTCCAGGTCGGTCGCGGCGGAAAATCCAGCGAGCGAACTCGCCGCGTTCCCAGTGGAAGCACAGGTGATCACGGGCTTTCTCTTTTCCTGTGCCTTGATCACAACGACTGCACTCGCACGATCTTTGTACGATGCCGTCGGGTTCTGTCCATCGTCCTTGATGTAGAGGGCCTTCAGATCGTATTTGCCAGCGAGCTTAGGGAATGCATAGACCGGCGTGTATCCGACGCGCAGCGGCTGGATAAACCGTCGATCCTCGATCGGGAGGAGTGGAAGGTATCGCCACATCGTACGTTCGGGATCGCGAGCGAGCGCCTGCCGATTAAAGCTCTTAGAGAGCGTTTCGTAATCGTAGATTACCTCCAGGGTTCCTCGCCGTGCACCGCAATCAGGGCATGTATACTCGATCTTGTCGGCGGGAAACTCGCGGCCGCACGATATGCAGCGTAGCGCCTTTATCTTTCCCATATCCTAACCCTCTCCTTCCTTCAGTCCTTGAGCCTGTTAAGTAAACCTTTTCTACTGCCCATCTTCGAACTCAACCGTAGTTTCAAGCATTTTACCACCTCGGGGGGTGTAGTATCGGGAGAAGGATTTACTACACCCCCCAGGGGCGCTGAGGAATTGAGAGATCGGAAGATTAAATGATCGGGAGGTCAAATCACTCAATCACTCATTTGCTCAATCACTCAACCCTGCTCACTTTACCAAGAATGGGAGCGATCCCCGGATTCCACGCAGGATCACGCTCATCGTTGCCACGTGCGTAAGCGATAGCTTGCCGTCGAATGCCTTTTTCAGGCGTATGCTCTCGATTGCAAGTCTTGGTGACAGGGTAAGCTGCACATGTTCATCCTCATACTGCAAGCTGTCCCCGTTGATGACAAGCCTCGCCTCACTCCCAGCATGGCGAGCCCTTATCTCGTTACCGCGCACGTAGAATGCGTTCTCGTCCTCTTGCTGAAAGTTTACCTCATCGAGGAACAGGCGCGGCTTGTCGAGATACGGTTTACCATCGTGGACGCAGAATGTGGCACACGTGCCACACTCGTTGCAGAAGTCGTCGACGTGGAGGATCTGCCGCCCCTGCGCCAAGGAGAACGTCTCCTCCCCTCTCACCTCTAACTCACCATCGCGGCAGGAGAGAACGGGCAATGTGGTCTGTAACGGATCGACAAAATACGTGTAATTGGCGCGATTGGGGCAGACCTCGACGCACTTGTCACAGATGGTCGAGCACTGTAGACAGCGCGCTGCCTCTATGCGTGCTCCTTCTTCGGACAGGGTTCCTTCGACAAGGTCGAACCCGGAGCGCTTGTCGCCTGGGAGGATTGGCGAGGGAACCTGCCGATCTTTTCGTGTGCGCGTCCGCTTGACTTCGATGATCTCCTCATCCGATAGCTCGGGTCGGTTCACCGTCAGTTCTTGGTAATCTATCCCCAACTTGTCGCATATCGCCTCTGCCGCACGTCGGCCGTCGGCGCAACCCTGAATGATCGTCGCTGGTCCACGCGTCGCGTCCCCACCAGCGTAGACGCATGTGACACCCGTGTCGCCCGTCTCCTCTGCAATGGCGATTCGCCCCTTGTCAGTAACAGAAACGCTGCTCCCGTCGAGGAAAGAGAGTTCAGCCCGTTGGCCAATGGCAACGATCATCGTATCGACAGGGATCTCATGCTCGCTCCCCTCGATCGCTATAGGTCGTCTCCGCCCGTCGGGTCCGGGATCCCCTAACTTGTTGCGCACACACTCTACTGCAACAATCTTTCCGTCCTCGCAAATCACCCGCACGGGGTTCAGCAGCTCTTCAATATGATTTCCCTCAGCAATGAGACCTTCGATCTCGTCCTCATTAGCGGGCATCTCGGCTCGCGTACGTCGGTATATCACACTCACTGGCGCGCCTGATATGCGCGCCGCGGTACGCGCAGCATCCATCGCCGTGTTTCCCCCTCCGACGACGATGACCTTCTTACCCAGATCCACTCTCTCCCCGCATCGCACCCGTTCCAGAATGTCGAGCGCGGTGAATACGCCTTCGCCAGCGATGCCGTCGATCTTCAGTTCAGCGTCTCGCTGGAACCCGGTCGCCACATAGACCGCGTCGAAACCCTGACCAAGGAGTTCCTCCGGGGGGGTGCTGATTGCGTGCCCGGTCTCAATCTTCACCCCTAGCTCTACGATCCGCTCGATGTCCTCATCGATGGTATGCTGCGGCAGGCGGAACTCGGGAGCAATCGCCGGCATTCCCCCGACAGTATCCTTAGCCTCATAGATCGTCACGCCGATCCCGTTTAGCGCCAGGAACGAGGCCGCGGCAAGGCCGGATGGACCACTACCGATCACCGCCACCTTGCGTTCGCTCTTTCCGAGTGGTGCGAGGTTAGCTCGTCCGTGCTCAACCGCGAACCGTTTCAGCGCACGGATCGCCACTGACTCGTCGTAGTTGTTACGCGTGCACTTTGTCTGGCAAGCGTGAGTGCAGATGTAACCCGTAATTCCAGGAAGAGGATTCCGCGCCAAGATCACGGATAGCGCACGGTCGTACTCGCCACGGGCGATCAGCCACGCGTAGTCGGGGACGTCCTGTTCCACTGGGCAGGCCGCGGTGCACGGAGCAGTGATGCAGTCAAACGCAGGCAAGGCGGAGCTGACTTTGGGAAGCCCATAGGGATGGTATTCCTTCTTGTAGCGTCGATCGCCGCGTGCGGCGCCCGCGGCATACGCAAGGTTTGCCATCTTATCTCCCGCCAGGTCGGCGAGGCTCGTTACCCCGCGTTCATCGAACGCTCTTTCCAGGTTCTCTATGTACTGCAGGAGGCGCGAATAGCCGCCCGGCTGCAACAAATCGCTGGCACTGGTAACAGGACATGCCCCTGAAGAGAATATATCGACGACGTTCAGTGCATCCGCGCCGCCGGCATAAGAGACGTTGAGATCACCGTTGAATTCGCGCATCAGCTTATCGAACAGTTGCATCGTGATCGGGTATAGGGCGCGCCCGGACATGTACATCTCTTCCCCAGGGAGCACTCCACGGTGGTTAGCCATAGCCAGGGTGTTGCTCAACTTAACCCCGAAGAAGAGACCACGTGCGGCTGCTGTCTTCTTCAACTCCTCGATCATCCGCACCGCTCGCTCGTACTGAAGATCGTGGTCAAAGACGCTATCCGGAATATCGATCTCGTTGAACCCAAGCTCGCTGTGCAGGATCTGCATTACTTTATCTTTGCCCAGGAGCGTTGGATTGACCTTGACGATTGTGTGCAGGCCCCGTTCCTCCAGCAGGTAATGAGCGATCTGCTCGATCTCATCCGGCGGACAGCCGTGCATCGTGGACAGGGTAACACTATTTGTCAGGCAGGTCGGGATGTCTATATCGGAGAACTCGGGCCATTTCTCGGCGAGTGTCTCTCTAATCTTGCCGATCTCTTCCGTGGCATCGGTAAGCGTATCCATGAACTTGACCATCCGGGGCTCTTTTATCCCCTCCAGGTTGTAGCCGACGCTCATATTGAAGATCGTTCCGAACGGCACCTCATTCTCGAAGCCGAGGACACGCCGCAGTATGTGGATTGCTACCCAGGCATTGATGTACTCGCGCACCGACTGCTCAAGCTTCAACTCCTGCGACCACTCGACGTTGTATCCCTCATCTTCCATGTCGATACACGGCCGTGGGATCGTGAGTTCATCCATGATCTGCACCGTCTTCAGCTCGA
>JAUWNS010000179.1 GCA_030612485.1 Candidatus Bipolaricaulota bacterium
CCGCGGGCGGCTCACCTTGAACCCGCTCGCGCACATCGATCCGATCGGGACGATCCTTGTGCCGATCTTCCTTCTGATTGTCCACTCTCCGTTCCTGTTCGGGTGGGCGAAGCCGGTTCCGATCAGCCCCGGCTACTTCCGGAACCCGTTCAAGGGTATGCTCTATGTGGCTGTTGCCGGCCCAGCGACGAACCTTGCCTTGGCCCTTGCAACGGCCGTGATCGGGCGGGTCGTCCTCCTCGCGATCCCCGATAGACTCCTCTTCTTCAACCATACCTTCACTGGAAACCTGGTCCACGCCCTTGTTTATCTGCTGGGGATCTTCGTGATCTACAATGTCATCCTCGCTGTGTTCAACATGATTCCCATACCTCCACTCGATGGATCGCGTGTCCTTACCTATTTTCTCCCTCCTGAGGGGCGGCGGGTGATGATCATGTTGGAGCGCTACGGATTCATCATCTTGATCGCTCTCATCTACCTGGGTGGGCTCCAGGCTCTCTTCAATCTGATGGGGGGGCTCTGGCAAGGGCTCCTGGGGAGTCGTTGGCTCATTGCACTCAGCGTCTTTTAAGGCTCCTTCTCGTTTAGAGTGGGCAGGGACTTCAGGTCCAAGAGAATTCACCACGAAGAGCACGAAGGATGCAAAGAACCTATGAGGAACCCAGGAATCCAGGAAGACTTACAAGCATAAACTACAGGAAACTGGACTCTTTCCTGGCTTCATGGCTTCCTTAGATGATTGCGCTTGGGGTATTTACAGGTAACAGCAAGAGATGGCTCTTGCTGAGGCGGTAGAAATCATCCCCTAGAAACGACAAAGAGCCTCTTTTAATCACCGCTTGCTGAAAGAGCGGCCCGTTCGTATAATTACGCCACTACAAGGACGATATGGAGTGGTTTCCCGTGATACAGAATGATGCCAACTACGAGATAAAGGAACAATCCGCCACCGAGGTGACCGTGCAGGTCACGGTCGCGACACCAGCTATCAAGAACGAGATCGACAGCGTCTACCGCCGCTACGGCCGGGAGGCCCAGATCCCTGGTTTTCGAAAGGGGCACGTGCCGCGAAGCTTCCTCAACTCGCGTTTCGGGCGCACCCTCTTTCTTGACGAGGCAAAAAAGGACCTGGAAGAGAATCACTTACAGGAAGCTATTTCTTCCCTCAAACTTATCCCGGTGACCGTGCCAGAGGTGGAGTCCGACTCCTTCGCTGAGGAAGAGGAGTTCATCTTTACAGCGCAGTTCTCCGTCTTTCCAGAGGTGAACCTTCCGGAGTATCGTGGGATAGAGCTTTCTGTCACTCCGGAGACGGAAGTCTCCGAGGATGACATCGACACTATGCTCGATCAGCTTCGCAATCGGTTCGCCACCCTCTCACCCAAGGACGGAGAGACTGTCAGCGACGGGGATATTGTCCGGGTTGCGGAAGGAGAGAAAGAGTGGGATCTGCGTGCCGATGCGGAGAACAAGGCGAGCGCGAAACTAATCGGGACCAAGGTTGGCGAGACGGTCGAGATCGACTTCGATCTCCCGGATGAGAAGTCCAGGCACACGTCGCTCTCCATACTCGGGTTGAAAGAGATCACCCTCCCCGAGCTCGATGACGCTTTTGGCAAGGATACGGGTTTCGATAGCCTGGCCGCTTTGCGAGAGAACATCAAGGAGAACCTCACTCAGACGAACACGAGGGAACGTGAGCGCAAGATCAAGACCGACCTCCTTGACCACCTGGTAGAGCAGGTCGAGCTTTCCCTCCCCGAAGCCTTCGTGGATGAGAGAGTAAACGAGGATCTGGAGGCGCTGAAGAAGGAACTTGCAGACCCCCGTTCTCCACTCACCTTTGAGGAGTACTTGAAGAGGGAGGAGAAGAGCGAAGAGGAGCTGCAAGCCGATTACAACAAAGCGGTGGCGCGGCGCCTGAAGCGCGAACTTGTCCTCAACAAGCTCGTCGAGCAGGAGAAGATTGCGATCGATGATGCCGAGCTGGAGGAGATCGTTGGGGAAGAGGCGACTCAAAACGGCGAGGATCCATTACGGTTTGTTGCCCAGCTCAAGGCTAACGAGCGCTGGGAAGACTACCGGCAGGAGAAGGTGAACGCACGCGCTCTCGACATCCTGTACAACGAGGCAAAACTCACCGAGGAGCCGAAATGAGCCCGCTAATCCCGTTTGTGATCGATCAAGCCGGGCACAACGAGCGTACGTATGACATATACTCGCGCCTGTTGGAGGATCGAATCGTCTTCCTTCGTGACCCGCTCGACGATGAGGTGGCGAACGTCGTCATCGCGCAGGTGCTGTTCCTCGCGGCGAAGGACCCGTCAAAGGACATCAAGCTCTACATCAACTCCCCCGGAGGGTCGGTCACGGCCGGGTTTGCAGTCTACGATACGATCCAGTATGTGAAGTGCGACGTGGTAACGATCTGTATCGGACAAGCCGCGAGCATGGCGGCTGTCCTCCTCGCCGCAGGGACGCCGGGGAAGCGTTCCGCTCTTCCCACCGCCCGCATCCTCATCCATCAGGTCTTTGGGGGGGCGCAAGGACAGGCGACCGACGTCAAGATCCAGACGGAAGAACTCCTACGGATGCGCGATCAGATCGATCGGATTCTCGCTCGGCATACCGGAAAGACGGTGAAGAAGATCGCCAAAGACACCGATCGCGACTACTTCATGTCCGCCAAGGAGGCGGTCGAATACGGCCTTATCGATCGGATCATCCCCCCGAAAGCGGGAGTGAAAACTTAATCGAGAAGCTCTTAAATCCGTCCTCATCGAGCTTAAAGACGATGTCGAGTGTGACATTGGCTATCTTCGCTTCCGCGCTTACGGTGAGATCGTAGTCTCCAAGCGCAAGAGCACCCCCAGCGGAACGGAAATCCCCCTTCCAAGAGAAGTTGAAGGAAGGTCGGTCAAGTTTTATTGTGGGAACGAGTTTTACAAGCTCGATCCCGCTTTCGGAGAAGGTGTGATCGCAGACGACCTTCAGCGAAAACTCGTTTGAGAGATCGTAATTCACGGTCAGCGTCCCCTCCTCCGGCGCGAAGAATGCTGTTGGATCGAGCGTGAGCGCCTCCTTGACCGACCATCTCCCTCCATCGTGGTCAATCGTGACCTTGCGTTCATATAGGCTCTCATCCTTCCATGTGTCTTGCAGGGTCAAGGTATCATCCTCGCGATCGAGGACGAGCTTTGCGCGGAGGTACTCCTGTCGCAAAACAAGATCGAGTGACGCTGGAAGGAGTGCAATCGTTAGGTCATCGAAGCCGCACGAGACCTGGTAGAGGTAGAATTCATCACTGTTCTTGAAGTAAGCCTCAATATCAAGAACAGGTACCGTTCCTTCGCCTTCCTGTTCACCCCAGAGACGTTGAACAGGAAAGTCGCTTATCTTCAGCTTAAGAGTCTTCAGCCGCTCCTCATCAAACAGGACCTCGCCCCGCCCGTCGATATCATCGGGGAAGGCGTGCTCGACAACGACCTTGAGGGAAGAGAACCCATCCTCATCGGCCTTCCAGGTAGAGATGAGTTCCGAGCCGTCCGCGCTCAAGGAGAACTTTACGGTCGTGTCAATATCGATCGTGTCGGGCTTGATCGTGGTCTTGCAGGAGAAATCTCCGGTGAACGAGATCGCTGCCGTACAGGAAAGAGCGATCGGCAAGAAGGAAAGAATCAGTATGGAAAATACTCTACCAGTCATGTTCATCGTTTCTTTCATCTTACAGGATCAGATCGCTTACAGCAACATGTATCGTGAAGCGAAAGAATTGCTGTGCGGGCTGGGGAACGCTGCTCACTATCGATATACTCGAGGCTGGCTACCAAAAGGCGCATCAGAGGAGAACGATGAAACCAATCCGAAATTCCGTGAAGGCGATCCTTATCGAAGAAGGAAAGCTCCTTGTGACCCGCAATAAGGATGCGGACGGCGAGTTCTATCTCCTCCCCGGCGGAGGGCAACGTCCTGGGGAGACGTTCCTGCAGACCCTCGATCGAGAGTGTCTGGAGGAGGTCGGAGCAAGAATCGTTATCGAGGAGATCCTCCTGATCCGGGAATACATCAGCGCGCACCACGAGTTCGCCGACACCGATGGTGATGTGCACCAGATCGACTTCATGTTCCGCTGCGCTCTCAGTGATGGTGAGAGACCTAGGATCGGTTCTGTCCCTGATATTTGGCAGACTGGGATCGCCTGGCTCCCGATCGACAGACTGGGGGAATACCGCCTCTATCCTGCGGCAATCATAGAGCCACTGCAGCGCCTCGTCCGGGGAGAGGAAGTAGGTCCCTGTTACCTTGGCGACTTCAACTAGGAAGTTAATAATTTAGCGATTGAATGATCGGATGATTGATAGATTGTACTGAAAGGGGTCTTGCAATCCAACACTTAAAACCATTGTGCCATACCTAAGTCTTGGATTGCAAGACTGAGAGTTGTCTCATACAAGATGAGCATGAAGCGAGGGGGTGTTTCTCTTGCGAGATAAGCATGAGATGACACTGGCATCGCAAGCGCGTGGGTCACATCATAGGAGGCATGATTCTGATGATGACAGACAGACG
>JAUWNS010000208.1 GCA_030612485.1 Candidatus Bipolaricaulota bacterium
ACAAAGTGATGATGGAACAAGCCTCGAACAGCAGATAAGCGAACAGGAGAAAGGATGGACTCCCTTGCACGCTGTAGCAATGATGCTGTTTATGGCCCTCTACCCGCCGTGTGTGGCGACGTTGCTGATGATCAAGCTGCAGGCGGGATGGTGGTGGATGCTATTCGCTACGGGCTACCCGATCCTCCTAGGTCTCCTGGTGGCGATCCTCGTGTTCAGCGGGGGGAGTCTGCTCGGTCTCTCCGGATTGGGAGCGATGATCACCCTCTACGTGGGGATGATCGTCGTGACCGTGGTCCTGGGGTTCATCAAACCGAAGCCGCAATCAGGAAAAAGTGGACCTAATAATTGCATCAGACCAAAGACTCGCGCGGAACCAAGCCGATCTTAAAGACCTGGCTATTTTGGTGAATTCGAAGATTTCCAGGATTTCTGGTTTCTTTATAGATTCCAACAAGGTGTCTTCTGGAGAAGTACAAAATCCGGGGTGGATGTATAGCAAATGAGAAAATTCGGTGAGAGGATACTCTCCTATCGTGTGTTCATAGTCATTGCTATCCTCGCCCTGACAGGTCTATTCCTGTTCCACCCATCGAACCTCAACATCGAGGCTGATGAGACCACGTGGTTTGCTAAAGGGGACAACACCCTAAAGGTCTACGATGAATTCATAGACTACTTCGTCTCCGATGAATTTGTCATCGTTTCCTACGAAACCAGTGATCCCTTTAGCAAACAGGAGATCGCATACCTCTCTTATCTGGCTAATGAGTTAGAAGCGGAAGTCCCTTACGTCGACGAGGCGATCAACCTCACCACGATCGATGACATCGTGGGAACAACAGGTACCTTAGAGGTAAAGCCCCTCATTCGTAGCGCTCCAACCACGGACGAGGAATGCAAAGCCTTGAGAGAAAGGATCGATCTGAATCCGCTTTTTAATGGAAATCTCATCTCCGAGGACGGAAAGACCGTCGGAATCGCTCTTCGCATCGTACGAAACGGCGACGAACCCGGCAGTGAAACCTCGCAAGAGATCGCCACGAGTATAAGAGCTGTGCTTAAACAGGAGCATGAGTCTACGGGGAAGCGGTTCTACTTCGGTGGTGGACCGATTACTCATGCCAGTATGCTGGGAATGCTTCAAGGGGACATGCGAAAGTTTTTTCCGCTCTCTCTTCTCCTTACGGGAGTTGTTCTCTTCTTCATCTTTAGAGGGTTCTCAAACGTTCTTTTCCCTCTCATCTCCGTCTTCCTGAGCCTTGTTTGGACGTTGGGGCTGAAAGGACTGCTCGGCTCGCCTATCACCCCAGTCTCCACCACCCTGTTTGCATTGATCACGGTGATCGGCGTTGCAAACTCCGTCCACTTCATCTCTCATTACCGTATAGAGATTCCCCGGCTCAAGGATAAAAGGAAGGCCCTTCTCGCCACCTATGAGCAAGCAGGCAAGCCCTGTTTCTTCACGTCACTCACCACAGCGATCGGGTTCGGCTCCCTGACCGTAAGTTCCATCCCAGCGATACGGAGCCTGGGCATCTTTGCCGGCTTTGGGATCATGAGCGCATTCCTCCTTTCGATGACAATTGTTCCTCTTGGGCTCTTGGTTATCAAGACTCGCGCCCAAAAGGAGAAAGAACACAAGATTATGGGCAGAATCCTGGTATCGATCGGGCGATTCAACCTTCATTATCCCAGGCTGGTACTCATCCTGAGTTTGTCAATCATTATTGGAATGGGCGTCGGCATCCTGAAGATCCACACCGAAGGCTCTATGCTCGACTACTTCAAGAAAGGATCGGAGATAAGGGACTCTGCTGAATTCCTAGACGCCCATTTAACAGGAATATCTAGCACAGAGGTCGTCATCTACGGCACAAGAGATACGTTCAAGGAACCGGGAGTCCTGGAGAAGATAGAGGAATTGCAGAGGGTGGCAGAGGATCAGTCCAAGGTCTCGACCTCATTCTCAATGGTCACCTACCTCAAGCTGATCAACCGAGCCCTTCATGGAGATGACCAGGCATACTACCGGATCCCCCCGACAAAGAAAGCTGTGGCACAATCCCTACTCTTGTACGAATTCTCCGGAGGCTCAGGGATCGAAGATTATGTAACAAGGGATTACGGAACAGCGCGAATCTCCATCAGAACGCGACAGATGAGCGAATCGGAGAAGAAGGCCTTGCTCGCCCGAATAGAAGATTATGCGAACAATCACCTCTCCGCGTTCAGAGTGGAGGTCACCGGGTGGGATCGCATGACTCACGCTGTAACCGAAAGCATCATCCTGACACAGATCCGGAGCCTCGGACTCTCGATGCTCGTAATCACAGCCTTGATGATCCTTCTTTTCGGTATCAAAGGGGGCCTTACCAGTATTCTACCGAACATATTTCCTATTGCCTTCGTGTTGGGTTTGATGGGGCACGCTGGTTTTAGTCTGAACATGGCCACGGCGATCATCGCCTCTATCGCCATCGGAATCGTAGTCGATGACACCATCCACTACTTCTCCCACTTCAGATACGAACTTTGGGAGACAGGCGATCGAAAAGAGGCGATGGTTGACTCGCTCGAAAGAGTCGGGAAACCCCTGTGCTTCACCTCGGTGATCCTTGCTATAGGCTTCAGTATCTTCCTCTTCTCTGGATCCTCCATCCTCGTCGATTATGGAATCTTATCGAGTACAGCCGTGCTCGCCGCCCTTGCAGGCGACCTCTTTATCGGACCAGTTTTGCTCTCCAGACTCAGCGTCTTTAAGCGAAGGACGCAACCAATCAACTTCAAACGTGGTGGACGCGCCACATAAAGAGGTTGGATTTCTCCTCCTCACTCCCTCATCACCAGAATGAGACCAGCCCTACATTATCAGGTGAAGCTGGTCTGCTTTTTGTGGTAAACGCAGGACAAAAAAGCTGCAAACGAATTAACACTCCTTCTCCATGTTGACAGAGCCGACTGGCCGTGGTATTATCGCAATTGAAAATCATTAGCGATAGAAGGGAGCTCATGATCTCAACTAACCGATACACCGAGCGGCTACGAAGCCATCACGATGCTCTGGCCCCCCTGCGTATGCTCGTAACCCCGATTACCGACTTCGCCACGCAACTTCAGGAAATGCCCACGAACAGACAACCCCGAACGATCTACATCCATACGCCCTTCTGCACCCATAACTGCACCTTCTGCAACCTGAACCGCCGCCGCGAACGTCCTCCCGAGGAATATGCCGACCTTATCGTTCGGGAAATCGAGACCTATGCTACCTATCACTATGTCAGTAAGGGCCGTTATGATGCTATCTACTTCGGCGGCGGAACCCCAACCAGCCTTCCGCCAAGAGCCTTGCAGAAGATCTTGGCGGCCCTTCATTCTCACCTGAACGTTATTCCTGGCGCTGAGATAACCATCGAGACGACCGTTTCCGACCTCACTGCGGATCACATTGCCGTGTTTAAGGAGAGCGGCGTCACCCGCTTCAGCGTTGGCGTCCAGACCTTCTCCTCTCGCGGGAGACACCTCCTTGACCGGTGGGGAACCGGAAAAGCGGCTGTAGCGAAACTCAACGCTCTGCTCGATGCCGGTTTTCAAGACGTCGGGATCGACCTCATCTACAACTGGCCGGGCCAGTCAGAGAAGGAAATCTTAGAGGATTTAGAGGTCATCAAATCGTTAGATCTCGCAGGGTTGAGCTTCTACGCCTTGATCCTGATGGAGGGGACAACCCTTCACCGAATGATCAGCGCCGGCCAGTGCCCTCCCCTGGGGGACCTGGTGCAGGAAAAGCGCTTCTTCGATCGCATCCTGGATGAGCTCACGGGTCAAGGTTTCTCCCTCTTGGAGTTCACCAAGCTAGTCAAGCCAGGCAGGGACGAGTATCGCTACGTCAGGATTCGCTACGACAACGGCGATACCCTCGCCCTGGGCGCAGGTGCAGGGGGGCGGATGGGCGACCAGATTTACCGCAATCCCTCTGATCTCTCGCGCTACCGTCAACACGTAGAGAATCCCGCTGAGCCT
>JAUWNS010000222.1 GCA_030612485.1 Candidatus Bipolaricaulota bacterium
GCGTTGCGCTACGAATAGGAGGATGCATTGAGTGATTGAACGATCGGAGGATTGAGTGATTGAACAAATCGTTGAGTCACTCAATCACTAAATCTCCTAAGTGCTAAGGAGGGCAGCTGGTGACTATAAACAGGGTGTTTGCAATAGTGTCTATCTTGATTCTAGGGCTGGGAATGGGAGCGTTTGGTAAGGCGTTCGGCGAGTGGGATACGACAGTTGTTATGTCGCCCGAGGTGGGATCACTCTCCCTCGCCGGATCACGATCCACGCTCAAAGCGAGTTATTTCGCCGGAGAGGTTGCCGATGTATCTAACCGCACGCTTTCCGCCCTATTCATAACGGATAAGGGCCTTACCGACACCGGTATGGGGGTACAGGCGTTCTTCGGACTACCGCTGGTCGCTGGTAAGTCTCCTTCTACCTTTCGCATCTCGACCTACTTCAAGGATGACATCGTGATCGACTGGCCGATTGGAACCTGGGCCCTCCTCTCGGATGCCTCCTTCTCCGTTACAACCGCATCCCTGCAATACGGGTGGATGGAGTGCATCATCGCGGCTTACGGCACCAAAATATCGGGGGCGTTCCTGTTGATGCCAACTCAAACGGGGCACACCCTCGGTGCGGAGCTTGCCTTGCAAGGGACAACCATCGCGGGGATGGCGCTGGAAGCGGTTACCACCTTCGGCGTGGGAGGCGATCTGTCAGAGGCTACGAAAGCCTCGCCCACTGACGATACCTGTTTTTGCTACACTGGGACGGACATCTCTCTGAGCGGTCTCGCACTAGGATGCGTTCACTACGAGAACCTCACTCGGTTCAGCGAGGGCGGGTTCGAATTCACTCGCTTTGAGTTTGATATCGACCTACCAGAAGACTGGCTGCTCAGCCTCTATGCCACACTGGAATTCACTATGCAGACGAAATCACTCGTCCTTGTGCCGTCTCTTCGTGTACTAGATCTGGGTTGTATGTACCTGTACGTTGGAATTGACATAGCAGAGCTAACCCTTGGGGAAACAACGATCGGGGCGATCAAGCTCGCCGGGTTACGCCTTGCCGATATCGACATCGGTCCGGCGACCGTGAGTGGGGTCGTTGCCTTCGATGGAGTCCTTTGGAAGGGGGGCCGAGAAGACGATATCAGCCTGCGCGCCGCGAACTACCTCATCTGCATCGCTGCTGACTGCAACCCTGCGGATTTCAAGGAGGTTCCGACGAAGTATGACATGGTCGTCTCCCTGGAGACCAGTGAAGGGAACCTCGACGCTGCTGTTGATGCCTACTTCCGACCTACGGGGGGTGGATCGCTCTTCGGTCTTGCGCTTTTCACCGGAGAAGTAAGATATATGCTGACTAGTGAAATCGAGTTTGGGATCGGTCTGGCCGTCAACCCTGTTACCGGTTGGGAGAGGCTCACGATGGATCTTACTATTTCGCTTTATCTTTAGGCGCTGGAATATTTCCTACGGATTGTAGGGGTACGGACACGGTATACTGTAGCAGGATGAATAAGCGCATTTTGGTCGTAGATGATGAGGAATGGGTTCGCGAGCTCGTCGGCCGCTATCTGGAGGCAGCGGGGTTCGATGTCGTGATAGCTGCCGATGGGCGCAAGGCACTCTCGCAGTTCGACAGCCACCGACCCGACTTGGTGATCCTCGACTGGATGCTCCCCGGCCTCGATGGGCTGGAGGTTGCCACGCGCATCCGAAAAGAATCTAGCGTCCCGATTATCATGCTGACCGCACGCACCGAGGAGGGCGATCGGATCAAGGGGCTTGAGTTCGGCGCTGACGATTATGTGGTCAAGCCGTTCTCCACCCGTGAATTAGAAGCGCGTGTACGCGCGGTTTTACGCCGCTCACAGGGCAACTCCGCCAAAGCTCTTCTTCTAGAATCCGGAGAGATCCGCGTGGAGATCGATCAGCATGAAGTGCGGGTCGGCGACCGTTTGGTCGCCCTCTCCTCAATGGAGTTCGATCTGTTGGTCTTCTTGATGGAGCATCCCGGGAGGGTCTTCACCCGCCTGGAGCTTCTGGAGGCGCTGCGTGGAACGACGTATGAGAGCTTCGAACGCTCGATCGATTCCCACATTAAACGGCTGCGCCAGAAGATTGAACCGGATCCGAAGGCCCCGCGTTACGTGAAGACGGTCTTTGGGGTCGGGTATAAGTTTGCAAAAGGTGGGGAGGAAGCATGAGCATCTTTAACCGGCTCTCCTTTCAACTGAAGCTCCTCCTCTCGTTTGTCCTCGTCATCGTTCTCACTACAGTCGCAGGGTACTACCTGATCGATCGCGCCGTCGATCGCGCCTTTGCTGATTTCACCACGCGCAGCTTTCAGAAGCAAGACCTGGTCTTTCAACGGATCTTGAGTGACTACTACGCCCGTTTCGGAAGCTGGAACGAAGTGGAACGCATATTCGCAAGGGCTCGTGAGCTGCTGCCGTTCGTGCTCGTCGATACCGATGGGAGGGTGCTGATCAACCCAAAACATGAACAAATAGGGGAGAAGGTGTCACGTGAGGACCTCAAGCATGGGGTGGCGATCGTGGTCGGCGGAGAGACGGTGGGAACGATCCTCCCCCCACCGCAGACCATACACTACAGGGAGTCGATCGAGCAGGGGTTCCTGCGTACGGTCAGCTTAGCCCTCTGGATCGCCGCCGCGGCAGTCGGAGCGATCGGTATTCTCTTGAGCGCACTATTGTTGCGCCAATTGACCGGCCCGTTGAAGAGGCTCGATACCGCAGCGCAACAGATCGCTTGCGGGGAGCTTTCGAGTAGGGTCCCGGTATCGAGCACCGACGAACTGGGTCACTTAGCGCGATCGTTCAACGAGATGGCAAGTAGCCTGGAAGAGTCGGAGCGGGCCAAGCAGCAGATGATCGCCGATGTCTCCCACGAGCTACGCACTCCAATCAGCGTTGTCCGGACCGGGCTCGAAGGGCTACGCGACGGTCTCCTCGATCCGACTCCGGAGAACTTCGCCGCGCTGCATAACAAGATCCTCCTGACAGCACGGCTGGTAGGGGATCTACAGCAACTGGCGCTCGCCGATGCAGGGCAGTTGTCGATTAAGAGAGGGACCTGCAATCTCATTACCCTCATTGAACAAATTCGTGCGACGATCGGGGTGGAGCTGGAGGATATGGGGATCGAGTTCACCCTGGATCTTCCCACTGACCTCCCAGCGGCAGATGCGGATAGTCAACGTGTCGAACAGGTGCTCCTGAACCTCCTCTCGAACGCGGAGCGATACACCCCAGAAGGAGGGTCGATACGGATCTCAGCCCGTGCGCTCGCCGGGAAAAAGGTGCGGTTGAGTATTTGCGACAGCGGCCCAGGGCTCTCCGACGAAGATCTCGCGCACATCTTCGACCGTTTCTATAGAGCGGACAAGTCGCGCGCACGAGAGAGCGGCGGCGCCGGGCTAGGACTCGCCATCGCTAAGGCTCTCGTCGAAGCGCACGGCGGCAAGATCTGGGCCGAGAACGCTCCCACAGGCGGGGCCTGCTTCCACTTCACGCTTCCCATTGTGTAATGGGCTGTTTGCTGTTTAGAGTGGGTAGCGAGCTCTTGACCGCAAACGATAGAATACTGTCCTCTCGCCCGCTCGT
>JAUWNS010000174.1 GCA_030612485.1 Candidatus Bipolaricaulota bacterium
ATTAGTGTCGCGATGGGAACACCGGTGTAGGTCGCTGTGTAGTCCACACCGATCGTATTGGTGAACGTCCCTTGGGCTGTCACGACATCGAGCTCTTCCCTCTCGGCGATCGTGTAGCTCGTGCTCCTCTCCCCGGCGACCACGGTGAGGCTCCCTCCTGGAGTGAGGACGGTCTTCTCTCCGACCGTCGTCCGCTCGGGGAGCGCCCCACCGTCGTAGTTAACGATCAAGTAGGCGACGTCCTTCACCATCAGACCAGTAGTAGAAGGCCGACCCGAGTAGTAGTGGGAGAGATCCTCCCCGAACGCGATCAGCATGTCGTCATTCGAGAACCGTTCGTCCTCAGGGAGGAAGACGAGGATCGGCGCGCCTTCGGTCGTGCTCTCCCCATCCTTCGTGATGGCGAGGATCGCATCGCCGGCCGGCGTTGAGTCATAGAGGACTTCATAGGGAATTTCCACGCGGTAACTGTCCGTGGCGTAAACTGTCAACAGATCGCCTGTCTCCATGCCACCGATCGCACTTAAGAGATCGCGGATCAGCGCGCCGGAATAGGTATGCGCCTCCTTCCAGTTCTCATTGTCCGCGTTGAAGACCGGTCCCTGGTAAGCGACGGTCCCGGCCACTGGCAAAGCAGTATCGAGTGTTAGCTCAACGACCTGTGTTCCTTTCTGCACGAGGACTGTGAGCCCAGTATCCGCCAGAACAATCATGCCCAGTCCAACAATCAGCCCCAGCAGTACCGCTAATCCTACTTTGCTCTTCATCGTTACTCCTTTGTGATTGGTGATGTTCGAATTGTTGTCGCTTGCACCATAGCAAGGACCATTGTTCCCTCCACAAGGTGCATCGAATCGATCTTTTCAGTCGTATGCAGCGTATTTAACTCAAACCCTTCCCCAACAAGGACAAGATTCGTTACCTGCCCAAGCCGACGAGCCTTCTTTACCATCATGGGAAAGGCATTCTCCGCGCTGCAAAGGACCGAGGAAGATCCCTCCGGCGCGATGAGGATCGCCTCCGGCGGAATCTCGATCGACAGGGTCTCCGCGCTGGAGAAGGAGAGAACGGTCAACAGTTCCTTTCCCAGAGCGACCCGGCAGCATGCGCCCTCTCTCTCCAACACCCGTGTGCAAAAGGTATTCTTGGAAAGGAGAAGGGATCGATCAGGTCGGTATGGCCGCACACGTGGGTGGGTTTCCGCAACGTGCAGGCGCTCCGACCAAAGAAGGTGTTCCATTACCTCGCGCGAGGTTCCCGCCGCCACCAACAGATCGACCATATCAAGGTTCAAGAGGTCCGCTAGGATCCGGATCTCGCTCAACCCCGGGGCAGGTCGGCTCCCGTGCTCGATCCGTGAAAGACGGGTGAAGTCGATCCCCGTCTTGGCCGCTACCTCACGCAGGCTCAACCCGGCTTCAACCCTTGCTCTTTTGATCATCTCCCCGAAGCGTGCCTTTCCCATGGCAGGAGTGTAATCCCCCTGTTGACAAATGTCAACACACGAGATATATCCCCTCAAAGCGAGTACAATGGCGGACATGTCGCATGAGCAGATGAAGAAGAATCGAGAGAGGCTAACGCAGGGACCGATCGCCCGATCCCTCCTCCTTCTTGCCTGGCCGATCATGCTCTCCAACCTCTTCCAGACCGTTTATAATCTTGTCGACACCCTTTGGCTAGGACGATTGGGAAAGGTGGCGGTCGCTGCTCCAACGATCGCATGGCCCCTCATCTTCCTCGTAATCTCGCTTGGTGCGGGGGTCACTATTGCTGGAACGGCCCTCGTTGCGCAGTATACCGGCGCCCGCCGCCACGAGGAGGCAAACCACGCTGCAGGGCAGATCTTCACCTTTGCCGGAATCCTCGCCGTGTTCCTTGCCGCGGGCGGGGCGATGGCCGCGCGACCGCTGATGGTCTTGATGGGGGCCGGGCCGGACCTTCTCGAACCCGCCGCGTCATACCTGCGTATCATCTACGCCGGTATCCCGGCGCTGTTCGGGTTATTCATCGTCACCGCCCTCCTAAACGGAGTTGGGGACACAATCACTCCGATGAAACTGATGGGAGTCTCTGTCGTACTGAACATCCTCCTCGACCCTTTGTTCATCTTCGGCTGGGGACCGTTTCCCGAGTGGGGGATCGCCGGGGCGGCTGTGGCAACGATTATCTCCCGCGGAGTAGTCGCTCTCTACGGAATCTACCTCCTCTTCTCAGGGAGGATCGGGATCCATCTGCGTCCACATCATCTGCGCCTTCATTGGGGAATGATCAAGCACATCCTTGCGATCGGTCTTCCTGCCTCTCTTGGTCAGACAGGAACGGCACTCGGGTTCTCGATCATGACAGGAATCCTCGCCCGGTTCGGTACCTCGGTGGTGAGCGCATTCGGGATCGGCAACCGAATTATCTCGATTATGATCATGCCAGCGATGGGCCTCGGCCAGGCGACTGCAACGATGGTCGGCCAGAACCTGGGCGCTAAGGAGACAAGGCGAGCGGAGCAGTCTGCCTGGGCCGGGATGGGAATCTCGACGGTCTTCCTTGTTGCCGGCAGCATCGCGGTTTACTTCCTACGGGACTCACTCGTTCGAATCTTCCTCGACGATCCCGAGGTGATCGCCCTAGGAGCACAGATGTTTGCGATCACCGCGATGGCATTCCCATTCATGGGAATCCTCCAGGTCATCATCGGGACCTATCAGGGATCGGGGCACACCGTATACTCCATGTTCTTCTCCCTATTCCGTTTGTGGGGAATACGCATCCCTCTCGTCTATTTCCTCGGATTCACCTTAACCATGGGGGCCGACGGGGTGTGGTGGGCGATGTTCATCTCCAACTTGGGTACCTCTGTCCTTTCGATTGCCTTCTTCCTCTCCGGGAACTGGAAGCACCGCGTGATCAAGGAAGAGCCTCTGATAATCGAACCAATCCCTGTCGACGTGAGGTCGAGCGAAGTGATCATGGAGGAGAGTCACCCCTTGCAAAGGTAACTTCCTCCCTCTAATCTTTCCCAAAAGCGATGCCACTACAGAGAGATTGGGAGATTGAATAAGCGGATGATTGAGAGATTGGATGATCAGGAGATCGTATGATTGGATGAGCGGATGATTGAGAGATTGGTAACTCAAATCACTAAATCTCTCAATCACTAAATCTCTCACTCGCTGAATCACTCAATCCCTCCCTGAAAGGAGATATGATGCAGACGATTACGATCGATGAGACACCACGCTTTATCGGCGAGGAGGTCACCCTGCGCGGGTGGCTGTACAGCAAGCGTTCGAGCGGGAAGATCATGTTCCTGCAGCTACGCGATGGGACGGGCGTAATCCAGGGAGTCCTCACCAAACCCGAATTACCAAACCTGTTTGCCATCGCTGACCGCCTACCGCGCGAGACATCGATCATCGTCAGCGGGATCCTGTGTGAGGACCGCCGCGCACCGAGCGGGTGCGAGCTCCAGCTTGCCGACCTAACCGTCGTCCATGAACCGACCGATCCCTTCCCCATCGAACTCACCGAGCACACACCCAGCTTTTTGATGGATAACCGCCATCTGTGGATGCGCACCGGGAGGCAGGTCCCCATCTTACGCATCCGCGACGCCGTCTTCCGTGCACTGCGTGACTTCTTCCATGAGAAGGGATTCATCGCAACAGAGGCCCCTGTCCTCACTGGCACATCCGTGGAGGGGACGACGACGTTATTCGAAGTCGATTACTTTGGGGAGAAGGCATATCTCGGCCAGAGTGGGCAGCTCTACCTGGAGGCAACCGCGATGGCGCTGGGAAAGGTCTACTGGATCGGACCCGTCTTTCGAGCAGAGAAATCGAAGACGCGCAAGCACCTGACCGAGTTCTGGATGGCCGAAGCCGAGATGGCGTATTACGATCATGCCGACAACCTCCGCCTACAAGAGGAGATGATCGCCTACGTCGTTGACACCGTCACCAGCGAGCGCAAGGTTGAACTCGCACAACTGGAGCGCGATGTCGACATGCTGCGTGAGGAGGTTACCCTTCCATTCCCGCGTGTGGACTATGGTGATGCGATCAAGCTCCTACAGGAAGCCGGACATGAGATCGCGTTCGGGGACGACTTCGGCGCCCCTCATGAGGCCACCCTCAGTGAGCACTTTGGCAAGCCCGTGTTCATCGAGCGCTTCCCCACCTCTATGAAGCCGTTCTACATGAAACGCGATCCGAGAGAACCTTCCCGCGTCCTCGCCGCTGATCTGATCGGTCCCGAGGGGTATGGGGAGCTGATCGGTGGAAGCCAGCGCGTTGACACGCTGGAGGAGCTTCAGGCACAGCTCGAAGAGAGTCACCTTTCGAGTGAAGCCTACGAGTGGTACCTCGACCTGCGCCGCTACGGATCGGTCCCCCACTCTGGGTTTGGCCTGGGCGTGGCGCGGACGATCGCTTGGATCTGTGGAATCTCCCACATCCGCGAGACGATCCCCTTTGCGCGCCAGATCAACCGCCTCTATCCCTAAGATCATTCAGTTTTCGCATGCAGAATAATCACCTATGACTAATATTTGTAGCAACGTTGGGTATAATTAGGCCTTATGAAGGAGGGCTCTCATGTTGAAACAGACGCTCGACAAGATATCAATTTACGTCCCAAATAATAAGAAAGATCTCCGCCCCATTGACCGGTTGGCCAAGCTCGCGGAAGAGAACGATCGGTCGGTGAGTTACCTCGCCGTCGAGGCAATCCTCGAGTACCTAAAACAAGCAGAGAATGAGGTGTAGAACAGCTTTATAGATGCCTTTCTGT
>JAUWNS010000120.1 GCA_030612485.1 Candidatus Bipolaricaulota bacterium
ACTTGACCTTCAGCTCGCTTCTCACCGCCGCTACGCGGACTGGCGCTTTTACAAGGGAACCGAGATGGCCGATCTCGTCGAATCGCTCGCCGGTCGCCGCGCAGCCGAGTGTTTCGCCACGCCCGACTATCCGGCGGAGAAGATCTATGCCAACGTTCAGCCGCTCTCCGGCGCCGCGGCAAACCTCGCCGTGTACGAGGCGTTCGTCAATCCAGGGGATACCGTGATGGGGATGGACCTCACCGAGGGCGGACACCTCACTCATGGTTCTCGGTTTAACATCACCGGGAAACGCTACAACATCGTCTCCTACGCTGCCGACAGAAAGACCGGAAAGCTCGATTACGACAAGATCATGGAGCTCGCGAAGGATCACCGACCGCGGATGATCATCGGTGGGTTCACCTCCTACCCGTGGCAGGCGGACTGGGCTTCTTTCCGCGAGATCGCCGATGCAGTCGGCGCGGTGCTCTTCGCCGATGTCGCCCATACCGCGGGGATGATCATCGGCGGTGTCTACCCCAACCCGATCGGAATTGCCGATGCAGTTGCGTTTACCACCCATAAGACACTCTGCGGCCCCCGCGGAGCAGTGATCCTCTCCACCGATCCCGCGGTTGCGGGCCAAATCGATAATGCCATCTTCCCCGGCGAGCAGGGCGGCCACCACGTCAACAAGTTCGCCGCGATCGCCGTCGCGTTGAAGATAGCGCAATCACAGGAGTTTAATGACCTGCAGCATCGGATCGTGGAGAATGCCGGGCACCTAGCGCAGGCCCTGCAGGAGCAAGGGCTCACCCTTGCCTACAACGGGACGAACACCCACCTCCTTCTCGTCGACCTGAAGAAGCTTGAGAAAAAGACCGGCTTTGTCATGATGGGCGAGATCGCCTCCCGCATCCTTGACCTCGTGGGGATCGTCTGCAACAAGAACACGATTCCCGGCGATCACAGCGCGGCCGATGCGCACGGTATCCGCTTGGGAACCCCGTGGACGACGCAGCGCGGGATGGGAAAGGACGAGATGGAGCTCCTCGCTTCGATCATCGCCAAGGTCCTCCGCGCGATCCGTCCGTTCTCCTATCTCGGCCTGAACGGCGACCTCTCACGGGGCAAGCTTCCGCTCTCCGTGCTCGAAGAAGCGCGAAGGGAGGTCCGAAAGCTCGTCTCCCACGTCGATCCTGCGGCCAGTTCTATCTCCTCTCCCCAAGAGAACCATTCTCGCTGGACGATCCTCCGTGTGCACGGCGGCCGCAGCCGCGCGCTGTTGAACGAAGCAATGACGACCGATCTCTTCACCATGGATAATGGGGAACACCTCCGCACCTACCTCTTCGATGAAAAGGGAGAACTCCTCTCGGAGGCGATCGTGGGACAGATCGCGAAAGAGGACTACCTCGTCCTCGCCCCAAAGGAGAATGGAAAGAGCGTGAAGGAGTGGCTCTCCGGCATTGCCGACGGGTACATCCTGTTCGATGAGGAGGATCTCTTCCGCAAGGTACAAGGACCGGCCCTGATCGAGGAGATTCCCGCGAGCGAGGTTTCCGAAGTACTTCACACCCTCCCCTCTCTCAACCTCCCGACAAACGGGGAAGATGCTGGGATTCAAGACCTTTATCAACAGCACCCCGAGCGGTTTGCAATCACCAAGCCGTACTTCATCGGCCAGAATCGGCTCGATCTCTCGCAGCCCGACCCCACGCGAACCTCCTTCTCGTGGAATGAGGTGGAAGGTCCGCTCAAGCGAACACCACTCTACGAGTCACACGTAAAGCTCGGGGCGAGGCTCGTCCCGTTCGCCGGCTGGGAGATGCCGGTCTGGTACGCCTCGGCCCTGGAGGAGCACCGCGCCGTGCGGGAACGGGCTGGCGTGTTCGATCTCGGACACATGGGAGTCTTCCAGGTCGAAGGGCCGTACGCCACCGAGTTTCTGAACGCCGTGACCGCGAACTATGCCGCGTGGCTCGAGGACGGCGAGTCTCAGTACGCCTACCTCCTCGACCCGGATGGAAACGTGATCGACGACATCTTCGTCTATCGCCGCGCCTGGGATCGCTACTTCGTGGTGGTGAACGCCTCCAATGAAGATAAAGACTGGGGCTGGCTCTCCGGTGTCAACGATGGCCGTTACCTGATAGATCGGGAGATTCCCGCCCGCCGTCCCGCTCCCAAGGTCACCCTGCGCAACCTGAAGGAGGAGCGGGGCGTGATGGACATCGCCCTGCAGGGACCCTTAAGCGAGGCAATTCTTATAAAGATCCTTGAAAAAAAGGAACAGATCCTTGTTAAATCCCTCAACCGGACCGAGTTCTGCGAGGTCGACATCGAGGATCATCAATTCCTGATCGCCCGTACCGGCTACACCGGCGAGGAGATCGGCTACGAGATCTACTCCGCACCTCCTGCTGCCGTGTGGATGTGGGAGAAGCTGATCGAGGTCGGCACACCACTCGGTCTCCTCCCCTGTGGACTCGCCTCACGCGACTCCACGCGCACCGAAGCGGGGTTGCCGCTCTACGGACACGATCTCGCTGGGCATTACGCTGTTAATCCGTACGAGGCTGGATTCGGCGCGTATGTCAAACTGCACAAGCCGTTCTTCATCGGTCGGGATGCCTGCGTCACCGCGTACACGAAACCCAAACGGGAGATCGTGCGCTTCCAGGTCAACACAGTCGGTACGCGCCCGATCCACAGTGGCGCGGCAGTGATCGATCGAAACGGCCTCTATCTCGGCCGGGTGACGAGCTGCGTCAGCCTGGGGGAGACTCAGGTCGGCCTAGCCCTTCTGGAAAAACTCGATGTCACTCCTGGCACGCCGATCACCCTCCTCAACTCACCACGCAGTGAAGAAGCAAAAACAGTCACCGCCCTCGAAGCGGGTGATCGAGTCGCCATCCCGGTTCCAGGGACGATCGTCTCTCGCTTCCCTGAGAAGCCTGCTCTCCCAAAGGCAGTCGGAGAGTAAGGAGAATTGTTTCACCACGAAGGACACGAAGAGCGCTGAGGAATTGAGAGATCGGGAGATTGAATGATCGGGAGATTGGGAAGTTCAATCGCTCAATCACCCAACTCTGCTATCCTCTCTGCGGATGTTGCAGCTTGAATCGAATGCTATTCTTCGTGTCCTTCGTGCTCTTCGTGCTCTTCGTGGTGAATTCTCTGTTGTCATCCGTCCCGTGCGAACCGAAATTAGATGTCACTACCCACTCGAAATAGCGAGAAGCCATAAAAGGCAAGCAGTGTTTTGCGCCCGTATAAAGTATTAGCTATGATGGTGTAGAACTTGAAGAGGAGAATAACGAATGCCGACACCGCAGGAAGTCAGCGAGCTTGTCAAACGGTTCGAACGCAATCGCGAGAGCTACCGTAGCAGCGAATACAACGAGACCCAGGCTCGCCGGGAGTTCATCGACCCATTCTTCAAGGCTTTTGGTTGGGATATTGATAACGAACAGGGCTACGCCGAGGCGTACAAGGACGTGGTCCACGAGGACGCGATCAAGATCGGTGGGGCGACCAAGGCCCCAGACTACGCCCTCCGCATCGGCGGTGTGCGCAAGTTCTTCGTCGAGGCAAAGCGCCCCGGAGTTGATATCAAGAACGATCCCGACCCCGCCTATCAACTCCGTCGTTATGCCTGGTCGGCTAAACTGCCGCTCTCCATCCTCACCGACTTCGAGGAACTCGCCGTCTATGACTGCAGGATAAAGCCCAGCAAGACTGACAAAGCGTCTGTAGCGCGCATCCTCTACTTCACCTACCATGAGTACGAGGATCGCTGGGACGAGATCGCTTCCATCTTCTCCCGCGAGGAGATCCTCAAGGGCTCGTTCGATAGGTACGCAGAGTCGGCCAAGAAGAAGCGCGGGACAGCCGAGGTGGACGATGCTTTCCTAAAGGAGATCGAGAATTGGCGCGATCTCTTCGCGAGGAACATTGCCCTGCGTAACCCGAGCCTCTCCACGCGCGAGCTTAACTATGCTGTTCAGCGAACGGTCGATCGGATCATCTTCTTACGGATCTGCGAGGATCGGGGAATCGAGCCCTATGGCCAGCTTAGGGGTTTGCAGAACGGAACGCGTGCGTACGAGCGGTTGTGTCAGATCTTCCGCCGTGCCGATGAGCGCTACAACTCCGGCCTGTTTCACTTCAGTGCGGAGAAGGAGCGGTCCGACCCACCCGACGACCTTACGCTCAATCTCACGATCGACGACAAGGTGCTGAAGGAGATCTTCAAGGGTCTCTACTACCCGGAAAGCCCATTTGAGTTCTCCGTCCTCCCCGCCGACATCCTTGGCCACATCTACGAGCAGTTCCTCGGCAAGGTGATCCGGTTGACACCTGGTCACCATGCCAAGGTGGAGGACAAGCCAGAGGTGAAGAAAGCCGGCGGTGTCTACTACACCCCGACCTACATTGTTGACTACATCGTCAAGAACACCGTGGGGAAGCTCCTTGAGAGGAACACCCCAACCAAAGTGGCAAAGGTCAGGGTGCTCGATCCCGCCTGCGGCTCCGGGTCGTTCCTCCTCGGGGCGTACCAGTATCTCCTCGACTGGCACCAGGAGTGGTACGCAAAGCACGATCCTGAGAAGCACGCGAAAGGACGATCACCCAAGGTCTATCTTGGCCCGGGCAACGAGTGGCGACTGACCACAGCCGAGAAAAAGCGCGTCCTGCTCAACAACATCTACGGTGTGGACATCGACACCCAGGCGGTGGAAGTGACCAAGCTCTCGCTCCTGCTGAAGGTCCTCGAAGGCGAGAACGCAGAGACGTTAGGAAAAACCTTCAAGCTCTTCCATGAGCGTGCACTCCCTGATCTAGGTGAGAACATCAAGTGCGGCAACTCGCTAGTCGCTCCTGACTTCTACGAGGGACAGCAGTTAAGCCTACTCGATGACGAGGAACGCTACCGGATCAACGCGTTCGACTGGAACGCCGAGTTTCCAGAGGTATTCACACCCTCTCCTGTTGGGAGAGGGCAGGGTGAGGGTAATGGCTTCGACGCCGTGATCGGGAATCCGCCGTGGGTTTTCACTCGAGAGGGGGACTTCGCTGTACAGATGAAGCGATATGTTCAGGATACGTATCTTGGGTCTCTCGAAGGTTCCCAGATGGGAAGGGCCAAGCAATCGGGGAAGATTAACCTCTTTGCTATATTTATCCTACAATCCCTGCGTCTACTTAGGAGTGAAGGGTTTTTCGGATATATTGTACCCAACACCCTTCTCCGTGCAACGATCTACGATATTGTGTGAAGGTACATCCTAGACACGGCGCGCATTATTACCATTGTTGACCTTGGTCCTCAGGTATTCAAACGAGTTACCGCATCTACGATCGTTGTCGTGCTGGAGAAAGCGCAAGCGGAGGCCGATCACTTGGTACAAGTTATAGAGGGCCTAGAACCGACCTGTATCGGTTCAACCAAGTACGCGTCACAAGAAGGCTTCTTCGACAACACCAGCTTCGTGTTCAGCATCCACGCCAGCGAAGTCACGAGCACACTCTTGACCAAGATAGATGGTGGTTGCCTGCGCCTTGGGAACATCTCTATCATCCATGCGGGTGGTATTGCAACGGGACCGGGCAAGCACAAGTATATCGCTGACCGCAAGATATCCGATATCTATAAGCCACTTCTGGAAGGAAAGGATATTCGGCGGTATCATATCACTTTTAAAGATCGATTCATTCTATACGAGCGCGAAAAACTCTACCGGGCAAGGGACGAGCGTATTTTCTTAGCTGATGAGAAGCTCATAACGCGAAGGATTGGAGGCGGCAGTAACGCACTTGTGGCAGCATACGATGATCAACAGTACTATACATTCAACTCGACTAATACGATCTTGTCACAGGCTGATGCTCAATGGTCCCTCAAGTATGTACTTGGTTTGCTAAATTCGAAACTTCTAAACTGGTACTATATTGCCCGCTATACAAATAGATCTACTCTTACAGTTAACGTGTCCAAGACATTCCTGAAGGAATTGCCCATACCTCGAATTGTCTTCTCCAATCCCACCGACAAAGCTCGTCATGACCGAATGGTCGAACTTGTCGAGACGATGCTTAAGCTGCACAAGGATCGCCAAGCCGCCAAGACTAATCATGAGAAATCGTTCATCAAGCGCCAGATCGACGAGACCGACAAGCAGATCGACCAACTCGTCTACAAGCTCTACGGCCTAACGGACGAAGAGATCCGCATCGTCGAGGAGGCAACCAAGTGACTGTCAGATCCCAGAAGCCCCAGCCCGTCATCTTGTCATGCAATGATACGATTGTCAATACTTGGGCATCCAATATCCCAAGAGATGGCAGGAATAGAATTGACACCCGCCGCTCTTCGATATACTATTAAACCGTGCGAAATAACCTTGACATTGTCATGACCATGAGATATAATTTTTCATTATGAAACAAGATGCACGCAAGCTGACTCACAAGGAATTGACTGAATTGAGGAAACGAGGGGTAGCCAGCGTTCAAGCGGGAGAGAGTCCTGAAGTCGTCGCCCGTGTTTTCGGTATTTCTCGAATGACCATCTACAACTGGTTAGCTCTCTATCGGCGTGGAGGATGGCATGCCCTTGATGCCAAGAAGCGTGGTGGACGCCCCCGGAAGTTGGACGCCAAGGCTATACGTTGGGTGTACAACACCGTGACAATGAAAAATCCGTTACAGCTCAGATTCCCGTTCGCCCTCTGGACATGCGGCATGCTGGTGGATCTGATCAAGCGACAGTTCGGGATTTCACTGAGTCGTTCTTCGGTCAGCCGTCTGCTGAAACAACTGGGATTGAGTCCGCAACGTCCTCTGAGGCGGGCGTACCAACAGAATCCGGAAGCGGTAGAACAATGGCTGAAGGAGGATTTCCCCCGCATCCGTAAGGAAGCACAGGGAGTTGGGGCAACGATCTACTTTGCTGATGAAGCTGGTGTTAGGTCCGATTATCATTCCGGTACAACGTGGGGCATTAGAGGACAGACCCCAGTTGTGTCTAGCACCGGGGCCCGCTTTGGGCTGAATGTCATTTCGGTGGTCAATCGTCAAGGGAAGTTGCGGTTCATGGTGTTCAATGGC
>JAUWNS010000009.1 GCA_030612485.1 Candidatus Bipolaricaulota bacterium
AGGCCTCGTCTGATCAACGGAAATTCCACCTCGAAGAACGCTCGTACCCGCGATGCTCCGAGGGAGCGGGCCGCCTCGATGAGCCCCATATCGAGCCCTTCCAGGACCGGACGGAGCGACCTGACGACGAACGGGTACGTCAAAATACCGTGTGCGAGGGCGATCGCGAGAAGGGTCCCTCCCAGGTGAAGCGGGGAGCCGGAGAGCCCTCGTAGGACGGCGAACCCGATAGCCACGGAAGAGACAGCGAGTGGTGCCATCAGAATAGCCTCGATGATCCTCCGCCCGGGGAGGCGACTGCGCACGGCGAACCAAGCAACGGCGGTCCCTAGAGGAAGGGCAATCAGTGTGGAGATCCCCGCGATTAAGAGGCTGTTTAGCACCGTGCGCAACGGGGAAGATCCGAGGAACGGGCTGTAGGAGAGAGAGAGGAGTTCGCAATAGTTCGAGAACGTCCAACCCCCGCCGCCGCGAAAGGAATCGGCCAAGATGGAGACGATCGGGCCGAGGAAGAAGATCGCTGCGAGGAACGAATAGAGAAGGAGCAACCACTTTCCGATTGTGATCCGTCCGCGAAAGAGCGGCTGCGTAAGTCCTTCCCTCTCTCCTCTCGTCGTGGATGCGAAGCGCCCCTCCGTGCGCAGGTAGAGGTAGGTGAACCCGAGTGAAAGAAAGGTCTCCACCAGGATCAACGCCGAACCGAGCCGGTAGTCGAGGAGGGTGCGGGTGAGGGTGTAGATCTCCACCTCGATCGTGGCGTAACGGGCCCCGCCGAGGGAGAGGACGATCGGGAAGGAGAGGAAGGTGAAGACGAAGACCAAAGCCGCGCTGGAGAGCAAGGCCGGGGCGAGGCGCGGGAGGGTGATTCCTAAGAACCGCCGCAGTCGCCTGGCCCCAAGTGAGATCGCCGCTTCGTCGATCGCGGGATCGAGCCCCTCCCATGCGGCGTTCACCATCCGCGTAACGATGGGGGCGTTGTAGAACGCGTGTGCCAGGACGATCCCCTGCAGGGAGTAGAGGAGGCGAATAGGCGGCTCTGTCAGATGGAAGAGATCCATCAAGAACTGGTTCAGGTGGCCGCTGTTCCCGAAGAAGAGGATGAAACCCAGCGCCACCGTGATCGCGGGGAGGACGAACGGGACGGCGGTGAGCGAGCGGATCGCCTCCTTGCCAGGGAACCTGTATCGCGTGAGGATATACGCACCCGGAAGACCGATCGCCAGGCTGGCAAGCGTGCTCAAGGCGGCCTGTTCGATCGTAAAACCGATGAGGCGTAGGTAGTAGGAATCTGAGAGGATCTCTTGCAGCGGGGCCAGGGTTAGCCGCCCTCCCTCGCTTAGCCCAGTTCCTAGGATGAGCCCGAGCGGGTAGTAGAAGACGAGGGCGAGAAAACCTGCTGGTATGGCAAGGAGAACGAACCAGCCCCTTCTCACCGTTCCGTGATCACCCGTGCCCAGTCGTGGAGCCAGTTATCCATACGTGCACCGACGATCTCCAGCGGGAGCATCAGCGGGTCGGACGGGATGACGGCGTGCTCCTGGTACTCCTCTGGGAGCTCGGCCATCTCGTTCGCCGGGAACATGATCTCGGTCCTTGGAAGGAGCTCCTGAATCTCCTTGGAGAGGAGGAGGTCTATGAATCCCTTGGCGAGTTCCGGATGGTCGGTCTCCCTGACGATCCCCACCCCGTAGACCGTGCGGTACCCCTCCCCCCCTGGGGCGAACGCGCGGTAGCGCAGCGAGTCCTCGTACATCGCCCCGGAGGCGGTGTCGGTGGAGAAGCTGACCACGATCGGAGCCTCGCCGTGCGTGAGCAGTGTCCATGCCTCGCTCCACCCCTGGGTGATCGTAAGGAGGGTCGGATCGAGCGAGCGCCAGAAGTCGAGGTATCCCTCCTCGCCGAAGCGGGCGATCGTCCACAGGAGGAACGAGAATCCGGTAGAGGAGGTGCGCGGGTCCTCACAGACGAGCATCCCCTTGTAACGCGGGTCGGCGAGCTCCTCCAGTCTTTCCGGCAGATCCTCCTCGCTTAGGACCTGCGAGTCGTAGGTGAGGGTGATGTACCCGTACTCATACGGGATAAGCCCCGCGGTTTGGGCGAGCAGGAGGTCTTGCGGGACAAACGCGATGTTCGGGATATCCTCTACCGTAACCAGTAGGAAGAGGTCGTAGGTAGCGACCCGTGGGACGTCGTTCACCTCGGCCATAAACAAGTCGGCATCGGTACCGCCGGCCTCCCTCTCCGCGAGGAGGCGGGAGAGGGTCGCCTTGCCACCTCCGGCGGTGACGAACTCCAGGTTACAGTCGTAGCGCGCCTCGAACACCTCTTTAAGCTCCCCTGCCGGGCCCCATGACACGAAACTGTCGTAGGTGTAGACGACGAGCGTCTCTTTTGATATTCCAATGATTCCGATCGCCAACATGGCGATCACCAACAGCACCAGTCTTCCCTTCTTCATAGTTACCATCTCCTTATCTAGTGTTCGTAGCCTCTATCGGGGAGCTCGCAACCATCGAGGAGGACCACGCCGTCGGTGACCCGGCCGATCACTGTGTAGTGCACTGCAGTATCGATCGCTGGAGTCGCGCTTTCAGGGAGGGTGAACAGTAGCTCGTAGTCCTCCCCACCGAAGAGAATCGCCTCTCTGAGGATCGCCTCAGTGTGGCTCGCCTCGGACCGTGATGCTGATGGAATCGCCTGTGCGAGGTCGGGGATCACAGGAAGGAGTGCCTCCTCGATCGAGCATCCGACCCTGCTCTCGCGAGCGAGGAGGTGAAGCGAGTGTGCGAGTCCGTCCGAGATATCGATCATGCTTGTTGCGTGCGCGGCGAGCTTAAGCCCCCAGTCGACCCGTGGGAGGAAGCAGAAGAGGTCGTTCGCCCGTGCGATCTCTCCGGCGGCAAACAGGGATAGCGCGGCCTGCGTTCGTCCGAGCACCCCGGTGACGCAGACGAAGTCGCCTCTCTGTGCACCGTCGCGATGGACCGGCCTCTTTGCCTCACCGATCCCGGTACTCACCAGGGTCAGTTCGTCCTGCCGATCGATATCCCCTCCGACGAGGCGGGTCCCCGCAGAGTCGCAGCAGGCCTGCGCCCCAGCGAGTATTCCGCGAACGAGGTCTTCTTCAAGGTCGGGATCTGCTACCGCGAGGAGGAGGCCGAGCGGTCGCGCGCCCATCGCAGCGAGATCGGAGAGGGAGACCGCGACGCTTCGCCACCCGATCGTCCGCGAGGTCGCCCGCTGCGGGAAGTCGCTCGTGCGGTGGAGCATATCGGTGGTGAGAATCAGGTGGGTATCGCGAAACAACAACGAGGCAGCGTCGTCTCCAGCCTCGGCGACCTGCGCACGGATGATCTTGAGAACCTCTTGCTCCCGCATGATCTCCGACCCGTAACCAGCCTGGGTTGCGCGGGATATCGCTATCGTCCCTGCGCTGGCATTACCCAGATCAGGTTCCAAGGGTCGAGGTTAAACCTCCTAAGGTTAGCCTCCTCTCAGCCCATTTATTTGAGCTCCCCTGATATAGAAAGACTATACGTCAGCGCTTCGCCACAGTCAAGAGCGAAGAATTGAGAGATTTAGCGATTGAGTAATTTATCGATTCAATCACTCAATCTCCCGCTCACTCAATCATTCGATCGTTCGATTATCACGACGGGATGAAGTCCGTCTTGTCGTCGATCTTCGCCACTGTATGGGCGATCAGCTTGGCGATGTTCTCCAAATCATCGAGGTGGACAAGCTCGCACGGAGAGTGCATATAGCGATTAGGAATGGAGATCAGCCCGGTGGCCACGCCGGCACGGGTGAGTTGGATTGCGTTGGCGTCCGTACCCGTTCCGCGGGGGGCTCCCTCAATCTGATAAGGGATCTTCTCCTTCTTCGCCGTGTTGACGATGAGCTCGAACAGCTTGGGATTGATGTTCGGCCCGCGGGCGATGATCGGGCCCTTACCCATTGAGATATCCCCGACTTTCTTCTTCGCGTCTCCCATCCCCGGAGTATCGGTGGCGAAGCCTACATCGACGGCGATCCCCACTTGCGGATCGATCCCGAATGCGCTCGTGCGCGCACCGCGCAGGCCAACCTCCTCCTGCACCGTGCCCACCGCGTAGATTGCCGCCTCGGGGTTCATCTTCGCTGCCAAACGCGCCGCTTCGAGTACGACAAACGCCCCCACACGGTCGTCGAACGCACGAGCAACAACGATGTCGTTCAGCAGAGGGGCAAAGCCATAGTCAAGAACCGCTGGGTCCCCAATGGAAATGTGCTTTTCGGCGTCTTTCTTGTCCTTGGCGCCGATATCTATCCACAGGCCCTCGAATTTGACCACCTTCTTCCGCTCTTCATCCTCCAGAAGGTGGATCGGCTTGCGCCCGATGACACCGAGAACAATTCCCTTCACCCCACGGATCCTCACGCGTTGCCCGGGAAGGACCTGCAGATCCCAGCCGCCGATCGGCGCAAACGACAGGTAACCCTTGTCGTCGATGTAGGTGATCATCAGTCCGATCTCGTCCATGTGCCCGGCGAGCATTATGCGTGGACTCCCGCCCTCGTTGACCACGGCGTAAGAATTGCCATGTACGTCGGTCCAGGTACGATCAGCGAACTTGTCCGCTTCCTTCCGCCAGGTGCGGGACATCTCCTCCTCGAAGCCGGACGGACTGATCGCCTCGACACAGTCGCGCAGAAACTCAACTCTATCTTTCTCCATTACTCCTCCTCTTGTAGTGACGATAGTCTACCAAGTGCCGGGAAAAGTGTCGAATGAGAGTGAGCTTGTCAGCGTACGATGCGCAGATTTCCTCCATCGAGGATACGCTCGACTTCCTCACGCGTGGCCCAGCACAAATCACCGGGGTTCGTCTGCTTGAGCGCGGAGGCCGCAACACCGTAGCGTACAGCGGCTTGCGGACCGTCCTGCAGGTAACCGAATAGGAAGCCGCCGGAGAAGGAGTCACCTGCCCCTACGCGATCAACGATCTCAATGTTGAAGGTTGGGCCGCGGTAGATCTTCCCATCCGCGTAGGCAATCGCCGTCCACTTGTTCCGCCATACCGATGGAGTCTCGCGCAGCGTGATTGCCACTGTCTCAAGTTGGAATCGCGTTGCAAGCTCAGCGGCCACCTCTTCGTAGGACGATCCAGTTATCCCAAATACCCGCTCCGTGTCCTCTTCGGTAGTTATGAGGATGTCCGTGTAACTCATCAGCTCTGTCATTACCTCTCGTGCCTTCTCCTGTGACCACAGGCGGGCGCGATAGTTGAGGTCAATCGATACCTTGAGGCCAACCTTCTTCGCTGTCTCAACGGCTTCCCTTGTTGCTCCTGCCGCGTTCGGTGAAAGGGCAGGGGTGATTCCGGATGTATGGAAGATCTTCCCTCCTTGGAAGACGTCGTTCCAGTCGATTTCTCCAGGGTAGATACGGGCGATCGCGGAGTCCCTGCGATCGTAGAGTACAGAGTTAGCCCGCGGGGAAGCGCCAAATTCGACGAAGTAGATCCCTATCCGATCTTCATCGGTCCACAAAACATGAGAGGTCTCCACACCGTGTTCACGCGCCTTGTTCTCAACCATTCGGCCCAGCGGATTATCGGGGAGGCGTGTCACGTAAGCCGTCCTAATCCCCAGCCGCTGTGCAGCAACGGCTGTGTTAAGCTCCGAGCCACCTACGTTCACATCGAACGTGGTTGCCTGTTCTAGTCTGCGGTATTCCGGCGGCGAAAGGCGAATCATTGTTTCACCAAATGTTACAAGATCATAATTTGTTCCCACGTTTACTCCTTCGGTTGGTATCGTTATAGCTCGGCCTTTAGCGCGGAGATGACCGTTTCCACCGCCTCGTCAGTCGCCCCAGGGCCCATGTGTCCAATCCGAAACACCTTTCCCTTGGTGGAGCCGAGGCTTCCAGCAAGGAGTAGCCCGTGCCGGGCGCGCAGGTGCAAAAGTAGCTCATCTATATGTCCCTCCGGCCCAAGTACGGCGGTCACCCCATGAGAGGCAATTTCATCGGGTACATACGGTTCGAGGAGAATATCCCGTAGTTCCCGGCGCAGTCTTTCCGTTACTGAACGATGACGCACAAACCGGCGTTCGAGTCCCTCAGCCAGGATCCGTTCAAGTCCTACCCGCAGGGCACGTGCGTTGTTCACGGCGTGAGTGACAGGGTGCGGATGCCAGACCTTCCAACGCTCCGCATATTCTCTCCACACCGTGAGGTTCAGGTACCAGCCGGGAGAGCGCACCTGCTCTATTCGTTTCCACCCTTTCGCACCTACGGCAACTATCCCTAGTCCGGGGGGGAATTCGAGCCCCTTCTGCGAAGCGGAGACACAGATAGCTATTCCCCACTTGTCCATGGCAAGCGGCTCAATCGCCAACGAGGAGACGGCATCGACCATGAATAAGGTATCATACTGTTTGCACAACTCACCGATTTCCTTAATCGGGTTAAGTATTCCTGTTGATGTCTCACAGTGAACCGCGGCCACCAAGTTGAACGCCCCTTGCTTTAGCTCCTCCTCAATGAGCGCCAGCTCTACCGGTCTTCCCAAAGGGAACTTCACCGTCCGGACGTTCGGCGTATAGGTGCGCGCGATCTCCTCCAGGCGTTCACCGAAGAAGCCGTTCTGCACGATTAACACCGTCCCATCTGGAAAAAGCGTTGATCCAAGAGCAGCATCGAGCCCGGCACTCCCCGATCCGGGGAAGAGAATGATCTCTCCACGTGTGCCGAAGATCTGGCGCAGGAGCCCTAAGGTCTCGTTGTAGAAGGCTGTCCACTTACCTCCGTAATGTGCTGCCAGCGGCCGACTCATCTCCTCTAGCACTTCGGGGGAGACCTCGACCGGGCCAGGGATCATCAGGCGAAGCTCTTTCATCACTCGTCCTCTCCCCTGACGAGGCGCGCGCGCGCC
Organism: Candidatus Bipolaricaulota bacterium; assembly: GCA_030612485.1. The sequence continues at coordinate 6,921 of JAUWNS010000009.1, forward strand.
TCATTCACCGCATTGAGAAGCTCACGCGCTCGTGCGGTGAGAACTTCATAGCGTCCCTCAGCGACCGCTTGCTTGTCCACCAACCAGCCACCAGCACAGACTATCGCCGCCCCAGCACGGATGAATTCCCCTGCGTTGTCAGCTGTAACACCGCCTGTCGGCACGAGCGGGATCTGCGGTAAAGGTCCGTGCACCGCCTTGAGATATCCAGGACCGAGGGTCCCGGCCGGGAAGACCTTCACCATATCCGCCCCTGCTTCCCACGCAGTGAGGATCTCTGTCGGCGTCATCGCACCAGCAATTACAACCACGCCGTAACGGTGTGCCATCTCGATCACATCGAGTTCCACCGTCGGAGTGACAAGGAACTCTGCGCCCGCGAGGATCGCTTGCCGGGCCGTAGTTGCGTCAAGAACAGTTCCGGCTCCCATGAGGACCCCGGGCGTCTTTGAGACCGCTTCCTCGATTGCTCTCAGTGCTCCGGGCGTAGTCATTGTGATCTCGACGCAGTTGAGCCCGCCGGCCTGCAGAGCCTCGGCAATCTGCAATAGCTTCTTTGCCTCTTGCACACGGATAATCCCGAGTGCACCGTATTCTCTTAACTGATCAATCGTCAGTGATTTGTCCATAGCTTTCTCCTTGACAGCGTAGTCAATATTGCCTTTCTATAGAAGCATATGCATCCATAAATTCTGATTTGTCTGCTGCAATGTTGATCATGGAAGGTAATGACCTATCGAGGGAATCAATATCTTTCAAACCATGTCCGGTCAGTACACAAACCACCCGTTCACCAGGATGGATAAAACCTTGTTCAAGGGCCTTAGGTAAGGCTGCTACACTGACAGCTGCCGCTGGTTCCGCAAGAATCGTTTCATCGGCTGCCAGAGATTTGCAGGCGCGCAGAATCGCCTCATCTGATACGGCCATGAACCCTCCTTTAGTTTCGCGGACCGCATGCAATGCCAGAGCACCACTTTCACCAGGGTCGTCGAGCGTTAGGGCAGCAGCAATGGTATTAGGTACATCTGATAATCTTGGGACACTGGGAAGGTTGCCGTCAAATGCTTTAACGATCGGACAGCTCCCTGTGGGTTGAACTCCGATTAGGCGTGGAACACGCGAGATCATTCCCGCTCGATGTAATTCATCAAACCCCTTCCATATACCCGAGATTAGTGTGCCGGAGCCTACTGGCACGACCACTACATCTATATCAGCCAGCCCCTCTGACAGTTCATAGGCCAAGGTTTTGTAGCCATCCAAGATGAGTGGATTCCGTACAGCAACGGTGTTCATGAGGGGCCATCCCTTCTCTGCTGCCACACTTTCGGCCAAGGCCAAGACATCCGCCTCACGTTCTGCTTGTACAGCAAAAACCGTAGCCCCATAGGCCCTGGTCATGAATGACTTTGCCCTAGTCCCCCCCTGGTACATGAGCACTACAGCGTGCACGCCGGCAAGTGCCGAGTACAGGGCGACAGAACTTGCGGCATTCCCGCTGGACATCATGACTACAGTTTTAGCGGAAGGATCAAGTGCGCTTACCATTACAACTACACCACGATCCTTGAACGAACCCGACGGGTTGGTCCCCTCATCCTTAAAGAACAGATCAATGCCCAATATGCCACCTACGTTCCTGCTCGCCAAGAGTGGAGTATTGCCTTCTCCCCTTGACAGCTTCCGTGGCAACGGTGGCATCAGGGGTGAGAATCGCCAAACGCCAGGTTCATTATAAAGGCATGTTTCTATCCTCTTGTGCTTTATGAGTGCATATTCAGAGAGAAGTAATCCCCTATCTTGTGCACAGTATTTAGTTCCCAAAGGATATAAAATGCCACATTTCTGACACCGCAAGCCCTTGAACAAGCTCTTGTGTTTTCCGTTAACTACCATGGCGATAGCAACTCCTTCTACTTGTAGAAACAGGCTTCCCGACACAGTTCATCTGGTCTTCCACGCTCACCAACCTTCAAAGTAATCGCCATTTCACTAAGTAATATCAATCAGCTGCTCAAGCTTGAGCAGCGCTTACCAACCGATCCGCATTGTTACGCTGTTATTGAGGTTTCTGGAAGTTTCACTCTCCTGATCCCGCTTTAGAACTGCACAACAGCTAGATGCGCTATTCATGCTTCCCTCAACTCGTGGACGATTCCTTTGCTGTGACTTATCAGCATGAAGAGTTCACTTGAGCATGCCACAAAGCGGAAACCGCGAGCAACCGCACTTCGCCCTGCTTTCGCATCCATGGTGAAGATTCCGGGGGTCACACCGTGTATGCGGCATCGATTGATAACCAGTTCCATGGCAGCTTGCACAGAAGGAGCATTAATGTCCCCGGGAACACCGAGCGCCACCGAGAGATCATAAGGACCTACGAATGCTACATCCAATGCGCCCGATGCCAAGATATCATCCAGGTTCTCGATGGACTCTACAGTCTCGATCTGTCCGATTAGTAACGTATTGTCGTTCGCCTCACGCATGTAGAACGCCGTGTCAAGGAGCTGATAGTCGGTGTGTGCCGTCCCCAGCGACAAGCCCCGTTCACCCTGCGGCGGGTACTTAGATAGAGAATAAAGCCGCTCAACATCAGAACGGCATCGGATTGCAGGGAGCATGATCCCGGACGCCCCTGCCTCCAACGATCTCAGGACATTCGTTCGGGAGACCTCTGCTACCCTTACAAGTGGCGCCATATTCGCCGCCCGCGCGACAGTGGCCAACATAGCTACAGAATCGACCGTATGGGATCCATGCTCCATGTCAATCAGAACAAAGTCGAAACCAGCGTTGGCCATGATCTTAACAACGGATGGATGCACAATCTCGAACAGAAACGTGCCGAAAACAACTTTTCCCTCATGTAAGCGTGCCTTCAAGGAGATCATCGCTGAATTCATAAGTCTCCACTCGCTGAGGCGTCACTAGCTCCGTGGCGTCGATTCTCCTCGATTCCACGGGGGGTTGATTCGCTCTTATGGTCTCCCACGATCACATAGAAGGGGTGTACAAAGCACGTCCCGCTAAACTGCGTCTGATGACAGGGATCGCCACCGCTGGTCATGTCATCGGGCGCCCCAGAATCGCTGAACTCAAAGCGACCTTTTTCCACGTCGAATACCGTGATATTGGCTGGGGCTCCCACCTGCAGGACGCCGTACTCAGAGGGAGCGACGACATGTCCAGGGTTGAGTGTAACCATGCGCACGACCTCCTCAAGGGAGAGGCCACAAGCAAGCATCTTCGACATCACAGCTGCCAGGCTCCATACTGGACCATCAATGTTTGCTCCGTGCAGATCGGTACTGATGGAGAATGGTTTAAGCCCTTGCGCGATGGCCAATCGGGCCGACTCAACACTGAAGCTAGATTCCCCATGACCAACATCGAGAAGCACTCCCTTGTCCACCGCTGCATGATACAGTGCAAGCACACGCTTCTGTCCATAACGTACGCTGTTGCCAACCTTTCCGTGGTAACAATGTGTGATGATATCCCCCGCCTCGAGAAGATCATCAATCATCTCTTCGAGAAACGCAGGAGGTTCGGCAATATGTACCATCAGCGGAAGATCGAGATCAATTGCTAGTCGCTTGGCGGCACGTAATGGGTGAAGTCCGAAGTCCCTCAGGTACCGTCGTGATGCCATGATCTTGATCCCCTTGATTACGTCACGATGCTTCTCCACACATCGCATCGTCTTGAGCATATTGATGTTGGCATGCCCGTAGTCGAGATGCGCGTAGGAACCGATGTTGAGGAATGCATATATCGGAAACGGGCTATGTTCGATGACATACTTGTAGAACCCGTAAAACATCTCTTCCCCGGCACTGCCAGCGTCCACAAGGGTTGTAACCCCAGCTGCCGGCCCAATAATGGCTGGGTTGAGGCCAAGATGCGAAACATCGTAAACGTGAGTATGAAGATCGATCCACCCTGGCGAGATGTACTTCCCTTCAATGTCCACGGTACATGAGTACGCAGCGGGATCGAGAGACTTCCCGACCTCGGCGATGCACCCACCCTTGATTCCCAAATCAAGAGCATTACAGCCTGGTTCAAGATCGCGGAACCCCATCGGGGTTCCACCTCTCAACAGAACACTCCGATTTGTGTCATCCGAAATCGCACTGTTTAGCAATGTAATCTTCTCCTTGAATGAGCTTTAGCTTTGTGGTTTTGTTTTCGATTCCTCGATTTCCTCTTAATAGCAAAGCGAACTCAATCCTGTACGCTCCATCATCGCCTGAATCTAGCCCCTTGAAAGCCATTCATTCCTCCATCTCCTTTGAACGGGATCAATCGCCCTCTTCTTGTCTTCCGCGTAATTCCGGAGGGCATCAACTAGACTTCCCGTTTGCGAACCGCTATCCTCGACTTCATTCATGACGTTGCACCTCTGCAGTAGGACAATGAGTCATCGCCAATTTACAGGTCTCATTACGGGCAGTGTGTTCCAAACTCACGATACTCGCGGATCGGCAGCGAATGAAACTGGCGAATTAACATGATAAGGCGATCGATTGCAAGGGTAAGGATCGCCTTCCCCTTCTCCCTTGTCGCAACGTGAGCGTCTCCCATTATCCCCGTTCTATCGCGCGTGTCCCGGCGTCGTTCGGCAAAGGTGGCGAACCGGGCCGTCTCCGGGTCGAACGGGCTCATCAGTGGAACATCCGCTCTGATATGAGGTTTAGAGACCAGTTGTTCCCTTATGAACAGCTGGGTCGACGTCTCCCATTCTCCGCCGTGCCCAACGTCGGAGTCGCTATCGCCGGATTTGAAGATCACGTCTTCAACTGAATCCCACCAGTTATATGCGACAGGAAACACGTTCCGCTCTGAAAGGATATCTCTAATCACCCTATTAGGAGCGGCGTTCCCACCATGGCCGTTTAATATCACGATCCGCTTGAAGCCGTTCTCCCAGATGCTCATACAGACATCTTCCAACAGATGGAGATACGTCTCCACGCGCAGGCTGATAGTTCCTGGAAATCCTTTGTTATAGTGCGCCAGACCCCACCACAATGGGGGAGCTACGAAGACCGGAAAGTCGTCCACCTGCTGCGCTGCACTCACCGAAATAAAGAACGGAACGCTGATATCCACATCCGCTGGGCAGTGGGGACCATGTTGTTCTATCGATCCTGTAGGAACGACAACAATCGGATTCTTATCCACTGCCTCCTCGAACTCGTGTCGCCACAGTTCCTGCCACAAGACCTTCTTGTTACTCCCGTTATACGAAACACTGAACATACATCCCCCTTACCAATACCGAACCTCGGCATGCAAGCATGCACAATGTCACCACGGCAGGGCCTTACTCCGTGGGCTCCGGGACCCACCCCCGCAACTTCTGTACAAGAGTGTCCGCATCGTTGGGCCGACAGGCGTGATGTAAACGGATTGCCGCCTTCTCTCCTTCCGGCAGTTCAGCTACACGCCGAATCGCGGAAGCAACAAGCCGTGCTTCGTCGAGAGTGGAACAGGTCGGATCGAGGAAGAAGTAGCCTCCGTCGATTGTTTCGTTGTCTCGCACATAGATAGCCGGATCACCGGACTTGAGTTCATCCGCAATTTCAAATGCCTCCAATCCTACAACGCTCGCGTCTACTACCACCTTAACACGCTTCGTGGGACTCTCCGTCGGATCAGGCTCTAACGTGAGCGTTAATCCAGGAAGGCCTGATAGTCCATCAATAAAGACATCCAAAATCGTGTCTTGCTCTGCAAGAATGCTGACATGGTCCAATTGCTCCCAGCGCTCTAGCGCTGCGATGGCTCCGACAATGGATTCCTTCCCCACCTTCATTGCCCGTCCTATCCCATGATACTGGTGAAACAGACAAGCCTCTATCAGATCAGCGCGCCCGGCTACAATTCCAGATGTGGGACCTCCAAGGAACTTATGACCGCTGTAGCAAACGAGATCAGCTCCACGTTCGAAGAACACGCGCATGTTACTCTCAGATGCTGCATCTACGATCACAGGAACATCATGAGAGTGAGCAATACGAGAAAAAGTTTCTAGATTAATCAATCCATATTGAACTGTATGGTGCGATACAACGTATAAAGCAGCAGCAGTACGTTCGCTGATGGCTCCCTCCATCTGATAAGCTCCCGCTCGCGTTGCATCGCCAATCTCGCTTACTTGTGCACCGGAAAGCCGAACCATTTGTGGAATCGATCCACCAAACCAGATCGAATGCCCACGCTGAAGTATCACCTCATCTTTCATGCCAGCGGTATCTGGAAGCTGCTCTACCTTAGCCATGTTTGCGCCGGTCATGCACGCCGCCACCCCGATGGCGATACCGGCCGCTGAACACGCAGTCACAAACCCGGCTTCGCATCCGATGGCCCGTTGAATAACCCGGCATGCGTCACGTTGAAGCTCAACCATGTCGACAAACTTCGGAAGCACGAAAGCCATTGCTTCGATGACATCCTGTGACACCGACGAGGCTCCCAGGGCTGTCATCGTACCTGAAACGTTGATTACCTCCTTGAATTGGCGGTGCTTTATCACACGCGTCTCTCCCCTGTATCCGAGTTTGCAGGCCCAGCGAAATGCAGGACTTCCCCCGCCGAAATCAGGTTATCCTGACTGTGGGCTTTCACGATCTTGCCGTTAACAACCACGAAATCAATACCCCGAGATCTTTGCACCGGTAGCTCGTAGGTGGGTGTGTCGAGTATGGTTTCTGGATCGAAGATCAACATATCAGCATTTTTCCCTTCGGCAAGAACACCACGGTTGCTTAGCCCTAACGTTTGCGCTGTAAGGCTGGTCATCCGCCGGATTGCTTCCTCAATAGAGAAGACCTTTTCTTCCCGCACGTATTTTCTAATCATACGCGGGAACGTCCCAAAGGTACGAGGATGGTTGTGTGCCACCTCTTCGGTGAAAACCCCGTCAGTACCTACCATAGCATGCGGCCAGATAGCCGCGGCACGCAGGTCTTCTTCCGTCTTGCCGAAGTATAGCGCGGAAACCGAGGTCCCATAGTCCATCAGCAGATCCATCGCTACGTCGCGAGGATCTTTCTCCCATAGATTAGCTAGAGTCAGAATACTACGTCCCTTCAAAGCCTCATCTTTTATCGACCACAGAACGATATCCCCCCACTTAAAGTAGTGCTCAACCACATCTCCCATATAGGTCTTGATTCTCTCCCTGACATGCACATCCTGCAGCCGCTCTTTAATCGCTTCGACTCCACCTCCTAATGCCCATGCAGGAAATAGAGGTGTCAGGGGCCCTTGGCCAGCAAGATAGGGGTATTGGTCGCATGTTACTTCTACACCGGCGTCTCTAGCCTGTTCCATAAGGTCAAGAACTGCTTTTAGATTATGCTTTGGATTAGGACGTATTTGCAGATGCGCAATGTGAACGCGCACACCAGAACGTTTTCCGATCTCAATAGCTTCCCTCACTCCCCTTCCAACGTCGTACGTGTTATCCCGCACGTGAGTCGCATACAAACCACCGTAGCGGGCAACTACTTTGCAGAGAGTTGTCAGTTCCTCAGTAGTGGCTTGACACTGTGGAGGATAAGCAAGCCCTGTAGTAAACCCGAAGGCACCAGCATCCATGGCTTCCTGCAGTACCTTGCACATCAGCCCTAACTCATTCTTGCTGGGTTCCTTGTCCGATACACCCATTACCGCCATTCGAATCGGGCCATATCCAACAAAGGCTGCAACGTTCGTACCTAGAGTTTGTCGCGCGAGAACCGATAAGTACTCGGAAAATGTTCGCCATTGCCACTTCAGCGTCGCGATACCACCAAGCATTTCGCTAACATTAAGATCTTCCCATTCTTTGGAGACTGGTGCTGCTGAGAATCCGCAATGTCCGATGGTTTGAGTTGTAACTCCTTGCCATACCTTATCTTCTGAGAACGGCCGTTGAACCAGAGTGAAGTCTCCATGTGAATGGATATCAATAAACCCTGGACAAACGACCTTTCCGTTAGCATCCAGGATCTGTGAAGCCTCCCGTTGATCTACGTGGTCACTGGCGGCATTGCTTATAGTCGCGATTAATCCATCCTTAATACCCACCGTTCCTCTAAACCCGGGGGCGCCGGTACCATCAATTACCAGACCATTCTTGATAAGTATGTCGAACATGTAGGCCTCCTTTATAGATGGTGTGGAAACGAACTTTCATCAGCGGTCTTTGTAGCGCTCCGTCATCCAAAGCAATTCGCCTCCTTTAAAGGTCGCTATCGGAGTAAACCGCGTCCCACTCCTTAATTCTTCCCCGTGCACATCATGAAATAGGAAATTACCCTTTTCAAGCTTGAATACCGCGATGTCGGCTTCGCGTCCGACCTGTAGACTCCCCAAACTGTTTCCCAAGCCCAATACTTTTGCTGGCGTCTGAGTCGTGGCCCGAATGACCTCCCTTACCTCAAGTCCGAGGCCCAGAAACTTTGACATGGTAGTTGGAAGATCATAAGCGGGCCCATTGATGCTATAAGCATGAACGTCGCTACTAATAATATCGGGATAGAACCCCTGGCTAAAGAGCTGTCTCCCCGCCTTGAAGGAGAAACTTGATTGCCCGTGTCCAAGATCAAATATCACACCTCGCTCCCGAGCTGCAACTGCTTCAGGGATTAGCTTGCCAGTGCGATCAAGTAACGAGTTAACCGGCCCCCTAAAAGAATGTGTTAAGACATCTCCAGGACGAAGTTGTGATAGTATTTCCCCAACAGTGGGTGGGGGTTCGCCAACATGGACTGCCAGCGGTATTCCCAAGGCAGCAGCAGCCTGCCTACCTAGCAAGAGTGCTTGGATCCCATTGTTGCCAGTTGCTTCCACGCTTGCCCGGACTTTTATTCCGCGGATTATGTCACAATAATGGCACCCTGTTTCGATTGCTGCCCCAACAATGGCACGTCGAATATCTTCCAGCTCTCCGATGATGCGGAGTGAACTTGGACAAAAAATGGCCCCCTCAAGACCGGTATACGCGATGTGTAAGAAAGCTAAAATACGCACTCTTGAACGAGTAATGACGTGCTCCAGAAACCCTTGGAAGTTTCCAGGACCAGCTGTTCCAAAATCAACGAAGGTACTAACTCCTGTGCGTGGGCCTAAGAGGTCGGCATTGATCCCCCAAGCTCCACCCCAATATACATGTGAATGGAAGTCGATAAGGCCAGAGCAAATTATATAACCTGAGACATCGTAAACCTGACTAGCCTTGCCAATAATCTTAGTTTCCAAGGCTGCAATTCGTCCCTGCACGATAGCGACATCCCGGATGCCATCAGTTCCTGTAGCAGGATCAATTACATGTCCACCGTGAAGAAGAATGTCAAACATGATCTGCTAATTCCTTTCCTTGTAGTCTTGCCATCTCTCTATAAGATTGCCCGCTTTGCCAAGAAACAGCCATCGAAAATGAACTACTTGGGTCATCACCTCTCCGGAGTATACGCAAGCTTCTCATGTTAACCACCTCATGCCAAGTTTTTTAGCCGGGGATCGAGGGCATCACGCAAGGTATCCCCCAAGAGGTTAAGCGCGAGCACGAGCAAGACAATAAAGAGCCCTGGAAATCCAATGATCCATGGTGCTATAGTAATGTAAATTCGTCCTTCACTGACCATAGCTCCCCAACATGGGATATCAGGAGGGACCCCAACGCCAAGAAAATCTAATGCCGCAGCTCCAAGTATAGCCAAAGCACAGGTAAATGTGCTTTGAACAATAACCGGGGAGATAAGATTTGGAATCAGATGACGCAGTAGTATACGAACATGTCCACCCCCTATAGCACGAGCCGCCTCAATATAGGTGAACTCTCGTATCCTAAGTGACAATCCATATGCAGTTCGTGCCATACGAGGTGCGTAGACTACTCCAAGTGCCACGATTACATTAAATAAGCTTGGTCTCCCCGTAATGGCCATTAGGGCCAATGCCATGATGATCTCGGGGAAGGCCATCAGTGCGTCAGTACCGCGCATCAATACAGAACCAATTGCAGGGAAATATGCAGATAACGCGCCCACAAGTACTCCCACTGTTGCCGAGAGAAGTGCTATGGATACACCTGTTAGCAATGACAGCCTTGCCCCATACAAAATGCGACTGAAGATATCCCTACCAAAGCGATCGGTCCCAAATAAGTGGTGAGTGCTTGGTGGTTGCAGCCGGTCGCTTGGCTTTACACGTTGGGGATTGTAAGGGGCAATAAGAGGTGCAAGAATGGCTAAAATAAGAATAAGGCACAAGAGAACAAACCCCACCATCCCAGTTCTCCGCTTGCGCATAAACCTAAATAGAGTCTTAACCATTGAAATTTCCCCTCTTCATATTATTGATATTGAATCCTAGGGTCAAGAAAAGCATAAATGACATCCGTTACGAAATTGATGAAGAGGTAAATGAACGCAACCACCAACATGATTCCTTGTATAGTTGGGTAATCTCTACCTAAGACTGACTCCACGACCAACCTCCCAATACCGGCAAGAGCAAATACGCTTTCGGTTACAACTGTGCCAGACAATAACCCGGCAAAGGTAAAACTGAGCACAGTGACAATCGGAATTGATGCATTTCGCAAGGTGTGCTTTAGTATTACCCTGGATTCAGTTAGCCCCTTTGCCCGCGCGGTACTGATATAGTCTTCTTGGAGCACGTCAAGCATACTTGAACGTGTTAGCCGAGCCAGCAATGCCGAGTTTGCAAATCCTAATGTAACCGCTGGCAATATCAGGTAACGAAGATTTGCGAAATTACCTGTTGCGAAAACGGATGGATATCCCGAACTCGGCAACCAATGGAGTCTTACAGCGAAAGCAAGGATTAGTAATAATCCCGACCAAAATGATGGGACAGATGCACCAAGTAGCGCTGTCGTCAGCAAAACTTGATCAATCCAGGTATTCCGTCTGATAGCAGCCACGATTCCCGCTGGGATACCTATGCAGAAAACTACAACCATCGAAAAAAGGGTGAGCATAATGCTTGTCTCAGTCCGCTGCAGCATCAATTTGGTGACCGGCATGTGAAACAAGATCGATTGCCCTAAATCTCCTCGGAAGACCATTGACACATATTTCCAAAATTGCACGGTTATGGGTTTGTCAAGCCCCATGGCATGGCGCAACCGCACAATCTGATCCACTGTAGCGTCGGGCCCTAGCATCACGGCCGCTGGGTCGCCTGGAATGAAGTGAATCAAAAAGAAACTCACAAGCATCACAATTAGCAATGTTGGTAGCATAGCCAATGCTCGCCGAATCAAGTATGAAATCATCGATGTAATTCTCCGTACGTATGATAATATGGGGCACCGCCAAGATGACGGCACCCCTATTGAGATCCTCTTCTACGAGAACCGCGAAGAGTGCCCCGCCTTGTAGGCGGGGTTCTTCACTTTAGCCAGACGTTCCAGAAATACGGCCAAAGAAGCGGCGGTTGATGCGGGTCGTCAAGACCCCCCACCCGTTGATTTGCCGAGATATTTAGACTGAAAGCATCCCCGATTTTGATCCAGGAACTTTCCTCGTACTGCAAGGCTTGTATCTGCTCCCAGATCTTATACCGGTCATCGAAATTAGTTGATGAATTGAATGCAGCCACAAGGTCATTCTTCTCCGGTGTATCCCACCATCCAGGATATGTTGTGCTCATTGGTGTCACCAGGGAAGGGTCGGGTACAGGACCATGCGAAGTCATGAACAAATCCCACTCGCTTGGCTGCGCCCGATATTGAACCAAGGTAGCCCAATCGTACACTCGCATCTGTATGTTTAAACCGGCTTGTCTTAGTTGATCAACGATCACCATGCTCATGGCATACATGTACTCATACGATGTGGTTACCAAATATCGAATGGGCTCCTTATTATACCCAGCTTGTACTAATAGGTCCTGTGCTTTTTTGGGATCTGCCTGGCTATAAAATTCTGTTCCGGCGTCGGTATACCAAGCGGTCCCTTCGGGAAATACAGAACCATTGACCGCATACAGATCACCGAAAGCTGCTTGCAAGATGGGTTTCATATCCAACGCTGCCAATACGGCCTGCAACATCAGATTGTTTGACATGATGCCTTCCTTAGTGTTACGGAAGAGCATAGGAAACATGGGTGGCTTAAGCAGGTACGTAGTTACACTTTGATCGGCAAGTAGCGAACTATAGAGATCCGCTGGGATCTGTTCAGCGTAGTCATAGTCGCCCGCCTGCAGTCCAGACATGCGAGTCCCCGACTCAGAAACGGGGATGAAGTCAATCTCGTCCAAGTAAGCATGTCGAGTTCCACCATAACCCGTAGAGTTGCCCTCAGGCGATTTGTAATCCTCGAAACGGACTAGACGAATGTAACGACCAGGGAACCACTCCTCAAATTTGTATGGACCTGTGCCGATGTATTGTTCCGGCTTTATCGGCTCAGCTCCCGCCGATTTAGCGATCTCTTCGGGAATAATGCAAGGGCCTCCGTTATTGAACGCAAGCAAACTCTCCATTGGGCCAAACGGAGCATCAAAAACAAGCTTGACTGTGTACTTGTCAACAGCAACAGTATCAAGAACGTGTTTGTACATTATGGGACCGCGAATGCCATATTCACCCCAGCGCTCAAGTGAGGCAACAACATCGCCTGAGTCCATTTCCTCGCCATTATGGAACAGCACACCTTTGCGCAAGTGGAAAAGTGCTTCAGTCCCGTCTGCGCTTTTCTCGTAGGTGTCGACCAGAAGCGGAATAGGTGAATAGGTTTCGTCGAATGTGAAGAGTGTTTCAAAGATATGTTGCCCAATCGTACTCGAAAGATCGGATGTCACCACCATTAGATCCAGGTGCGGGGGTTCACCAATCGTGGCATATCGAAGTGTCCCACCGTATTGTTGCCCCACAACGCTAAAGCCTATCAAAGCCGCCATCAACGACAAGATTAGTACGAATAACGTCTTCTTCCCGTAAGCAACCATTCTTCTACCTCCTGTAGATTCTTGCGCAGATCAGGTAAAACTCTTCCATCAACAACTGTATATGTGTATAGAACCCACCTCCTTTCCAGTATGACAAGGCTATGATTTAGTTAAATGGTCTTCTAATTCCTCTACCCCTAGCTCTTCTGCGTACGCGAAGAGAGCAGGAGTACCACCTGTATGCAAGAACAGGACAACGTCATCTTTCTTAAGGATGCCTTTGCGAACATGATCGTAAAGTCCCGCCATAGCTTTGCTAGTATAGACAGGGTCGAGGAATATTCCTTCTGTTCTAGCCATAAGCTTAATCATTTCGATCCCTTCAGTGGTTACGATGCCATACCCATCTCCTACATAATCCTCACTGTTAAAGACAGCATTGGCATTTACGTGACAGGAAACCCCAAGGCGCTGAGCAGCTTGATTTGCGTAATTTGCAACTAGGCCGGAAGCTCCTCCATGAAGCCAGTTAGCGGGGGCAATCCCCATAATACGGATCTTGCTTCCCAATGCAGCTTTACCAAGTTCAAGGCCTGCTTGAGTGCTGTCATAGGAAGCGCAATACAAATGGCTTGGCTGGATCTCAAGTTCTTGGCCTTGCTCGACGATCTCGCAGAAACATTTCACATAGGAGATCACATCAGGTGAAAGGTCTTTATCGTTCGCTAAACGAGCAACAAACGGACGTTTGCCCTCTTTTTCCAAATTTTTTGCCAGTTTATACATTATTCTACTCTGTTCTTCAGCAGTTGCGTCTATTATGTGTACTGAAGCCCCTGCTAACAAATCGAGGAGAAGGTTTCCCTGAATGATATTGTCCGTGTTCCCACGGATTCGCCGCAGGACAAGATGTGCTTCTAACCCCAATACATTGCAGGCAGCTGCAAGCTGCCGTGAGTAGTTTGATTGGACACCCGCGCCACCGATAATTGTGTCCGCTCCTTCTGCTTTGGCTTGGGCAAGAAGAAACTCGAACATCCGAGTCTTGTTACCTCCAAATGCTAACCCTGTAAGGTCGTCACGCTTGATAAATACCTGTGGGCCACCAAGTGCCTTGGAAAAACGTGGCAGTACATGAAGAGGTGTGGGAAGGATGCCTAGTTGGACTTGCGGAATGGCAGCGATTTTTTCTTTTAATTGTGCCAACGTTATAATATCTAATGTACTCATGTTTTTCCTTAGATTATGTAGTTCTGACTTTGGCTACCATCTCGATTTCCACAGGGATGTTCCCTGGAAGGTTCGAGGTCCCAAGCGCTGCACGAACGTGCCGACCACGTTCTCCGAATGCCTTCACCAAGAGCTCGGACGTTCCGTTGATGACTTTTGGTTGGTCGTGGAAATCAGACGCGGAATTCACAAATCCGCGCACGTGTACGATCTCCTCTACCGCCTCTAACGATCCCACTACCGATTTAATCGCCGCTAAACAGTTCAACGCACATAGTTCTGCGGCTTTGTACGCCTCATCTAATGAAACCTCGCTTCCAACTTGGCCGACATAAACTGGCTTTCCATCACGGATTGGCCCTTGTCCGGAAACGTAAACAAGATCTCCAACCCGCTTTGCCGGAACGTACTCCGCTACCGGTTTAGGTACTACCGGAAGCTTAAACCCTAACTCCTTCAACCTCTCTTCAACGGCCGTATTGCTCATCCAGCTAGACTCCTTTCCGTAAACTTAGGTACATACAATCCTTGGTTACACCCGCAGGAATCACTTTTCTACATGCCCAAGTGCCTGCGATATCTCTGTTGCGGTTTTCGTAATTGCAGTAATCATCTTCTTTAGCTCTTCTGGGTTATCGAACTCGCGCTTTAGTCCTGTTAAGCTGATCGCGCCCACAATATCCCCGCCATATTCGCTAAGTGGCGCAGCGAAACACTTTATACCTTCTTCGTGCTCTCCATTGTCGATTGCATAGCCACGCTCAGCAATCCGCTTGACCTCTTTCAGTAACTGAATCGGATCGGTGATCGTCGTTGAAGTCCGTTTCGTGAGGGAGGATTCCCCGAGAAGAGTGATAATCAGATCAGTGGGAAGACCGCTTAAGAGGGCTTTTCCTACACCGGTGCAATAGGCTGGCGCCCGACTTCCAATCCGTGACATCATGGGCAAGCTGCGTTGGCCCTCTACTTTGTCGATATAGACCACGTCGTGACCGTCTAAGACGCACAGGTGTACGGTCTTCTGCGTTTCAACGCTCAGTTTGACGAGGAACGGGTGCGCAGTTTCGCGCAGAGGCATCCGGCGCAGCAGCTGGCTGCTCAATTCGAGAATCTTGTTTCCCAAGTGATATCGGCCATCGCCATTGGTCTGGATGTAGCCTGTTTGAAGAAGGGTGTTTAGGTAACGATACACGCTCGTCTTGTGAATGCCGATACTCTCCGCTAGCCCAACCGCAGTCATTCCGTCGGCACTCTGAGCCAGCTCTTCGAGGAGGTTAAGCCCCTTCGCCAGGATTTTCGCGTCTCCTGTAGCCAAAAACGCAACTCCTTATAGCGTTTATTGAGATCAATATAGCATAAAAAGCAACCCCTGTCAAGCGCAATGCATTAATGAGAGAAGGAACCCCGCTTGGCAACGGGAGAACAGGTTATTTTGGTGAAGGTTGCGATAAAATGCTAGCGGCTTGTCGCGGTACATTCGTCCTTAAAAAGTGATGCCGTAACGAAACGGGATGCGACTGCACCGAGAGCGACGGCTGCGTGGAAGGCAGCAAAGAAGAACGTTGCAGACAAGCTGCAACGCTACAACGAGAGCGACGGCTCCGGCGCAAGGGAGAGCGGATGGGACTCTCCAGCGCTGAGGTGGTGGAAGGCACCAGCAGCGGCGATCATGGCGGCGTTATCTGTGCAGTAGGCACGCTCCGGGAAGAGGACGTCAATTCCGCATTCCTTCCTCCTGCTTGTGAGCCGTTCTCCTTATGGCTTTTTCACTACGAGCTCACTCAGTAATTGGCGGATCCTTTCGAAGGCTGCTTCGCTTATCTGCCCAAACTTCTTTGCAACGATGGACTGGGCCAACGTGTAGATCCTGTCCACTCGTATTCGACTCGGCCACTTAAGAGAACCAATAGCCAAATCGGCAGAAGTGATGGTGAAGCTATAGTCCGCTGCTTTAAGATTCGACGTCATCGCTACCACGACTACGTCGTCTGTATTATGGTTGTACTTATCATTGGAGATTACAACAACGGGCCGACGGCGCTTTGATGTCAGGTCAGTGAACGGAATCGGAACAAGGACGATATCACGTTGATTAGGCACTATTCCAGACTTCATCGTCAATTGGATTGTTCCAGAAGTCAAGACTGCTCTGGGCAGCCAACACAAGATCACTGAAGTCGTCTTCGCTCTCTTCCATAACAAACACAGCGACCCGCGTGCCCTTGGGAAGGGGAACGCTCAGTTCCACTTTGCCGCCCTCTTGGACCTCCAGTTTGTACTTGAAAGCCGTGTCTTGCATTAGTGTTCCTCCGTTTCTATTGGGCTCCATGTGGTGTTCATAACAGCCTCTCTGCACAGCCGCAGCATCAATCCTCTTGATAATTCCATTAAGACATTATGGTGTCGATCACATCGTTGGTCAAGTTCGCGTACTACCTCGCTGCAAGGAAGCAGAAGAGACATCTACCGTCCCGAGGAATCGCTACCAAGTGCAAGGATCGATCGAGAGGTGACGATAAAGATGTGCGTCTTCTTCCAATGGAAGTGTGCAGATGGCAGAATGTGAGACGCTCCCAGTGAACCTCCTACGCAAGAGGGTCCTCGGAGGCAGCAAAGAAGAACGTTGCAGACCTGTCTGCGTGCGGGCACGCACAGGCAGGCAAGCTACAGTGAGAGCGACGGCTCCGGCGCAAGGGAGAGTGGATGGGACTCTCCAGCGCTGAGGTGGTGGAAGGCTCCGGCAGCGGCGATCATGGCGGCGTTGTCGGTGCAGTAGGAACGCTCCGGGAAGAGGACGTCGATTCCGCGTTCCACCCCGTCGCTCGTGAGGCGCTCTCGCAGGTGGGAGTTCGCGGCCACTCCGCCGACCACGATCAATCGTTTAAGGTGATAGCGGCGCGTCGCTTCGAGCGATTTCTTGGTCAACACGTCGACAACGCTTGCCAGGAATGAGGCGGCGACGTCCTCCTGCTTCTCCCGTGGATGTTTCTTCAGGTGGTAGAGGACGGCGGTCTTCAACCCGGCGAAGCTGAAGTCGAACCCGGGGGACGAGGACATCGGTCGAGGAAACGGGATCGCGGTGTGGTCTCCCTGTCGCGCGAGGCGGTCGATCTCCGCCCCGGCAGGATACCCGATTCCGAGCATCTTACCGACCTTGTCGAGCGCCTCGCCGGCTGCATCGTCGACCGTCGCTCCGACCAGTTGGTAGTCGCCGTATCCCTTTACTTCGACAAGACTGGTATGTCCACCGGAGACGATCAGGGTCATGAACGGTGGTGCCACCTCCGGGGTGGTCAACCGGTGGGCAAAGATGTGCCCCTCTAGGTGATTCACCCCGATGAATGGGATCTCTCGTCCAAAGGCGATCCCTTTCCCGTAGGAGAGACCGACGAGGAGGGGGCCGACCAACCCGGGCCCGTAGGTGGCCGCGACGAGGGAGATGTCGTCCAACGAGAGATCGGCCTGGGCGAGCGCGTCGCGCACGAGGTAAGGGAGCTTGCGCAGGTGATCGCGCGAGGCGACCTCGGGGACGACCCCACCGTAACGGGCGTGGATCTCAGCCTGTGAGTAGACGAGGTTCGCGACTAGGTCCGTCTCCCCACGCAGGATGGCGACCGCCGTCTCATCGCAGGAGGTCTCTATCCCCAGGGTATAGAACGGATCGGTCATCTTATGTACTCGGGCTTCAGAAGCCCGATATAGGGGAGGTTGCGGTAGATCTCGGCATAGTCCATCCCATAACCGACGATGAATGCGTCCTCTTTGAGGGGAAATCCGGCGTAGTGTACCTCCACCTGAACCTCCCGGCGGGAGACCTTGTCGATCAGGGTGCAGATGCGGATCGATGCCGGATCGCGCGCCGCAAACCCGCGCTGCAAGTAGGAGATAGTGTTGCCGGTATCGATGATATCCTCCACGATCAGTACATCCCGGCCTTTGATCGGCCGTTCCAGGTCCTTGATCAGGCTGACCTCTCCGGGAGAGGTCCCGTTCCCGTAGGAGGAGACGCAGATGAAGTCATACTCGATCTCGGTTGGGATCTGTCGCGCTAAGTCAGCCATGAAGATGAGTGCCCCATGCAGTACGCAGACCAAGAGGGGCGGGCGTCCCTGTGTATCGTGCGCGCATCCGCCTGGGCCGTAGTCCTGTGCGATCCTCATCCCCAACTCGTGGGTCCGTGCGTGGATCGCCTGCTCACTGAACAGAACCTCACCTATTCGTTCTTCGATCAACCTATCGCTCAAAACGATCTCTCCTTAGCTAACGGCGGTGAAACCGCTCCGCAAGCTTTCCCATCCTCTCCGTAATCCCCCCGTACTCGAGATCGGCATAGGGGAGCATCGCCGGACCGGAGAAACCCTGCGCGCGGATGTCGTGCGCTTTCCGGGCGATGTTGTTACGAACCCAATCCCAGTAGGGGTAATCGAACGCACCAAATGACTCTGGACCCTGTAAGTTTCCCATTATGGAGCGAAAAAGCAAGACAGGAGACGATCGGAGGGCCGTCGAAGAAGGAGACTCCGGTTCCTTTCTTAACCGGCATCAATGGCCCGGTGTGGCTGCCGCCTCCGGGATCGAAAGCTCGATTACCCAATCCCCTTCCGTATGGGAGACGTCCATTGAAGACCAACGAAAAAAAGGGGCCGATCTCTCGGCCCCCGGTGTGTAGGTTTTGTGTACGAACTAGTCTTTCCAGATCCGGTCGATGTGAACATCCATGGTGATGTTAAGCGTACATCCGTGGACGTTTGGCAACCAGGCCATAACCATCTC
>JAUWNS010000245.1 GCA_030612485.1 Candidatus Bipolaricaulota bacterium
TGGCGGGCAGGTGATCATCTACGCCCCTAACCTCTCCGAGATCTCAGTGACGCACGGGGAGCTGATCCGCCAAGTGGGGTATCATACGCGCGACTACTTCCTACATCAATGGGACCGGTTCAAGGGCGTCCCCCGTGCCATACTTGCTCACTCAACTCATGTCAAAGGGATCGGGTCCTTTGTGGACGGAGTAGAACATCCACGCATGGAGGTTGTTCTCGCCACCGCCCTCTCAGAAGATCTCTGCCGCGAGATTAACCTCGGCTACCTCGATCCCACCTCCATCCAGCCGGACGATTACACTAATCGTGAAGATGAAGGAATCCTTGTCGTTCCCAATGCCGGTGAGATGCTGTTTCGCCTCGCAGATGGCACGGTCCCTGATATCGATGAGTTGTAGCCAGTTTCTGGCCGGGAACAATGACCGTAGGGTCGATCAGTTGACCTATCAAAGGGTTCTTCGCTGTGTTGCGTCTGATCTTGTCTCCTGCGTGTCCCTCCGATGTTCTGCTGCCCTGGTTTTGGAGCTTGCTTTCAACGGCAACGGCGCACACAAGGTACTCCGCCACGCAAGCACGTACTTTCCAAACCTCCAATACGGTAAGTTGGGTCGTCACTAGGCCGCTTTCTGCGGGACTACACCAAGAGCGTATAATAACATCCACAGTCTGTCAGAGGTGGTGCAGTGGAGGAGAAGAAGGTCATCCTGCGAGAATTGCTCTTGAAGCCCCCAGCCGATATCGCTGAGGTGCTCTCCAGCCTCTCCGATATTCAGGCGGTTGACCTCCTGCATCGTCTCTACTTGCGGCAGGCCGCTGCAGAGCCGTTGGGGGAGATGGAGCCGGAGGAATCGGCTGAGCTCCTCGCTGAACTCGACCCCAAAGAAGCGATCAAGATCCTCTCCCGCATGGATCCCGACGACGCCGTCGACCTGCTCGAGGAGCTTTCCGAGAGCGAGCAGCAGGAGATCCTTTCCCATCTCGAACGAAAAGAGGCCAAGGTTCTCTCCGACCTCCTCGCCTATCCCCCGGACACGGCTGGCGGACTGATGTCGCCGGAGGTGGTCGCCCTGTCGCTCGATATGTCTGTTCAGGAGGGGATCGACCTTCTCCGCCAGCGTGCGGAGGAGGCAGAGACCATCTACTACGCCTACGCGGTCGATGATGAGGGACGCCTACAGGGGGTGCTGTCGCTACGCGATATGGCACTCGCTCAACCGTGGACGCGCCTCTCTGCCCTCCTGCAGCCGGATGCGATCACTGTTCCGGTCGAGGCGGACGCGGAAGATGTGGCTCACCTGTTCGACAAGTACAACTATTACGCTCTTCCCGTAGTTGATCAACAGCAGAAGCTCCTGGGGATCATCACGATCGACGATGTGATAGATGTGATCCGCGACGAGGCAACTGAGGACATCTACGGAATGGCGAGTGTGCCGATGAAAGAAGGAGTCGACACCACGTGGCTCGCCTCGTTGCGGATGCGTCTGCCATGGCTGTACGTGCGCCTCGCTACAGCCCTCCTCGCCGCTGTAGTCGTGGGAATATTCGAGGGGATGATCGTCAAAGTGGCGGCGCTGGCGGTCCTCATGGGGGTGATTGCTGGGCAAGGAGGGAGCGCTGGGATGCAGACGGTGACGATCATCACGCGCGGGATGGCGTTGGGAGACCTAGAGACGCAGAAGGGATTACGCCTTCTCGGAAAGGAGGCCGCCCTTGGCCTGGTAAACGGCCTTCTCATCGGGATGACCGTTGGGGTTATAACCTACGTGTGGAAAGGGGAGGTCCAGCTGGGGGTGGCGGCCTGTCTAGCTATGCTCTTGAACATGGTGGCCGCAGGTGTCAGCGGTGTTGCGATCCCACTCGGATTGCGCAAATTGGGAAAGGATCCGGCGATTGCCTCGGGGATCTTCCTGACCACGGTCACCGATGTACTCGGGTTTGTATTTCTGTTCGCGTTGGCAAAAATTTTTCTCCCGGAGATCTGATGAATGCAAGAGCATCCTCCCTTCCGAGCTGGTCCTACCCGCTTCTCCTCGCGCTTCTGGGGATCATCCTTGTGGTGGGGCACCTCTCCCCGCTACTCCAGGCAGGGGTTGCGTTAGAGAGTCTTCTCTTCTTGGTGTACCTCGTCTTCCGTTCGCGCCGTAAGCCACAGGAGAGCCACGCGGTTGCTAACCTTCTCCCCCTCTTTCCAGGGCACCTCCTCCTTCTCTTCGCCCTCTCCCTCCTTCCTGAGACGAAGACCTATATCGTGCTCCTGTGGATGATCCTCCCTGCGGTGAGTGTCCTCTACGACTTGGTCGCTGGATGGGCGGGAGACTGGGAACGGGCGCGAATGTCGATTTTGGCGACCCTTTACTGTATAATTTGGACCGCTCTTTTTATCCTTCTAGAGCGCGTAATCGTTTTAGGAAGGGGATTACAAGGAAGAGAAGAGATTAAGCTGATCGTCGTTTTCGGCGTGGTAGGCGTTATCTTTTTGGGATTAGGAGTCTACCGCCATTGGCATGCGAGCAGGCTTTTCAAGGAGTGATAGTATGAGTAGAATGGTTCTTTTCATCACAGGGTTACTGGTCCTCCTCCTCGGGGTGGCAGCGTTCGGTCAGGAGGCAGCGCCAGCTGCGGGAAGCTCGGTTATCTCGCTCGTCGTTATTCTCGCGGTCTTTGGGGCGGTCTTCTACTTCATGTTGATCCGCCCGCAGCGCAAGCGTCAGACGCAGCACAAGGAGCTCGTGACGGGGCTTAAGAGGGGAGATAACATAGTTACTGCCGGTGGA
>JAUWNS010000062.1 GCA_030612485.1 Candidatus Bipolaricaulota bacterium
GATGCCGAGGAAGACGCGAAGATTGGCACAGGAGATCGCGGACTTCGAGGTGATCCAGACTTCCACCGAGGCGGAGGCGTTCATCCTCGAGGATTCCCTGATCAAGCGTTACCAGCCGCGGTTCAACATCCGCCTGCGCGACGACAAGCGTTACCCCTACTTGAAGATCACCAATGAGCCCTACCCGCGGGTGATGATCGTCCGTCGCCGCCGGGATGACGGGGCGCGCTACTTCGGCCCGTACACGAACGCCAAGGCGATGCGCTCGCTCCTCAAGCTAGCCCAGAAGATCTTCCCCATCCGCACCTGCACGCTCAACCTTCCATTGCAAAAGCCGCACCGTGTCTGCCTCAACTACCACATTGGCCGCTGCCTGGGCCCGTGTGCCGGGCTGGTGAGCGCAGAGGAGTATGCACAGGCTGTGGATGGGGCGGCATTGCTCTTCGAGGGGCGGGTAGTCAGCCTTATGAAGCAACTACGAGAGAGGATGGCCGCGGCGGTGGTTGAGGAACGGTTCGAACTGGCGGCCCATCTGCGGGATCAGCGAGCTGCTCTCTCAAGAACCCTCGAACGGCAGTCGGTCGCCCTCTCCGATCTAGCAGACCGGGATGCGATCGGGGTGGCGATCGAGGAGGACCGTGCCTGTGTCGAGGTCTTCCTCGTCCGTGCCGGGCGCCTCTCCGGGCGAGAGACGTTCCACCTGCGCGCGCCTGAGGATCCGAGTCTCGCGGATGTCCTCTCCGCCTTCTTGACACAGTACTACTCCGCCGCGACCACGATCCCCCAGGAGGTCCTTCTCCCAGTGGAGATCGCGAAATCCGACCGGATAAGTGGCTGGCTCTCCTCGTTGCGAGGTCGTCGAGTGGAGTTGAAGGTCCCCCAGAGGGGAGAGAAACATCACCTTATCGAGATGGCGAACGAGAACGCGCGTTACTCCCTTAAAGGAGAGAGAATCTCTACCACACTTCGCGCGGAGACGGGCGCCGCCCTCGCTGAGCTCGCCGAGGCGCTATCCCTGTCATCCTTCCCGCAGCGGATCGAGGCGTTCGACATCTCGAACACTCAAGGGGAGGAAGCGACCGGGTCGATGGTCGTCTTCGAGAACGGCCGCCCGCTGCGCGATGACTATCGCCGGTTCAAGGTGCGGATCTCAGGTAAGCCGGATGACTACGCGATGATGGGCGAGGTCCTACGTCGCCGCTTCCGCCGCGGTCTGGCCGAGCTGAACGACCCCAGCGTATCACACGGGAAGTTCTCGCAGTTTCCCGATCTCCTGTTGGTCGATGGGGGAAAAGGGCAACTGAACGTTGCCGTCGCCGTCTTGCGAGAGCTTGAGATCGACGGGATCGAGACGATCGGCCTCGCCAAGAAACACGAGGAGGTTTTCCAGCCCGGAAAGTCAGACCCAATCCTGCTCCCTACAGGGAGCCAAGCCTTGTTACTGCTACGTCATGTTCGCGATGAGGCGCACCGCTTTGCGATCACCTATCACCGTCGCCTGCGCACCCGCAGAAGCCTTTCCTCCAGCCTTGATGAAATCCCTGGAGTGGGGCCAAAGCGCAAAAAGGCACTCATCAAGCGTTTCGGATCGCTCAAAGAACTCTCGCGTGCAAGCGTCGAAGAGATCGCCGCCCTCCCCGAGATCCCACAGCCTCTTGCCGAACGGATCCTCGAAATCCTCGGATCTTCTCGTGCGAATCCTTGAAGCTACACGCCGAACGAGCTAGCATCGGCTTGCAACCTAATGGTGGTTAAAAGAGACTGTTGGGCATCATGAAACTACGACTACCTACGCCGCAGGACATTGAAGAATTGGTTGCCTTTCTGCCACAACTCTATGCGGAAGGGTTCTCACCAATTAAACGATGGCGTGGCGGGACGCAAGGACAGGACCAGGTATCCACAATGCCTTGGCCTGAATACGACGAACTTATTGAGAAGTTTTTCCGGTTTGCTACTAGTGAATGGTGGTGCGATTATGACTATCATCCTGAAGAAGCAGGTCGGATGCTTGAGAATCAAGAAGTAGTTAAGACCGCTACATTATCTCAGATCAAGATAATGCTGACTTATTGTGTGCGGGGAGAGCGTTTCTGTAATGGTCATTGGGGCGCGATGATCGAGGGCGGTCATGTTCGTCGATTACTTGAGCGGCTTGCCGTACTTGGATCAGTAAATGCCCAACAAGGCGCCCCAGCGGACGCGGACAAGCCGTGCCGCTGAACTCTGGCGTTAAGCGTCAAAAGAAAAACTGGAAGGCCATACATGCTGTGTATGATGAGTACAATAGCAAGAGGGGTCAATAATGGAAGCACGTAACAGAAGACTGGGGGTCTGGTACGGTAAGATAAAGCGCGGTGAGATCAAGCTGCCGCGGTTTCAGCGGTTCGAGGCGTGGGACAGACACCGCATCTGCAGCCTGATAGAGACCGTTATTCACAACCTACCGTTGGGAATAACGCTAGTGCTGGAAGTTGGAGAGCAGGAGAAGTTCATCTCCCGGTTCCTGGAAACAGCGCCTGGTGACGGCGGGCGTATCTATGAGCATCTGCTTGACGGTCAGCAGCGGCTGACCGCTCTGTGGCGGGCGTTTCACAACAACTACGAGTGGGAAACCTACTTCATTTACATCGAGCAGTTCGACAACTATGGCAAGGATGAAGACCGCGAGGACATGTCGGTCTTCTTCCGGGGGCGGTACATCAAGAAGAACGGCGAGAAGTATCCACTGTGGTGCGATGCCCCTGCCCAGTGTCTGGAAAGAGGTTTTATCCCGACCCATCTGCTGAAACCGGAAGACATCCAGAGCGAGATCGATGATTGGCTGGAAAATGCAACTGCGGCGTTGGAGCCGGAGGGCGGTAAGGATGAGTTAAAGGCATTCTACGATTTCAAGAAAAGCGTGAGCGATAAGGTAAAGGACCTACGCGCGATTGTGGCTAATTACAATCTGCCTTACCTGTCCCTTCCCTCGCAGACCGACAAGAGCGTGGCGCTGAACGTGTTTGTCAACATGAACACCAACAGCAAACCGCTCTCTACTTATGACATTATCGTCGCGGAAGTGGAAAACGTTATGGGACAGTCGCTTCACGATCTACAGGATGCGCTGGACGAGAAAGACCCGAATGTCGCAAGGTACTCCGAACTGTCGGATATGATTCTGACCACTTCGGCGCTCCTGCAGAATGCGTTGCCCAACCAGCGCGGGGCCTGGGACATGGACAAGCGGGTCATGGTGGATAAGTGGGACGTCATGGAGCGCGGCCTGAGCAGGATGGCGGAGTTTCTGAAGAATGAGGGCATCTATGACAGGCAGCGTCTGCCCACCAATGCGGTGCTGGCCGTCATAGCTGCTCTTTACGCGGATATACCGGAATCCGGCGACAAGCGAGGGCAGGACGAACTTTTGCTGAAGAAATACCTTTGGCATTCTTTCTTTACGGACCGCTACGAGAATTCCGCGGCCACCCATGCCTATTCTGATTTTGTCGCACTGAGCAAAGTGGTCCGCCGGGAAAACAGGGATGACGGTGTCAGGTTCGGAATTGATGATGTTCCCATCTTCAAAGAACACGCGCTGGAGGAAACAGAAGAGCTGCTGACCGCCGAATGGCCGAAACGGGCTACCATCCGGGGGCGCGCGATTCTCGCGGTGGCGTGTCGTCTGGGGGCTTTGGACTTCTCGACCGGCGAACGTATGGATACGGGCAGTATCGAACAGCGCCACTATCATCATATCTATCCGGATGCTTTGCTCAAGGAGGCGGAAATCAACAGTTTCTTGGCGCTGAATTGCGCACTGATCTCGGACAAGACCAATATTTCCATTGGCCGCAAAGACCCGCTGGAATACATGAAAGATAGATACGAATGGACTTCGGAAGAGATAGTGAGCGAGCGGCTTCAATCTCATCTGATCCCGATTCGCGAACTTGCCAATGGAGGCTATGAGGGGCTTTCTGAAGAACAGAAGACCAAAAAACTCAAGAATGACTTTGATGCGTTCATCCGTCGCCGGGCCGAGATAGTGATGAAAGCGGTCAAACTGCTTGCTGATGGCCGCCAGCTGAATGCAGTGGAGATATACGAGGAATAGAAAGCAAATTTGAAAAATACGCCCAATAAGGCGCTGCCCCTGACCGATCTTCCGCTGCGCTTCATAGCGGAAGGTGAGCTTAGTCGTTAGGCGGCCTTAGGGATTTGCAAATGCCTTATCCTAATTCTCGAACACGATCCAACGCGCGAAGCTTTCATCGAGCCTCGCACATCTCTTGTCGTTTGGCGAGAATACTCCTAACCCACCGAAACGGCGCATCAACGTAACGGAATGGCTCACATCACTATGCGACGAACAGTCGCGTCAGGTATCGGCAACGCTGCGTGAGCATTGGCCACGCATTGCTCAGGCCATGCCAAAGGACTACTCTGCTTCAATTGAGCCACCCCAAACAAACGTCGCATAACAAGTTGTTGCACCGGAGTTGCGGGCCGGGTGGGCGCAATCTGAATTCGAGAGCCGCTGGTCGCAACCCGGTGAACTCGGTCTTCGTTCGACGGAATCAGAGAAAATGGCCTTGCATATGTGTAGCGCATAAGCTACACTGGCGGCAATGGATAACGCGCCACACACACTGGACGAGTACGTGACCGCAGAAGGGAAGAACCCCTTTCGCGAATGGCTCCACGCGCTCCGCGATGTCCGTGTACGTGCAAGGATCTGAGTTCGGTTAAACCGCGTTCGGCTTGGCAACTTCGGAGACGCCAAGTCGGTCGGCGATGGCGTATCCGAGCTGCGGATTCCGTACGGCCCTGGATATCGAGTGTATTTTGCGCGCACAGGCAGCACTGTCGTCCTGCTGTTATGCAGCGGTGACAAGTCAACACAGAAACGTGACGTCAACACTGCAAAGGACTATTGGCTGGACTACCAACGGAGGTCGTCATGACAAAACCGTCTGTAAACTATGAACAGGGCTTGAAGGAAGCCTTGGCCGATCCGGAGGAGGCTGCAGCATATCTGAATGCCGCCTTGGAGGACGGCTCCCAGGATGTCTTCCTTATGGCTCTCAGGGATGTTGCGAATGCACGGGGTCTCACTCGCCTCGCACGCGAGACATCCCTGAACCGGGAGAACATGTATCGCATCCTCTCGGAAAAAGGGAATCCCCAGCTTTCCAGCTTGCGGGCATTGCTGAACTCATTGGGGCTCAAACTTGCTGTCGAGTCAAAGCAAGCCGCGGCCTGGCCGAGCTGAACGACCCCAGCGTATCACACGGGAAGTTCTCGCAGTTTCCCGACTTGTTGTTGGTCGATGGTGGAAAAGGGCAACTGAACGTTGCCGTCTCCGTCTTGCGAGAGCTTGAGATCGACGGGATCGAGACGATCGGCCTCGCCAAGAAACACGAGGAGGTCTTTCAACCTGGAAATCCGGACCCGACCCTGCTCCCTGCAGGGAGCCAAGCCCTGTTGCTGCTGCGTCATGTTCGCGATGAGGCGCACCGGTTTGCGATTACCTATCACCGTCGCCTGCGCACTCGCAGAAGCCTTTCCTCCCGCCTTGACGAAATCCCTGGGGTGGGGCCAAAGCGCAAGAAAGCGCGCATCAAACGTTTCGGATCGCTCAAAGAACTCTCGCAGGCAAGCGTCGAGGAGATCGTCGCCCTCCCCGAGATCCCCCAAACCCTCGCCGAGCGAATCGCCGAGATCCTCGGATCGAGATCCTCGGATCTTCTCGTGCGACTTGACACGTTGGATTGATCAGTCGATGATAGTTCAGGCGGCGAGCCATTCTTTTCGAAAAGGAGGATACGATGCCAAATCGATTCAAGACGCACGGGGACTTCAGCTGGACAGAACTGATGACCACCGACGTGGATGGGGCGAAGTCATTCTACAAGGAGATCCTGGGCTGGGCGATGGAGGAAATGCCGATGGGAGGAGGGACCTATACTGTTCTGAAGGCCGACGGAGAGGGAGTCGGCGGGATCATGGCGATGCCGACCGGTGTTCCACCGGGGACGCCTCCGCACTGGGCGACGTACGTCACCGTCGATGATGTGGACACCATCGCCGCAAAGGTGGCCGAACACGGCGGTCAGGTCCTGGTGCCTCCCCAAGATATTCCAAACGTCGGCCGATTTTGCACCTTCCAAGATCCGCAAGGAGCGGTCCTTTCGGTGATCTCGTACAGTGAGTAATATCGGTAGGGTAAAAGCCTATTTCCCGTAGGGCAGCGAAGCCCAGTCGCATCCATGCTGGAAGCACCACTTACCTGAGCCTATACGCGATTACACTACGCCGGTGCACCACTAAATCTACCGAGTGCACAGAGCGGATTGGGAACGAAATCGGATCATACAGCCAGAAGTATGTGGCAGGTATCCCTTCCTTGTTATTCTTTGCGTACGGAGCCAGTCGGTGTTTCTATTCTTACCCCCTCCTTTACCTCATCTGAAAATGTACACGGAATGTATTCATCAGCGCTTGACCTAAGCGACGGAACATGGTATACTAAGTGGAGAGAATTTCATAGCTTGAGGAATGAAAGGACGTAGAACTACCGGATTCCGATATCGGAAGCAACATGGAGGGTGTTTATGAGGATTGTTATCGCAACTGTCGGTATGTTAGTTCTCCTGGTGCAAGTGGTAGTGGGGGCGGGAGGAAGCGAACCGAGGGATGAGTTGCTCCAGAACTTGTACGCCGAATACACTGTCTCCACCGAAGGAATGAAGAATCTCACTCACATGGGGCTACCAATTGGCGAAGCGGCTCCAACTCTCGAAGGTGTCGATTTTTCCGGTCGGGGGACGGCTATTATCTTCATGAGTGAAGCAGTTCTCGATGAACCAACACCGAAGGTCCTCTCTTTGTTTGATCTGCTGGCAGAATGGGGTGAGATTCCCGGACTGCAGGTAGTCGCTGTGCTGTCGCGTATAAGAGACCACACTATTCTGACTGCCCTCCAAGAGATCGCACCGTGTACACTAACCGTGGATGATCGTTGGAATACCTCACGGCTCGAGTATGGTCTCCGCATTGAAGCGAACCCTGGAGTCGCGTTCTTTTTCGTTGATCGCTCTGGCTGCGTTGTATATCGCTGGTTGGGGATACCCATTTTTGGCGAAGCGTGGGATAGCTTTCTCAGTGTTCCCCTGTATTTGGCAGAACACGATGCTGCTCCTCCTAACGTGATTATGCAGAACCATCCCGAGAATACCCTGGGGAGCCTTGCTATCCCCTTCGACTTCTTAGATCTAGATGACAATGTCCACGTACTGCCCACTCCAGGGGAAATGACTGTCATCTACTTCATGCCCGCTGTGCCAAACGTTGAGAATACGGAAACGAGCGCTGTTTTCGCACGCCTTGCACAACGATTCTCGGACCATGCAAGCTTCTACGCAGTAATCCCAGACACCTCAGCAGATGGATTGCGAACGAAACAAGTATTGGCGGATCGCGGGCTCATAGACAGTGCGGTCCCGCCGGAAGCAGAGCAAATGTTCGGGCCGCTTCCGGCAACTCATGAGGGAATTCAGCAGTGGCTGACGGAATCGTGGAAGGCATCGACCCTCCCTGAGATGAAAGAGGCGCAGAGTGCGCTTGGAATCCCTGTACTACGCGATACGGGATCACAGGCGATGTTCACATGGGGAATATCCCTTTTTGGATACCGTACATATCTCATTCTGGACGAAGACGGCGAAATCATAGCGTTTGAGAGAATCGAGAACAGGTTCGAACCGCTCTATCGCTACTGGTTGGAGGAGATGATTGGAGGCAAGGAGTGATGCGGAGATTGCCCACATAGGCAGTATCTGAGTATCACAATGCAGTACGCGAACTCCGAAATTCGTAAAGGAGTTAAGTGCCAGGCTGCTTAAGCGCGACAGCGAGCAAGACAAAACAGTGAAGGAGGTAGAAGTGGAAACGCGAGTTCGAAGGATTGTTGTAGTTGCCGTTGTAATGTCTACCATGCTCATGGTACTGGGATCGATAACCGGCAGTGGCGGATTCTGCCCGGACTGTCACTATTGCCCACCTGATTACAGTGAGAAAATCGGCTGGGCGGAGTGTTCTGAATGTGAAACGGACCAATGTTGGATCTTGTGGCCGCTTGAGAAGGGCTGGCCATGGAACGTCAATATCGCAGACCATATGAAGATTCCCGGTACAAACTATACTTGCTGGGATACGACAACTTGCATAGATGATGACTGCCTTCCACTAGCTTGTGAGATGTAGCAGGCGAGACGTTAGACGGTTGAGGTAAGGTTGTTCAAGGATTTGAGATCTGTGCCTCTACGCGGTGGCCAGTTTCATTGACTGAACGAGAGGTGTGTATACGAAAACTCGGGCCGGCGGAACAGCAATACTCTACGTAGCGGTTGCCGCTGCCATATTATTCATTGTCCTAGGGGTGCGTCAAGGAGTTGACAGGGATCTAGAACAACTGGTGCAATCAATCGGAAGCGACCTCTTCACGATCACTATTCGTGACGGGATTGTCGATGATACGCTTCTTGCCCAAATCTCTGCTTTGCCAGCGGTTGCTGACGTTGGCGGAAGCACAGCTCATAGCCAATTCTTCTCTCGCTCGGAGACTCTCATGCTCTTTCTCGTCGGAGTGACAAGCAATTACTTCCGGCTACGGAATCTACCATTCGCTTCCGGCTATGAATTCGAACCAGGTACAACGGAACCTGTAGCAATCCTTGGTGCTGCTGTTGCATCAGGGCTCTTCCCCAGTGGTGATCCTCTCGGTCAGAGCTTTGACTACCGCGGCCATTCACTTCAGGTCGTCGGCGTGCTTGACACGTTTCCTTCTTCCCGAGGCGAGGGTTCGAGCTGGGGATTTGCAGTTGAATTGGACAATCCTGACAACCTTGTCTTCCTTCCACAGTATACGTATGAGGCGATTGTCTCATTACCAATTGAGGGATTGGATAGCATAGGGGGATTGGGCCTTCTCTGGGCATTGGCTGCAGAAGGTTGTTTGCGTGATGCGATGCAGCAAGTGAGTACACTCCTTGGTGGCACGAAAGTTGCGCAGGTACGGCCTCTTTCAGCACGCTATGACGGACTCTTCTACACCCGTCGACGTGTCGCCACTGCCTTGACAGGAATTGCTTTGCTCATACTCCTCATCAGTTCAATCAATGTGGCCAGCATCTCTGCTAGCGCAGTGCTTGATCGCCGTAGAGAGATCGGAATACGACGAGCACTCGGCGCTCGTCGACACAGCGTTGCTAGCTTACTATTCCGTGAGACAATGATTCTCACTCTAGGCGGGGGCGTTTTAGGGGCGATTCTTGGAGCGCTCCTCTTCCGACTCATTGCGCATTTCGTTGGTACAACGCTCTATGTGGGGCTATTCCATCTTGCCTTTCTTGGGGCACTTGTTGCTTCTGGCTTGCTTGCAGGGCTATTGCCTGCACTGATTGGTGCTTGGCTTGATCCGGTGCAAGCTATCGGGCAACGCTCCCTGGTTAATCGCCGTCTATTCGGCCTCTCGCCCAGTCGAGTCATGAGTGGCATGGCGATAGCCACTGGTGTAGCCGCTGTGATCATGATCGTTGCCCTCGGTGATGCGAATGTGAAATACCTTAAACTTCGCTGGTTGTCCCCTACATCAGGGGTACTGCGAGTGCGCCCTGGAATAGGCGGATTTCGCCAACCGGCTGATCTGTCGTACGATGACTTCCAGGCACTTGTGTCGTTGGAAGGAGTCGAGTCAGCAGCGTGGATGGCCAGTTCGAGGAGGACCGCAGTTTACTCGTCCGCTGAGGTAAGCAAGGCAAACCTGGCCGAAGTCACTACCGGGATCACCGACATTGGCATCGGGATCATCGAACTTGGTCGCAACTTTTCAGATGAGGAGCTCAAGCACAGTCGTCCCGTCGCAGTGCTCGGATCTGAAGTTGCTCAGGCGCTTTTTCCGGACTGTGACCCCGTCGGGGAAGAATTCGATTTGCCCGGTGCAAGCTCAATCGTGATCGGTGTCCTTGCTTTTCGCCCTGGATTGCCCCCGTACGATTTCTTGGATATGAACCGCGCCATTTTGTTGCCTCGTGGGCTGATTCCCCTGCGTACCAGTCCAGGGCGACTTTGGATTTGGCTTAGGCCCAAGGGAGACAAGCCGAGCAATGAGTTGGTCAACGAGGTAGTTGCGTTGATGTCTGAACGTCATCCGGATCGGGGACAAGTGGAGGTCATAGAGCCAGCAGCCGAAATGGAAGCGCTGATCGCGGTTCAAGACACCATTACAAGAGCGTACGCTCTACTAGCTGCTCTCGGGTTGCTCGTGGCAACGACTGGAACCGGAAGTACGATCTGGCTGAGCGTGAGTCTTAAGCGAAAGGAGATAGGGATCAGGAAGGCAATAGGCGCTCGCAAAGCGCAAATCTTCCTTCAGTTCATAGGCGAGGCACTAGGGATCGCTCTGATTGGAGGGCTGCTTGGTGCTGCAGGTGGAATAGTAGGGGCATGGTTGATGCGCCGTAGCGCTGAGGTCCGGGTCGTTTTTGATCTTCGTTGGGCGCTTCTGGCTGTCGGTATAGCATGCGTGATCGGCTTGCTTGCTAGCGCACTGCCTGCATATTACGCTGCTCGCAGCGATCCAGCAGCGACAATCCGGAGAGGAGAGGGATGATCGAGCTTATCGATGTACATAAGAGCTACGGTAAGAAGTCAGTGACTGTGGCTGCACTCAATGGGGTATCACTCTCGGTGGAGGAAGGCCAGTGGCTGGCTCTAATGGGGCCATCCGGTGCGGGCAAAAGCACAATGCTGAACATCATTGGATTACTCGATCGGCCAACATGTGGGAACTACTTCTTGGAGGGGCAGGAGGTTGCCGCACTTTCCGATCGTGAGCGCTCCAAGCTCAGGAACAAGCGATTCGGATTCATCTTCCAAACATTCAATCTGATTTCACAATACACCGCGTGGGAGAACGTTGCCCTCCCGCTCTACTACGCCGGGGTCAGGAGACGCGACCGTCGTAAGATGGCACGGGAACTGCTGGGACAAGTTGGGCTAGAGGGTCGGGTTGACCATCTGCCTGCCGAACTATCGGGGGGAGAAGAGCAAAGAGTGGCGATTGCACGTGCGTTGGCGAACGCGCCAGCACTCATCCTTGCCGATGAGCCAACAGGAAACCTCGACCAGCGGGCTGGTCATGAAGTGCTAAGACTGCTTGCGACACTCCACAGACAAGGGGTAGGTATCATCTTGGTCACTCACGACCAGCAGATTGCTTTGCAGGCCGAGTTAATTGTGCAAATCGTTGACGGAAGGATCACGGATTGTTCGGTAGTAGATCACTGAAGGTCTCCCTCAAGCCCAGCAGCTAGGTAAAGCAGACGAGAAAAGTGGAGAACTATCGTCAAGTGCTGCCGTATAATAAGTCGCGCAGCTGCCTGGCGGTTCGGCTCCCGCCGTTAGGCGGACAAAACCGATTGTGGAGGTGAGGCACACCAATGTCAGCGAAGCCCAGCGAGATGCTTGACGTGCGGAGCCGCCAGGAGTGGAGGAAGTGGCTGAAAGAGCACTACGACTCGAAATCCGAGATCTGGCTCGTATTCCACAAGCGCCATACGGGCATAACGTGCATCAGTTACAACGGTGCCGTCGAGGAGGCTCTGTGCTTCGGATGGATCGACAGCATCGTAAGGCGCCTAGCCCGACTTTACCGTGCATATTTCGCAACACAGCATCCCTACAGGGAAAGCGTGACGAATCCTGTATGACCTAACGGGAGGCGTATCGATCTAGGTCAAGGACCTCGTACAGTTCTTGCTGTTCAGGTGACATCGCAC
>JAUWNS010000014.1 GCA_030612485.1 Candidatus Bipolaricaulota bacterium
CGGGATTGGGGTTGTTCGGTAGACCTCGTTGCCGCTGATCACAGAGTCTTCGACGAAGGCGAGCTTTATCCCGTCCCCATTTACGATCTCGTTATCCGTGATCGTCATGTGGCGGCTGGCAACGATGTACAGGTTGCTCGAACGGATCCCACTCATCGTCTCTCCATCCTTTCCGTAGAGGTAGCGGATCGGGTAGTCATTCAGGACATTCGATTCGTCGATCAGGTGATCGTACTCCGCGGCAGATTCACCAATTACGTTCAGCCCGTGCCCGATTACGTAGAGCACGTTTCCGCTCAAGACCACCCCCGTCGACGAGGAGATCTCGATCCCATTTTGGGAATTTGCAATCGAACAGTCCTCGACCGTGGCAGCAGAGACGAATCCCAGGCGGATCGCCGCCCCCCTCGGGTTCATCGCTCCACCTATGATCAGCCCCCGAAGAACGAAGTGCGCGCTCGCGTTCTCGATCTTCACCCCATAGGAACCGGTATCGGGGACGTCGATCTCCCAGCCGGCGATGATGTACGGATCTGCTGCGCTTCCGCTCCCCGATACAACCCCGTTCTCCTCTGTGAAGTCCGTATTCCCAAGGATCATAATCGGCTCATGCGTTCCACTTGCCGCACCAACAACCGCCAAAGAAAGGACGCTCAATATGACAAGAACCACTATCCGCTTCATTAAATCCACTCCTTTATTTCGCATTCAACGCTTCAAAAGCCCTAGTTAATTATTATAGCCGATGCACAATCGGCCAAACAATGAGCCCTGATAGAAAGGTCAATTAAGGGAGAGTCTATCCTGGAGTGGTGTCGAGACTGTGAAGCGACTGTGTGCAATTTGTGAAGCAAGCACGGAGCAAAAGGACGCATGACGCAGCGGACCCTCGACCTCGTCCAGCGAGAAAGTGTGCCCGACGTCCCGCGCAAAAGGCACCGGCAGGACAGCGCCGAAAGAGAAGAACTTATATACTCGCGACCATGAGACGATCAGCCTTTCCACGTGCCCTTATAATTGCAGCCTGTTTTGCTATGTTCGCCGGGGTCTCGGTCGATCAGGGATCGGTCGATCAGAGATCACCGATCGCCTCCTCCCTCCCCCCTTCCCCACATCAGCGCGGCGGGATCTATCTCACCTCCTACGCCCTCACCAAGCCGGGGCTCCTCGACGAGGTGTTGCGAGAGGTGCGCGCGGGGAAGCTCGACACCTTAGTGATCAATGTCAAGAACATGCACGGTGAGCTGACCTACAAGAGCGCCGTTCCTCTAGACAGACAGATCGGAGCGTCCACTGGCCGGATCGATCTGCAAACGCTTCTCCCCACTCTACAGGAGCAGGGGATCTACCTGATCGCCCGCCAGGTTCTCTTCTATGACCCGAAGCTTGCCGCGCACCTGGGAAAGGAGGACTCGTGGGTCACTCCGAGTGACGAGAAAGCGATTTCCTACAACCTGGCGATCGCGGAAGAGGTGGCTTCGCTGGGGTTCGACGAGATTCAATTCGACTACATCCGGTTCCCAGATGGGGGCGGGCTCGTCGCCGCCTACGAAGACCGTTATGCTGCGGTAAACCACTTCCTTGCCGAGGCGGAACGTCGCCTCTCTGGGAGGGTCGCCCTCTCTGTCGACCTGTTCGGCAGGGTGCTGTGGAACTGGAACAAGAAGAGGATCGACCCGATCGGTCAATTGCTGGAGGAGATCGCTCCTCATGTTGATCTTCTCTCTCCTATGCTCTACCCCTCCCACTACAGCGAACAGCGTTACAAGGACGATCCCTATCTGGTCGTCACCGAAGCGCTCACCACGGGAGAAGAACGTGTGACAACCCCGTTCCGTCCTTATCTCCAGGCCTTCGACCGTGAGATCCCGTGGGGGATGAGCCTTGAGGACTACATCCGTGCCCAGATCCGCGCCGCGAAGGAGTGTGGAGCCGATGGGTATCTCTTCTGGAATCCGAGCTGCGACTATGCCGCCCTGTACCGTGCCCTCGAGTAGACGGGAGAGAAGGGGGGAGAGGGGGACACGGAGACACGGGGACGCGGGGGCGAGGGGAGAGCGTGGGGTCTGACGTTGTTTCTTGCGTGGAGGCGGCAGATCTCTTCCTCTGGGGGGAATTAGGCCATGCAAGAAACAAGGTCTGACACCAGGCGTACCGCGGGGAAAGCAAAGACGCGGGGATTGCGTGCGTACAGCACCATTCCCAATGCAGGCCCACACTATAGTGGTGCAGCGGTATGAGAAGAAGATTGGGCGATGCACACGTTGGCCTCTTTCGTACTGCCGATGGTTTTACGATAACGAAATCCTTTTACTCCCTACTCCTTTAATCCCTAATCCATCTTCTCTCACGCATCACTTTGATATTCACCAATTTGGACCCTATAATAGGCCCGTGTTTTGGGTGCCAATTTCAGTGCCGAGAAAAGGGGGAAGATATGATACAGGCGAAATTCAGCGTTGAAGAATCACAAGCTCATTTCCTGCGCGACCATAAGCAGTACGGGTTCAAGGACAAAAGCTCGATGCTTCGAGCGGCTATCGACCATTACAAGAGAGAGATGGAACTTGAGCGGCTAAAGCTCTCAGCCATCGCATATTCCGATATCTATTTAAAAGACGATGATTTGAAAGATTTAACTGAAACGGCGCTGAATGGGTGGCCGAAATAACCGTGCTGAAAAGAGGTATGCTCGTTGAGGTCAATCTTGATCCAACTTTGGGCTCTGAAACCGGGAAGACAAGACCGTGCATAATTGTGACTAACGATGTATATAATGAGAGGGTTCCGGTCATTCAAGTCATTCCAATAATTGCATGGAGCACTAAAAAGGCTCGAGTTGCAACCAACATAGAAATTCATCCCTCCAAAGGAAATGGTCTTTCTAAGAAATCTATCGCCGATTGTTTGCAGACGCGACCTATAGATCGTCGCCGTAGGTTGGTTGGAATTCGTGGGGAATTATCGCCTGCAAAGCTGGAAGAAATCGATCACGCTTTGAGGATCGTTTTTGAGCTTACTTGAGCCTGTTGCAGACCCCTCCATGAAACAGAAGCATTTACCGCTCGGGGGGTGTAGTAAATTCTAGATCGGCTACTACACCCCCCAAGAACGCGGAGAACGCAGAGAGGGGGAGGAGGATTGAGTGATTGAGCGAGTGAGTGATTGAACCTCCCAATCTTGCGATCTCTCAATTCCTCAGCGGCCTTTGCGGCTTGAGTGAGCGTAGCGAGCGGGCGAGAAAAAAAGCTTGTGCCTCTCGCAAAGACGTGAAGTAGTGGGTAATGAGAAAGAACAAAAGCATCCTCTCGCAAAGACGCCAAGAACGCAAAGAAAAGCGTAAATGGGCAAAGAGGAAAAGAGGAAAAGATGTTTAGAACTCAAGAGGTAGGGCCTTCCTTAGCGGCCTTTGCGACTTGAGTGAGCGTAGCGAGTGGGCGAGAGAAAAAGCTTGTGCCTCTCGCAAAGACGCAAAGAAAAGCGTTACATAGGGAAAAGAACTAGAACCGAAGGCATCTCTTGGCGATCTTTGCGGCTTGAGTGAGTGCAACGAACGGGCGAGAGAAAAACGGTTCCTTGTCGGTTCGCACGGGATGGATGCCGGTTGCGAAGCAAGACCGGAGGTCACAAAGAATTCACCACGAAGAGCACGAAGGACACGAAGAATGGAATTCGATGAGCTGTGGATATTGAGGACGGAGAGTGAGGGTTTGATGGATTATAACTGCGGCCTATGCTACTCGGCCCGTGTAATATTTTAGAATGAATACCACCCGATCTCCTGCCTCGATCCCCAGTTCCTTACGAATCTTCTTGGGAATCGTTGTCTGTCCCTTGGAGATAACCCTGCTTGCCGCCATAGCGACCTTCTTTTACATAAAGCTATTAGTAATACAGAATTCATAATAGCATACCGATCTCCAAATGTAAAGACAGACAGCTGGAATCCGAAGTCTAACAGATGAGGAAATCGAAGGGGTTGTGATGTTCGCCTATCCTCGTTTCTACAAAGACCTGGAAGTGGCGCGGACCGACCGCGGCAGCCAATCTCGATCCTGTTCATCTTGCACGAGATATCCCTTGACAAAGAGGCACCCTCCGTATATGCTAATGATCGTTATTCTGCTCATCTAAACAAGGAGGAGAACCGATGGCGACAAAGATCATCCCTATTACAGACGGAAGGAAGGACCTCTTGCGCCTCGCGAAAGAAGCACGCGAGAACCTCGATCGTTTTGTGTTCACGCGCAACGGGAAGCCAGAGGTGATCCTGCTGAACTTCGAAGACTACGAGGATCTTCTAGAGACACTCGAAATCTACGAAACACCGGGGCTAGTGGAAACGCTTAAACAACGCCGAAAAGAGGTCAAAGAAGGGCGTTCCACCTCTGGACAAGACGTCTTTGCAGATGCTTGAGGTACGTTACCATCCTCAAGTGAAGAAGGAGGTCAAACGGATCCCAGTTTCGTGGCGTCGTCGGATTGAGCGTGTGATCGACGAGCTCGCTAAAGAACCGGAGAAAGGGAAACGGTTACGCGGAAAGCTGGAAGGAATGCGCTCCCATCGCGCAGGAAATTACCGTATCGTCTACATCATAGAAAACAAAGTTCTCTATATCCTCAGCATCAGCCATCGAAGAAACGTGTATGAGGAATCCACACGACGCACCCAATAAAGAAATCCCTTGAAATTGACTATCCCCGTAGCAAGACTACGGGGTATTCCGCCAATTTCATTTTGACCTGAAGGTGAAAACCGGGATTTCATTATTTCACCTCACCCCGACCCTCTCCTGTCAAGGAGAGGGGTATGAGGAAACCCTGTGGCAAGACCACAGGGAATTTCAAGTTGAATCGAGCAAAGGGGTCTACCATTGTATTTTCATCTCTCTCTATTACATAGGCCAAGGAGGTGAGATGAATTGCCTGATCTGTTTGACGTAATCGAACTGATAAAGGATATTCCCGATTGCGGTCTGCGTTCCGGAATGCAGGGCACTATCGTAGATTGTCACCCCAGTGATGTCCATCTATGAAGTGGAGTTCGTAAATGAAGAGGGTGAGACACTAGCCTTCTTGGCTTTGAGCCCGGATCAGTTCACCGTTATCTGGCGGGCTAAGACGAAAAGCTGGGTGCCTGCTGCCGAGCGAATTGCAGCACTGCTGACCCACCTGCCTGACGAGGCAGAACAGGAGGTGTTGGACTTTGCCCGCTTCCTTCACGCGCGCAAGGCACAATCCCTGACCGGCCGGAAAGTAATGACAAAGAGACCCCAGGATAGCCTGTTGTGCATTGGTGATCGGTTAAGCCTCCATCGGCCATCAATTGCGCTTGGTATGCAGTTAGCAGTCAAAGCTGAAATCACGAATAGCACGAATAAAAGGACGAATGGCGCGAATCTGCCATCCATGAAGGATAGCAACAGACGGGAGTCTATCCTGAATTTGGGATTCGTCCCGGTTGCGAAGCAAGGCCAGAGGCCATTCGTGTCATTCGTGATAAAAGCCGTGCCGGAATGCGAGAGCAGGTGTCGATAACTCTTAACCGATCACGCATGGAAGACGGGATTAGGGCTTATTTCACCACGAAGGACACGAAGAGCACGAAGGAGGAGAGGGGGAGAAGGGGAGACGCGCGACAGGCAAGGCAGACGGGTCTTTGCGAGAAAGCACTTTTGCTCTTTCTCATAACCCTTCACTCATTACGCATCACTATTTCACGTCTTTGCGAGAGGCGCAAGCTTTTTCTAGCCACCTCACCTCAACCGTGAGGACCCCCTACCCCTTTTCTCACGCCCCTCCTTTGGGGTACCATCGCGTCTACATCTTGAGGAGGACGCCACCTGAGCAGATCGATGTTCATACTCCAGCACCGCCATAAGGGACTACTCGCCCGTACGGGAAGGCTCGTCACCGCGCACGGCACTGTGAATACGCCGGCGTTTGTCGTTGTGGCCACACGGGCAACGGTGAAGGCGGTCGAGCCGCAGGCACTCGTCGATATCGGTGTTCAGATCGTCATCTCAAACTCGTACCACCTGCACCTGCGTCCGGGGGAAGAGACGGTCGCTTCCTTAGGCGGGCTGCATGGTTTCTCCGGCTGGTGTGGTCCGACGATGACCGACTCGGGGGGATTCCAGGTTTTCAGCCTGGGAGCGGGGAAGGAGCACGGGGTTGGAAAGGTCGCCTCGATCTTCCCCGATGAAGACCCGCAGCCGCGAGCAAACCACTACCGGCAGGGGAAGTCCCTTGTTCAGCTGACCGAGGAAGGAGCTACTTTCCGTTCGATCATCGACGGATCGAAGCACTTCTTCTCCCCGGAGAGCGTGATCGAACTCGAACGGAAACTCGGGGCAGATATCATTCTCGTCCTCGACGAGTGCACCTCTCCATTGCACGACTACGCCTACACCAAAGCGGCCATGGAACGGACACACCGCTGGGCCCGGCGTGCGCTGCACGCGTTCGAGGAGACTGCTGATAACCACTCCTATCCCAATACAGAGCAGCTATTGTACGGGATCGTGCAGGGAGGTGCGTACGAAGATCTCAGAAAGGAGAGCGCACGGGTGATCGGCGAGATGCCGTTTGGCGGGTACGCTATCGGGGGATCACTCGGCAGGTCGAAGGAGGAGATGCACCACGTCCTCGACTGGACCGTCCCCCTTCTCCCGGCGGAGAAGGCGCGGCATCTCCTTGGAATAGGGGAGATCGAGGACATATTCGCCGGTGTGCGGCGCGGGGTTGACACCTTCGACTGCGCAGCTGCGACGCGCATCGCCCGTAACGGCACCGTCTTCTTGAAGGGCGAACCCCGCCACCGGATCAACCTGCGCAATACTCGCTTTCGCGACGACCCACGGCCGATCGATGAAACTTGCGACTGCTTTACGTGTCGCCATCACTCGCGCGCCTACCTAAGCCACCTCTGCCGTTCGGGTGAGTTCTCCTTCTACAGACTCGCCACGATTCACAACCTTCGCTTCCTAGTCCGGTTGATGGAAGGGATCCGTGAGGCGATCGAAAGCGATGAGCTCGACGAACTGGAACAGGAATGGAGAAATTGAATGATTGAGCGATCGGAGGATTGAGCGATTGAATGATCGGAAAATGAGGGTGTTCAATCACTCAATGATTCAATCGCTAAATCACTAAATCGCTTTTTAGGGCAGTAGTTGCCCCAGCGAGGTTCCGAACGCCCTCAGGTTGAGCCCGGAGAAGTCGATCGCTAAAGAGATGCGATGGCTTCCGGGCAAGGTCGGATGACCGACATAGGCGTAATCGATGAGGAATCCCTCGACGTTGATCCCCAACCCCAGGGTGAGGGACATAACCCCCGACTGCGTTAGCATGCCGGCACGAATGGCAAAGTTCTGAACGGGAGTGTATTCCGCCCCGGCGTGAAACTGACCCGAGAGATCGAGATCGCTCGTTATAAGGACGGTATCGGCGATCCTCGCCGACCCACCTAAGCGCAGATTCATCCCCAGCGACTCGCTATGTGCATCGTAGTTCAGGCCGCCAAACAGGTTCGTCGCCGTGAGGCCAAACGCCAGGTCGCTCACTCCGACCGGTCCCACGCGCATATCGGGAAAGGTCATGCGATAGGCGAGATCGAAGGCGAAACCGCTCCCACTCGCATCCCCAACCGTTGCCGAGACATACTTGATCCGTCCACCGAGAGAGAAATCGATCGGAAGGGCAGGTATGAAGGCGAGGTCCTTGGGATCTACACCGAATCCAAACAGGA
Source organism: Candidatus Bipolaricaulota bacterium (assembly GCA_030612485.1). The sequence continues at coordinate 7,751 of JAUWNS010000014.1, forward strand.
TCGCGTGGCTCCCGTAGGAGAGCGTGTCCGTTGGATTACCACTGGCGTCGTACCCCGTGACATTGCCTGAATCAAACATGAGAAAGCCAACTCCCCAATTACGGAACGTCAACGAGAACGCGCTGTAGCTCGCTACTCCCATGTGCGAGGAGTAGAACGAGCTGAAGCTGATACCCTCAAGGTCAGAGAGTCCAGCTGAATTATAGTAGAGCGTCTCCGCCCCTTCTGCAAGGGCAACGCCAGCCCCGCCTACGCCCATTATTTGCACACCCGGGTCGATATCGAGAACCGAGACCGCGGTCTCGCCTCCCAGACCAGGAAGGGTCCACAACCCCGCCCCGAGAAGGGCCACAAGCACCAATAAGTATAACCTCTTCACAATGTCCCCCTCCTTATCGTACGATCAGGAGCTTAAAGATCGCTGATTTTATCGTCTTTCCGGAAGCATCCTTCGCGGTGATTACACAGAAGTAGAGGCCGTTCGGGAGTGAATCGCCGCTGTTCGAACGCAAACCCCACAAGTACTCTGTGTCGGTTGCCAGCAGATCCTCCAAGAACACGCGAGCACCAGTGACACTAAATATGCTCAGCGTGATGTCGGTCGCCCCTGCCGGGTAAGAGTAGACGATGTGCGCCTGCGTGGAACTCGGGTTGGGGTAACTGTAAGTTACAATCGCCGCTCCTGCCTGGCCGATGGTAATCTGCTTTTTCAGCTCGGTGCTCAACGCCCCCTCGTTATCGGTAACGGTGAGGGCCACCGTATAGATTCCCACCGTGGTATATTTATGAGTCGGATCCTTATCGGTACTCGTTTCTCCATCACCAAAGTCCCAATCCCACCCGGCGACCGTTCCATCCGCGTCGGTGGAAAGGTCGGTGAATTGGACCGACTGACTTATCTGTGGCCCTGCCGGTGCGAAACTGAAGTTTGCAACAGGAAGCACATTCGCCGGTTCGCTTACGGTGATGTTCTCGGTTGCGCTGGAAGTCGCCCCGTCATTGTCCGTGACAGTGAGCTTGGCAATGTATGTCTTAGCGGTGGCATACTTGTGCGAAGGCGACTGAACATCGCTTGTTTCTCCGTCCCCAAACTCCCACTGCCAAGCGATGATTGCCCCATCAAAATCGCTAGATGTACTGACGAAAGCGATCGTATCCGCGACAGTTGGACTTTCAGGTGAAAAGGTAAAATCGGCTTTTGGAATGGTGTTCACTCGCACGAAGACCGGCTTTGTCGTGGTACCCGTTGCCCCATCGTTATCTGTTACCGTCAAGCTCACCCGTTTAGTTCCAGGAGTGGTAAATTTGTGATTTACAAACTTCCCAGTAGCATCCATCACCCCATCGCTGTCAAAGTCCCAAGCGTAAAACTGGACCCACCCATCTTTATCCGAAGAAGCACCTCCATCGAAGCTCACAACATCTTGGATACTTGGGCTAGAAGGGTCGAAAGTAAAGTCCGCAGTAGGACTGGCAAACTGGATTGAGATGACCGCGGTTGCAAAACCAAACGCCCCCTCATCATCGGTAACCCTCAACGTAACTGTGTAGACGCCAACCGTACTGTAAATGTGTTCCGCTGTCTTTCCAGTGGCATCATATGTGCCGTCGGTCTCGAAGTTCCACTCGTAGGCTGCGATCTTTCCATCTTCATCCTTGGAGTCAGCAGCATCAAAATGGACAATCTGATTTATCTTAGCCTTATTTGCTTCTGGTTCGACATTAATAACAGCAACTGGCGGGATATTCTCTCCCCCTGCCCCTCCCGCTTGTACCGGCACAGCCTTTGTGAGATCACCAGTAGTCCCCTGATCATCCACCACCGTAAGTTTCACACTATATGATCCTGCCGCAGGGAAGGAATGGTGAACGATCTTTGCCGTAGTGTATAGAACGGGGCTACCATCACTAAAGGACCATTGATACTGGACAATGCTACCATCTATATCCGAAGAATCACTTGCATCGAACGCGACGGACTGCCCCGGATACGGACTACTGGGGCTGAAGGTGAAGCTTGCAGTTGGTGGAGCGTTACCAACGCGAATCTCTTCGGAATGCGTGGCGCTCAGGCCATTGCTTCTATCAACACTCAAGGTCACCCAATAGGTCCCTGGCTCATCATATGTATGTGTCGGGTTTTGCAAGGCAGATTCCTGGCTCCCATCTCCAAAACGCCAAGTCCAACTTCCTTCCGTATCATCTGCGTAAAAGTTAACTTCGTCCTTTGTTACCGGATGAAGCGGAGAATACGAAAAATTCGCAGTTGGAAGTTGGTCTGAAGAGATAGTAAAAAGACCGTTATAGACTTGCTTATCTATATCCTTGTCATTTGCATCCCGAAAGACGCTCATCTCAAGTGCCACCGGTGAACTCTCCCCATCAGCCCCCTCCGCGTTCACGTTAAGGCGGAGTATCACTCCAGTTGTGGGCCCCGTAGTACCAGTGATGCCCGCAATAAAGAGCACTGATCCGTTAGTGTTATCCACTTGTGGGGGGTAGTAAAAATCGCATCCTTCCCAAGCCTCAAGGCCGTTTTCTCCTTTCGCGGTATCGATACTGAGTACCTTAGGATCAAAAGTGATCTCCCCCTGGATAGTGGCGACCCCTGGGCTGGGAACACCACTAACGGTGATATCAATCGTGGCTTTCCCCTTTACAGGAGCGGTAACATTCTCGACCGTAATCGTTGCTACTCCGTATGCCAATACCGGCACGACAAGAAGACTCACCAGCACCGCACACAATATTTTACTCTTCATCTTCCCCCCCTAATGAAAGCATTTGTTCCAATGGGTAGCATGAATCTTGAGCCAAGGATAGGGGGGAGAGAAGTTCTATTCAAAGACAGATGTCACCCTCAACACTGTCTGTAGTCACCCCAAAATTAGCGGGTGATTCCTCCAAAGGTGATACAGGTTGCAGCCCTATTATCAACAATCAGCTATTCAAACCAAAAATGGCCCCAGGACCTTCCGCCCCAGGGCCGGAATCATGTTCTCGATTAACGATCTACCTGAGGATCACCAGCATCTTCGTCTTACTGATGGCCCACTGATCATTGAGCAGGGCATACAGCTTGTACAGATAGGCCCCATTGGCGAGGTACTCCCCGTAGTTGTTATCTGTATGCCAATCGAGGCTTGTGCCATAGACCTCCACGCTCTCGTAGACCAACCGGCCGGAGAGATCGAAGATCTGAACCTTGATCGCCTCGACCAACGTCGCCATCGGGCCTGTTACCTCAAATGTCGCTGTATGCACATCGGTAACCGGGTTCGGAGAGTGACCAAACTCAAGATTACTCAAGCGTCCCCGGAACTGATACGGCACATTCCGCGCCTGGACATCCCGGAGAACCTCCATATAGACCACTGCCTGGGTCGGATCCCCGTTGGTAACGAACTGCATCACTGCCCTCTCGAGCGCCGGCTGAGTTGACAGATTCGCCACGATGAAACGTACCGCGCCCTTGTCATTGTCGATCGTACTCCCCAACACCGTGAACCCATTCAACCCTATAACCTCGGTGATATGTAGCACGGCAGGATCAAACAGGAGCCGTCCCTGTAAATCGGCAATGGCAGAAGCTGTGCCAGAGACGTTGAGCCGCCCATCCTGATCGATTTCCAGTTTCACAGAGGTGCTCGTCGCCAGAGGATTAACATTAACCGCCTTCGCTGACAGGGTTTTTAGTCCCAGCGCTACCTGAGAGAGCCAACGCACATCCGTAACATCGATATTCGTATCGGGTGGGATATGCGGTGGTGCCACGTCTGCCGCTATCTTCTGCGCGGCGCTCAGATCGCTCCCGTTAACCTTGAGGATGAACCTAGAGACCAACCGTACATCGGAAACATCAACTTTCCCATCGCCGTTGACGTCGCCTCCTACTTGAGGGATTCCAGATCCGCTGGCAGCGCCCATCACTACGCCGTTGCTCGCGACCAAGTTCGGATTCTCGATATCTGAGCTTTTAGCATCATATGGGTTGTTCTGGGGATCTATCCATGACACATTATACGGGTCGCTGGTTGTTACCTTAGTCTCCACCTTGAGCCAATCTCCATCCTTCAACGAATCCTTGAAGTCAGCCACAATATAGAAGCGGGCCTCTTGCCAAAACCGGCCAATAAAAGGATAGTTTTCACGTAATGGATCACCGAAACGTACTCCATCACGTTTCAGATCGATCTGTTGTCCTGCCACCGGTTTTTCTTCCACTTTCCAATCCCCAATGGAGTATCCTGGAATCCCGTCCGTCTCTTCTACGATCCACATTTTGTCAATATCTTCGGCGGTAATCGTGCTTCCGGCCGTAGAACGGACAACCATCGTATGAATCCAGGTGGGATGCCCATCCGATGTTGAGTCTATTCCACCATCAGGGTCTTGAAGAACAAACTCCTGAATCACCACCTGTTTTTGCCCGTTGATAATAGAAGCACTCTTCGTCTCGTCGATCAAGTTTGCTTCTTTGTCCCCGGTAGCAAAGGCAGCTATGGTATCAAAGCTTGCCTCAGCAGGCAACATATAATCTTCGAAATTTGAACTCATCGACCCGGGAGATGAAAGATCATCCTCAGCCTCTAGGAAGACACTCGTGTGGATCCTTTCACCGATACGTGCTGTGGGGGAGATATCAGCGACCACAAACAGCCGCACCTCTCCCTTGTCCGGTACCTGCAATAGCTTCTTACCACGAACACCGAAAGTAACGGAATCCGTTTGCACAAACCAGTTAACAGCTGGATCCGCAAATGCTAATGTACGATAAGCAAGTACGACGTCTTGCCCGGGTTCGAAGGTTCCATTTTCGTTGCTATCCACAACAAGACTGATCTTGTCAATCCTCCCATTTTCAGCAAGGAGCTCCGTGGCTTTGATAGTCACAATGGAGATGTCGGTAGGGTGCCTATCCCCGATCTTGTCTCCATCCCCCCCTGGATCCTTTACTACCACATTTTGCAGAATGACATTCTTCTGTCCGGGCTTCACCACTTGAGCACGCAATGTCTCATCAACTACGTCTGTTTCAGGATCCCCTGTTGGGGAAACGGGCGTCACTCCAGCAGGAGGTGGAAACCAAGGACTAGGATCGTATATCAGCCATGGGTCGAAGAGCACGTTACGGCTTACCCGATCTCCAAATCCTGGGCCGGCCCACGACGGGCCAGATACGTCGCCCCACCAGTTGTTGCGGGCGTCGATATCGATTGTCTTCTCATCATCAGGATCTCCGTTTTCGACCGCCCATGCGTTACCTTGGAAAGAGTTAGAATGCAGAGCCAATCCTGCTTTAACTTTCTTCGCGTAGAAACCAGTCCCATTATTTCTGAAAGCGTTCCCAGAGCATTCCTCGATTGTAGATTCGGAAAATTCCACACCGTAGACAGTGTTATTCGCAAATACATTTCCCGTTATTGAAAGCCTTGTTGACTTACTGCTCTCAATACCGATATCCCAATTCTCAAAGCAGTTATTCGTTATGGTGATATTTGCATTAGTGTCTAGGGAAATCGCGTTTACTCCTGCTGGACCAAAAAAAACGTTGTTAGCGATGACCGAGCCGGATTTTCCGTTCTCTACCGTTATCCCGATTGCCTGGATTGCAAAGCCATCGATCATCGTGTTCTTCGCGTTGATGGTCAACCCGCCAGTGATGACCGCCTCGGCTTTCCTGTCTCCAACGTTAACTCCCGCGGAAACGCCGGCGTTCGGCCCCAGGATCGTCAGATCATCCACCGTAACAGGTACCGCCTCATTGTAGGTACCCGACGCCACGATAATCGTGTCCCCTGATTTTGCTTCGTCAAGAGCCTCGTTGATCGTGTGAAAAGGCGCGTATTGGGTACCAAGCGACGGCCCTAAGTTACTACTGTCGACGTACATTGTTACACTCGCCCACACCGAAACCCCGCCACAAAAAAGTAGGATCATACTCACGACAGCTATAAACGCAGCGACTGCAACTCCCCTCTTATTTTGCATCTCTCTCTTGCCTCCTCTCTGCATCATGTAGCCTTCCGGATATTCCAAAATTATCTCGCTCTTCGCATCCACTTCCCAGGACCATGAGCATTCCCATTATAGGATTTTCCCAAGCTCTAGTCTGTAACGCATGTCACTACTACTAGCGCGCACTGGGGTCTGGTCTTGAATCGTGAGTTTCTAAGCGGGAATCTACCGCTCTGAGAATTGCAGGGACGCGGCGACAAAGCAAGAGGGTGACACGGAGACGCGAAGAGTGAAAACAAATATCCCTTGGCGATCTTGGTGTCGCGACACCTCTGCGGCTTGAGTGAATGCAACGAACGGGCGAGAGGAAAAGCTTGTGCCTCTCGCAAAGACGTGAAGCGGTGATGAGGGACGGGCGGAAAATGGTGAATGGTAAGTCGTAAGTGGTGAATCGTAGGAGGAAGCCCAGCGTCCGAAGTCCAAGGTCCAAAGTCGGGAAGCAGTGACGAGTGATGAGAAAGAACAAAAGCATTCCCTCGCAGAGACGCAGAGAACGCCAAGAGAAGCGATAAGAAGGGAAAAGAACATAGAGAAGCCTTTCTTGGCGGCCTTTGCGGCTTGAGTGCGCGTAGCGAGCGGGCGAGAGGAAAAGCTTGTGCCTCTCGCAAAGACGGTTCCTAGCCTGGTAAGGAGGATGAAACGATGAAGCGCAAACATTTCGGCTCCGAGCTGTTTCAAGCGGGTAACTGACCACTAGCGCGTGCTCGCAATCCTGCTCTAAGAAATCCAGGAAGCCGGTTGCGAAGCAAGGCCGGAGGCCCGTATGGTTTTGAGGATGCCGTGCTGTTCCGAGTGGGTCATTCTAACGTTCGAGTCGGTTTAAGCAGCTACTCCGAAGCCGAGCGTGTCTACGCAGCAACATCGCTGGCCGGTTACCCACACTAAACAGCGAGGAAAGCATACGCGCGTTGGAGCGAATGTTGCTTGCGGTTTCACCGCGACAAGGCCAGAGGAGGATCGATCCACCACCGCGCTATCCCTTGTCGAGTGAATCCAATCGCTCGGCTTCCTTGAGCTTTTCGATATCGATCTTGTCTTGCGGCCTTCCGCTCGCTTTTTTTGCAAGGATCAGGTCCGGTCTCGAAATGAACGGTACTTCAACACCACCCAGTCTGACCAACTCGCGATTCTTCCACGCCTCTTCGAATTCGACTCCTGGAATCGACATCATAACATCAACTCGCAGAGGAGGTCTCCCTATCTGATAGAAATAATCTTTCTGAGTGAAGTCATCTGCCATGAGGTTTGCGAGTGGTGCGCCGAATTCCTTCAACGCAGCGTATACCGAAATTGCATTATCAGAATCAGTCGCTATCCATACGTCAAGGTCCTTTGTGAATCGTGGCTCGCTGTACTTCATTACTGCGTAGCCACCCACCACCAAGTAACGAACATCATGCTTTTCGAAAAGATTCAACAGTTCTTTGAAGTCGGAACTCGTCAGCATCCTTACCTCGAATTAAGAAATAGTCGCGCAGCATGTCGGATACGGCCTCAAAAATGGCGTATGCCCCTTGAGATTGCCAGAAGCAAATGTCAAATGAACGACTGTCGTCTGTAATACGCTGATAATTTTCCTCTATCGCTTTTATTTGCTCTCCCACCGAAGAATGATTAGCTCGCTGCCCCGCAATATAGCGGCGGTGGGCGTCGTCCGCTAGTATCGCTCTTCCCGACCCATATCTTCTCGCTTCCATATTGACCTTGCTCCTTGCACACAACATCGTACAGCCATCAACCTTCTCCAGCAAGTTTACCCAATATGCCGGGCAAATCTCAGAGGGCTCGCCTCGAACGGAGGAGGTCTACACACGTTGGAGCGAGCAAAAGCCTGGAGTCTACACTTAACACCTGGATCCGTGAAGCATCTGGTGGCATAAATTGGCTTTCTTTCAGACAGAGTGCTATACCTCACAGTGTGAATGTCTAAATGAGGCATTCATCTAGGAGGTGAAGTGAGCGCTATCCGTGTCTACTACTCTCATACTGGAACGATTTTTTTCCGGGTCATTTCGGCTGCGTAGGCCAGTGCAGCCAACGCAGCCTCGCGGCTCAAGGAAGGATAAGCTTCAAGCACGTCTTCGATGGTGTCGCCATTTGCTAGGCAGCTTACGATGATCCAGACCATGATCCGGGTGCCCTTGATGCAAGGCTTGCCATGACACACGTTAGGATCGATCGAGATACGCTCCTTCCACTCCAAATCTCAACACCTCCTAAGTGTTAATGATAGCCCTGTTTATCGCTCAGGCAAACCCCAACCCCGTGGCAGGCCTGCTTGGCCATTTGCTGTTACAGCTTCCTCCCACCATAGACAACCGCGCGTGCACCGGGGTTGGATCTTGAATCGTGACTTTCTACGCAGGGGGTTACCGTTCTGAGAATTCCAGGGACACAGAGCGAGGGCGCGACACGGGGATACGGAGACGCGGGGGGAGAGAGGGCGACGCGGAGACGCGGGGACACGGAGACGCGAAGAGTGAAAACAAATATCCCTTGGCAATCTTGCGTTGCAACACCTCTGCGACTTGAGCGAGTGATAACGAACGGGCGAGAGAAAGGGAATACGTTTCTTCTGCCTGGTCGGCAGACAGGTAGCACTAAAGAGCGGTCCTTGGTTTAGTCCATTAGAATTCCAAGCGCGCATAGGATCGCGTCTTCGACTTCGCGCATCAATCCGGAACAGACTTTACCAGCAAAAGGTCCTCGAAGAAGGAGGGATTTATCGAGCGTGGCAATCTGCTCGCACTTGGCAATCGATTGTCGATCCAGTCCACCTTCGCCCGCTGGCAGTTTAACGTGAGTTGGGGCAGGACGAGACATAGTTGAAAGAGGAACAACGATTACATCACCGGCCAAGCGATTCCGCACATCTAATGATACGACAAGTGCAGGGCGGGCCTTCCGATCTTGCGGCTGGTTCTTAAATCTTACAAGCCAGATTTCACCCCGACGAGGATAAGGCATGCTATTCCCATAAGCGTTTGCTATCCGCGGCAACGCCCCTGGTCCACTGACGATCTTCTTCTTGCTCAGCCATTGACAAAGAGCAATAATAGGCTTCAATCTCCCGCTCAAGCTGCTCGAAGCGGCGTACTTTGGACCAATCTCGTAGAACAGCCTCAATTATGGCGCTTCGAGAATCGCCAGCCGATCGATCTACTCTCTGATCAACTGCCGCAAGAAGCACGGGGTCGAGGCTGATTGTTACTCTTTTCTTTCCTTGCATAACATTTATCATCCCGTTTTCATACTGACAGTATGATTATACACCGGCATTCTGTCCTTTACAAAGATGAGAGTCGTCTCAGATAGATATGAGACCTTCATTCTTGGTGTTTTCTTATCTTGCCGACGCGCTTCGCGATCGCGCTGATGGCAGAGAAGCAGAGCTCCAGGAAGTTCATGACCGGTGATCTGGTAGACGGCACCTTGGCATTCAGGGTAGCAGTCTTGCCATGAGATCCTTACGGATGACACCAAAAACGCCAAGAACGAAGGTCTGGTAGACCCCGCTTTCTCGTTTGCACATTCTCTTTATGTTGAGATAGACTTTGCAAGACTTGCACGGTGGCTGAGCTTGGCCGCCGCCTGGTGCAAAGGACGGAAGCAGAGGAAGCTAATGGGTCTCACCTTCGAATGGGATGAGCATAAGGCAGAAGGGAACCGGAAGAAGCATGGTGTTTCTTTTGAGGAGGTTGCCACGGTATTTGGCGATCCATTGTCCCTCAACATTGACGATCCCCGCCACTCAGCGACAGAAGAACGTCTTATTACTATTTGGCAGTCATACCGACATCGAACGCTGGTTGTCGTACATGCAAAACGGGGGGATACTATTCGCATCATCAGCGCACGTCACCCAACACAGCGTGAAAGGAGGACGTATGAAGAAGGCACCTATGAGTCACCGTGATCCAGATATGCTGGACGAGTACGACTTCAGTCCAGGTGTGCGAGGGAAATATGCCGAGCGCTACATGCAAGGCAGTAACGTCATCGTGCTTGATCCCGATGTGGCGAAGATCTTTTCCGATGCCACATCCGTCAATCAGGCTCTCCGCGCTTTGGCTGAAATCATCCAGCAACAGTCAAAAAACAGCAGTCCCAAGGTCGGATCTTGAATCGTGACTTTCTACGCGGAGATTTACCGTTCTGAGAATTTCAGAGACGCAGGGACGGGGCGAAACGGCGACGGAGGAGGGCACACCCTTAGGCTTTTGGGCTAGCGGCTTACCGTTTCTAACTTCAATTCCTCAATGCGTGAGTGGACGGGGCCCAGCTTAGTGATTGTGATGTAGACCACCCTCTGTCCCTCTTCAGCCTGCTCGCTCGCTGTCTCCCTCGCCCAACGGTTGAATTCCTCGTCGCCTTCAAGTTGCATGGAGATGGTAGCTTCTTGGGGAATCCTCTCGGCGTATTCTGGATGCTCCAGGATGTATTTCTCGAACTCGAAAATTAGATCTAAGTTCCTGTCAACCATCTCCTTCAGTTTGCTCATGGAAAGCCTCCTCGCAAAAACCGGTGCCGGTAGATAGACCAATTCCCCTGATATCTCGTTCGGCTCGGGTCAAAGCTTCACTGTAGCTTAGTTTGAGAACCTCTTTCCTTGCCTCTCCCTTCTGGTTATATCTGTCTATGTGCGTGAATCCATGGGCGGTATCATAACGGATGGCTGCCCTCCAAGATCCAGCAACCTTGATCTCTAGCTGAACCAGGAATTCCACTACTCTTCCACTTTCCGTTCTATGATAGTGTCTAATTCCGGTGTCTAGCCGAACAGGAAGCAAGTAGGGAATTGTCTCTCAGGCACCAAAAAGCTCCATCACTAATATAATCCCCCCGGTTCCCAGCACTTTTTATGCTATCCATTCTACTACTGGAAAGCAAGTGCCATTCAAAGGGTCAGATGCTGTCTTGCTTGCCTTCCAGAATGGTGATGTTTAGCTGTACCCCTTGGCGATCTCTGCGGCTTGAGTGAGTGATAACGAACGGGCGAGAGAAAGAGACTGTCCCCCTCGCAAAGCCGTGAAGCGGGGTTGAGGGACGGGCGGAAAATGGTGAATGGTAAGTCGTAAGTGGTGAATCGTAGGAGGAAGCCCAGCGTCCGAAGTCCAAGGTCCAAAGTCGGGAAGCAGTGACGAGTGATGAGAAAGAACAAAAGCCTTGCACAGGGGAAAGAACAAAAACAGAAAGCCTTTCTTAGCGATCTTTGCGGCTTGAGTGAGCGTAGCGAGCGGGCGAGAGAAAATGAAGTGAACCCCTGCGACTGGACAGATGGGTGAAGGAATCACTAAATTGTCTGGAGGGCCGCAAGGAGGATGTTTCATGGCAGGCAACAGGAAGTTCAGCAAGGCGTTTAAGAGTCAGGTCGTTGAGGAGTTTCTGGCAGGGGAAGCTACCCAGGCACAGTTGGCCCGCCGGTATGGTGTCTCAGACAATCTAATTCTGCAGTGGAGGAAGCGCTATGCAGAAGGGAAGTTAGAAGAGGTTGCGGGCCCTTCGGACAAGGAGGAGCGGATCAAAGAACTGGAACGGATGGTCGGGCGGTTGACGATGGAGAACGAGCTGTTAAAAAAGGGCGTGCGCTTCGCTCTATTGCGGAAAAACGAGAGTTCCTCCACGATCAGCAGACCAATCTCGAATCGATCAAGCGGGGGTGTCGAGTGATGGATATCCCGCGCAGTACGTACTACTACAAGTCTCGTGTAGACGAAGCCAAGCGCAAAGAGAACGCGGATATCCGCAAGCGACTCGAGGAACTGGCACTACGTTTCCCGCGCTATGGATATCGCCGTATGACAGCTCAATTGCAGCGCGAGGAGTTCCGGGTCAATCACAAGCGTGTCCTGCGGCTGATGCGGGAGGCGGATCTGTTGTGTAGGGCTAAGCGCCGTTTTGTAAGGACCACAGACAGCGATCATCCTTACCGGGTATATCCGAACGTTTACGGAGACACGATCATCACTGGGGTGGACCAGGTGTGGGTGGCGGATATCACCTACATTCGCTTGCTGAACGGCTTTGTCTACCTGGCGGTGATTCTCGATGCCTACTCGCGCCGGGTTGTTGGTTGGGCGTTGTCGCGGCACATTGATGCTGCGCTGACCTGTGCCGCGCTTAGGGCGGCCATTGCTGCGCGGAACCCTTCTGCGGGGTGTATTCACCATTCCGACCGTGGTGTGCAGTATGCAGCGGATGACTACATAGAGATTCTCGAGGAACACAAGTTCATTATCAGCATGTCTCGCAAAGGGAATCCCTATGACAATGCGCAAGCGGAGAGCTTCATGAAGACGTTGAAGGTAGAGGAGGGCTATGTTTCGGAGTACCGGACGTTTACGGAAGTGAAGGAGAGGATTGGCGAGTTCATCGAACTGATATACAATCAAGAGCGGTTACACTCGGCACTTGGTTATGTCAGTCCGGTGGAGTTTGAACAAGGGATTAAGTCGGCCCCATGGTATGTATCAATTTCGGCTCCAACGTGTCCAGCTTGAGGGGTGCACCAAGACATCGTTACCAGGATAAGCGCTTGGTAAATGAGGTGGTTGATAAAGAACGGTGCCCCCCACAAGGAAGTTCGAAAGCTAAGGGAGGGAGGAGCAGAACTGATGGACCTTATTCTAGAAGAAGCCTACATCGTAAAGGGACTTACTACACCCTCGAAGTAAAGATCTGCTTCATGAAGTAAGGGAGTTTCCGCAACAGCCTCCACTGTGGTTTTCCATTCTCCGCTTGCTGCTGGGTAGTACGCCTTGACATAATCTTGACTTCACAAGGAGGCTCAGTTAAGCTTAGCAATCGTAATTTTTTTAGGTGGAGCCTATGACTCAGCCTGGAGGCGTGGAATATGACGCAGTATATCATTAGGCGAATTTTGTGGGCTGTTCCTGTCTTACTTGCAATCATGATTGCTGTCTTCCTTTTGGCCCATCAGCTTCCTGGGGGTCCTTTTGATTATGCGGGCGAAAAACAGTTGCCCGCGAGCGTAGTCAAGAATCTGGAGCGCAAGTATCACCTTGATGAGCCCGTTTATCTGCAGATGGTGCACTGGATCTGGGATGCGCTACGCGGTGATCTTGGGCCCTCATTCTTCAGCCGGACGCGCACAGTCAATGAGATCATCATGCAAACGTTTCCTATATCAGCGCAGCTGGGGGTTCTGTCCATCTTGCTTGCGCTGCTCATAGGCATCCCTCTTGGGGTTATCGCTGCGATGAGACAGAATACGATGATCGACTATGGCGCAACGTTTTTCACAGTAATCGGACTTGCGGTTCCTAACATGGTCCTTGGCCCATTTCTAATATGGACATGTGCCCTTCTACTCGGCTGGTTTCCGGCCGCACGTTGGGGAACAGACTACACCAAGCTCATTCTAGGTGTATTTCCCCCGATGACCGCTAAGTTCTGGATGCATGCTGCACTTCCCGTATTCACTTTGGGGACCGCGTTCTCGGCAAGGATAGGTAGACTGACGAGGGCGAGTTTGCTCCAGGTCATCCGCGAGGATTACATAACAACAGCGGTGTCCAAAGGCCTGTCGACAGGGCGAGTCGTGATCGTTCACGCTCTTAGGAATAGCCTCATTCCTGTGGTGACCGTGCTTGGGCCGATGATCGCCGCTGTGGTCACCGGTAGCCTGATTGTGGAACAGATCTTTGGGATTCCTGGAATGGGGAAGTACTTCGTCACCAGTATAACAAATCGTGATTACCCGGTTGTAATGGGCGTTACGCTTGTGTACGCCGTGTTATTAGTGCTCGGCAATCTATTTGTCGATATCAGCTACGGCTGGCTCGATCCACGTATCCGCTATGACTAACTTTTAGGAGGATGATGTTTAGAAGAAAGACATTAGAGAACCTCAAAGGTAATGCAAGGCTGTCGCGTGGACCTGTACGTGAGGCATTTCGGCAGCTCTTGAAGAACAAGGCTGGCGTCGTAGGCGGTGTATTTATTATCTGCTTAGTTATTATATCCTTCTGTCCAGACAGCTTGATTATTTCTAAAATATTTGGAGTGGAGATAAAGCAATGGATCGCGCCCTATCCATATGCGAAAGTGAGTTTTCGTAACAGGGATCTGCCGCCCGGAAGCCCTGGCTACCTTCTTGGTTCTGACTATCTTGGGCGAGATGTACTCAGCCGAACACTCTATGGGACCCGCATCTCGATTGCTGTTGCCTTGGTGGCATCCACGGTGAGTCTGCTTATTGGATTGGTTTACGGGGTCATCTCTGGTTTCGCTCGCACAGGTGTCGACAACGTTATGATGCGGTTCGTCGATTTTTTGTATGGCTTTCCTCTGATAATCTTCATCATTCTTCTCCAGGCTTACTTTAAGGCAGTGGGCCGCAGAGGTGGAGTGGGGCTCACCGGGGTGCTGACTGACATAGACAAGGCGATGGGGGGGTTGTTCTTTGTTTTCGTTGCCCTCGGGCTTCTAAACTGGATCGGAATGGCTCGCTTGGCCAGGGGACAGACGCTTTCCGTCAAACGAAAAGAGTTCATCGAGGCTGCACGGGCGAGCGGGGCGAGCAATTTACGAATCGTGTTCCGCCACGTACTCCCCAATATCATCGGACCCTGCATCGTCGCTGAGACACTCGCTATTCCCGGGTACATCCTCACCGAGGCGTTCCTCAGCTTTATTGGCCTTGGAGTTACTCCTCCCATTCCCAGTTGGGGACTCATGATCTCCGAGACCTATCAGGCAATCCGCGTCGCTCCCTGGCAGTGCTTGGTGCCTGGGGCTGCCCTTACTCTGACGACTTTGTCTTTTAATTTCTTGGGGGATGGCCTGCGCGATGCATTTGACCCAAGGATGCGGGGCACTCATTAGAACGTCTTATTTAGGAAGCCTGTTGTCATAGTTCTTAGCCTGTTCATGGACGAAAATTGCCTAGCGCCCAGACTATGTTTCTCCGGCACAGTCACACGAGCCTTTATCGATGCAGGAGGAGGGCGATGGTCCCCTTCGCTCGGATAACCCGCGTTCTTCCACCTTCTAGGCTGAAGTTCCTCCTTGATTAGCCACCAAGACCTCTATGGCCGAGTCATAGTATGCAAGGTAAGTTGCTATTACGTGTCGCTCTCCGGTTGAGGGCGGCATGAGGGGGACCCCTTGAGTTGCACGAGGAGCCCAGTGACACTCCCCGGATTGATCCCTGTACTCTCGCCCAGCGCGGTGAAGGCGAACGCGTAGGCGCGTCGCATGTGATCGGCTGCCTGTTCGATGTCGCGCGGCCTGAGGCTTTGCAGGGACTCCTCAAGCGCCGCCGCTAGCAGGAACGTGATATTCTTCGCTGCGTACAGGATTTGCTCCCGGGGAATCATCCAGATGCGAATCCTCTTCAAATTATCAGCTAGGGATAGAATGCGGCCACTCTCGATCAGCCCGGGCCCGTCCATGGATACACCCCATACTCTTACCGACTCAGCAAAGTCGGGTCGCAGGGGAAGTGGTACGTAGTGCTCACCCTCCTTCCCTTCTAGGAGGTTTACGATGTACTGCGCGTACAGGCGTTGATCGTCACGGGTGGGAGTGAGGATCGAATAGGTCGCGAGCAGCGTCACCAGTCGAAGCTGTCCGGCCATGCGAGACAGGATAGCCGTCACTGTTTTGTACTCCTCATCCATCGATGTGGCGTCCTCCTGCGCGACACCCCAGAACCCAGCGCAGACGAGTAGACTCATCGCAAGGCCCAGAACCACCCACCGCCTGATCCTCTCATTCATTCTCGAACCTCCCTTCTGCGTTTGAGACAACCCTACGTTTAAGCACAGCACAAGGCTATCAATGGTCGGTCAAATCCTGCTCAACCAGCGGAATCTCCAATTTGTACCCGAACCCAGGAGCGTTGACGATCAGCATTGCCCCCTCAGCGTTTGCCTCCGCGAGACGCCGCCGGAGGAGGTAGATGTACTGCTTGACGT